>CAZDSO010000100.1:0-18798 GCA_964508045.1 uncultured Planctomycetia bacterium | reverse complement strand
GCGGCAAAGCACGGCCAACACGGGTCACAGGTGACGGGTTACAGACAATGCGAAAATCTGCAGCCCCCTTGCACTCCTGCCATGGGTCGGGGGTGAAAGGTCCCGAAAAACCCCGTGCACCCCCCTGAGGACCTGGAATTCGGCGGATATCGACAGGATGCTCGAGGAGATCGGGCGCGCGTACTTGATGGAGATGGAACGACATCGCATCGAGACTGTTTTCTCCTTCGACCGGGGATTCGACGGATTCCCGGGCGTGACGCGCCTCGGGGAATGACAGCGCGGGGTCGAATCCTTCACCGCTTCCCGGGTACCCCCGGGCAGGTTCCAAGCGTCTTCAGTTCGCGGTCCGCGAACAGGAGGAGACAACCCTTCTCCGCGTCCGCCCGGAAACGGCGACCCGTCTCCGGATTCACGCGGTCGTCGATCCATTCCCCAACGAATGTTCCTGGCGCATGGCTTGGAATCGGCAAACAACTTCACTTTGGATCCATGGATTCTTGCCGGCGCAGTTCCGTGCCGGCTGATCAGGGGTCCTTCGTCGTGAACGCCTTGCCCAAAGGCCCGCTCACGCCGAAGTACTGCTTGTTTCCCGTGGCGTAGACGAGGGGGCGGACCTTCTCGATGTCGGGAAGGCCGTTCTCGCCGAGCACCTCCTCGTCCGCCTTCACGTCCATGATCTCGCCGATGAACTGGGTGTGGAGGCCGATCTCCACCGCCCGAAGAAGCCGGCACTCCAGGATGAAGGGGAACTCGCCCACGTAGGGCGCGTTTACGACCTCGCTCTTCACCGGCGTCAGGCCGGCCTTTTCGAACTTGTCCGTGTCCTTCCCCGACGCGACGCCGCAGAAATCGGCGGCCCGCACGTGGGCCTCGGAGGGGATGTTCACGGTGAAGGCGCCGGCGTGCTTGATGTTGTGGAAGGTCTTCGTGGCCTCCCGGAGAGAGACCCCGACGGCGGGGGGCTTGCTGCAGCAGATCCCGCCCCAGGCCACCGCCGCGAGATTGGGCTTTCCCCCCGCGTCGAAACTGCCCACGATCAGCACGGGATGCGGATGGAGAACGGTCTTCGCCCCGATGGATACCTTCATGGATCTTCCTTTCATGAATGACGCGAGAAGGCTATCAAAAGGTGCCGTGGAGGGGAATGAACGTTTCGCGGTGCCAGCAAGTCGTGAGCCTGTCGCCCTTCGACGTACCTCAGGGCGATGGTGAACCAGGTCGAACCATCGAACCACTCCCGGCGAGCCACATCGGTGGGCTCGGGAGGGCCCTCGCCCTCCAAGTTTTCATGGTTTCCGGGAGAGCCGAAGGCTCATGGCTGACTGGAATCCCTACGCGTCCCGCCCTCACCTTCGTCCGCTTCCGCCCGCGGCCACGAGCGAGAGAAGTTTCCGCGCGAGGCGGTCGGCGATCACCGCGAGGACGTGGCCCGCGCGAAGAAGGTACATCCACGGCGTCCCCACGATGCCCCGGCGCAGGCCGTACTGCTTCTCGATCAGGGTGGGCGGAGGAAAGACGAAGATCCGGAGGAATTCGCGGACGAGACGGGGCGTCCACCCCGGAAGATGGGAAGCCAGGCACAACGCGGAGAGGACCGAAAGGGGGATCCGTCGCGTCAGGACGGCGTCGACGAGGTTGTTCCGGATCAGCCATACCGGCAGGTCCCTTACGGGGGCGGGGGGGAAGGCCAGGGCGCGGAGCCTCTCCTTCCAGGGCGATGGCGGGGCGACGCCGAAGAGGTCCTCGACGAGCGCGAGACCCATGGCGAGCGGCCGCAAGAGGTAGAGTGTACGGCACGGGTCGACGACTTCGCTCCACGGGACCTCGTCGCCGTGGAAGGCCAGCAGCCGGGCCATGTCGTAGAGGTCTCGCATCTTGTTCGAGTACACGTCCATGTAGACCGTGTGGACGGCCCACTGGAACATCCACGCCGGCCAGGAAGGAAGGAGCATCTCCCGTCCGTCCACGGCAACCCGCCGGGCGCCGGCGAAGAAGTCCGGCATGGCCGCCTGGCCCATGTCGCGGAAGGCGTAGTCCGCGCCCCGGTGGATCTCGACCATGGCCTTCCGTCTCGGATGAACGCGGGGGAGGGCATGGCGGGCCTTTTCTTGCAGGAAGGAGCAGATCGGGGAGCGGGCGGGAGCATAGCCGAGCCCGTCCAGCAAGGCGAGGGCCTCATCCATGCGGGACGGGCGGACGAGGAGATCGAGATCCGCCATGGGGCGCATGGCGATGTCGCCCCCGTGGAGGCAGGCGATCGCGGGAACGCCCTTGAGGGGGATCAGGGCGATGCCCCGTTTTTCGGCGGCTTCCTGGATCCTCCCGAGTTCGGAGAAGAGGACCATGTTCCGGGCGAGGGCCCCGTGATGCAGGGCGTCGAGGGCGTCATGCACATCGGCGGGCAGGGGCGGATGGGGGAAGTGTCGAAGCCCCTTGCGGTAGGCGGGCCCGAGGCCGGAGGCGGTGAGCCACGCAATGAGGCGGCCGCACGAGGCCCGATCCCGGGGAAACGAGGCCTGCGGCGGGGCGCCGAGTTCCGCCCGCAGGACATGGAGAGCGCCTGCGACCTCGTCGGGAAGGGCTGTGGGATGGAGCAGCACGTTCGATCACCCGAATCCGCCGGCTAGCGGTTCTCTCCAGCTCGAGCCAGGTTCTTGCGGGCCAATTTGGCCATGGCGTCCGCCTTGGGGTCGTCGGGGAAAAGGACCTTGACCCGGATCGCGGTTTTCCACGCCTCTTCGGATTTCCCCCGCCGAAGGAGGAATTTCACGAATTCGATCCAGTAGGAGACGTGGTTTCCGATCTCGGCGGCGTGCCGGAAATGGAGTTCGGCTTCATCGAAGCGCTGCTGGAGTGCGAGCGTCCGCGCCGTGAACACCCAGAGGAGGGCTTCATCGCGGAACTCGACCAGTTGCTGCATGAGGTAGGCTTCCACGTCGGCCAGGGCCTTGCCCCACGCCGCCCGGGCTTTTCTCGTGAAGAACTCGTTCACCTCTTCTTTCGCTTTCGGCCCCCCGGCTTCCTGCAGGGCCTTTCTCCTCTCCGCCTCGATCTCGGCCATGGGCCCGGCCATGGACTGCTTGGCGAGTTCGAGGGCGTTTTCCGCGTAGTTCACGGCGGGCGCCGGATTCCGGGGAAAGGCCTTCTCCAGCTCCCGCCAGAAATCCAGGCCTTCCTCGATGCGATCGGCGAACCGGTAGAAGGAGGACATTTCCCGGATGCGTTTCCTCCGGGTCGCGAGGTCGGGGGCCATGCGCAGCGCCCGGCGCAGGTCGTCGCGGGGGTCCTCGTCACGCATGAGGCGAGCGAGTCCCCGCTCGTAGAGGAAGTCGTGGCGGTCCTCCAGCGCGCTTCCCGCCTTCTCGAACTCCTCGAGAGCCGGCTTCCACAACCCGCGGTTCCGGCCGAGGTACCGGGCGGCCAAAAAGTGCGCCTCGGGGGTATCGGGAATCACCTTGACGAGATTGGGGTAGTGGAAGGCGTAGGCCTCGATGGTCTTCAGGATGCGCTTGAGAAGGGAGAGGTCGCCCTTCGCGGCGTCATGAAAGAAGGAGAAGGCTTTCTCCAGGATCAGCACACGGCCTTCCCGCGTCCACCAGCTCCAGAAGTAGTATCCCACGCGGAACTGGAGAGCGGCGTTGTTCTGAGCCGTCTCCGCGGCCTGGACCATGGCCTCGGAGGCCTTCTCCCTCTCGCCCTGTTCGGCGAAGGCGAGCCCGAGGTAGTAGAGCGCTCTCCCGTCGAACGGGTTGATCCCAACGGCGTTCTGGAGGTGGTCCACGGCGTCCTCGAAGCATCGCTCGCGTGCGGCGATGCGCCCGAGCAGGTAGTGGGGTTCTGGATCGCCGGATGCGCGACGGATGGAGGTTTCGAGGCGCTCCCGGCAGCGGGGGGGCGGATTCCTGTCGCTGTCGTAGTACAGGTTTTCCGCGAGGCGGAAGGCGTAGCGCGCCTGGTAGAGGCGGAGCGTCTTCCATCCGCCGAGGAGGGCCACGAGCAGGGACGCAACGAAGACGAGGATGTTCAAGCCGGTCTTCAAGACGGATCCCCCTTCTCGAAAACGGGCACGTCTTTTTCCCGCCCGGCGTCGACGTCCGGAAGCGAGGCCGCGGCCATGCCCAGCCCGGCTATCAGGGCGAGATGGACGGCGATGGGCGTGACCTGGAGGTTGAAGTCCCCGAAGCTGTGGACGGCCACCGCGCAAAAGGAAGCGAGGACGGCGGCCGTGAAGGCCGGACGCAGGCGGCCGTGCCGTTTCAACCCCGGGAAGACGGCCGCGATCCAGGCGGCCGCCATGCCGAGGAGCAGGGCCAGGCCGGGGAGGCCGACGTCGGACGCCATGTTCAGGTAGTCGTTGTGGGTCTGGAAGTAGCCGCCGTGGAGGTCGGGCGGCTGGTAGAGGGGGGCAATGCGCCGGAAGGTGCCCAGTCCCGTACCGGTGAGGGGAAAATCCCCGGCGATCTCGGCGCCCATCTTCCAGGCGCGGATCCGGTCCACCTCGTCGACCTCCACGAGGAGGGCGTAGCGGTCCAGCACGGGCTGGAGGCCCAGGTAGAGGAAGAACCCGAGGACCACGAGGGTGCCGGCGGCCATGGCGCGCCAGCGCATGCGGCTCTTTCCCGTCAGCAGCACGGCCAGAACGCCGCCGCCGGCGAGGAAGGAGAGGATGCCGAGCCGGGACTGGGAGACGAGGACCGCGCCCGCCATGAGCAGGGAGGCGAGGGCGAGGAGGACGGCGCGGGCGCCGGGCCCGGAGAGCCGCCTGAGGGTGGCCTTGAGGGATTCGCCCTCGCGTCGCGCGACGTGGAGCACCCAGGCGAGGAGGGCGATGCTCACGGGAAAGAGGATTTCCATCAGCCCGGCGAACTGGTTGGCGTTGATGAAGGGTCCGCTGGCGCGGGTCCCGCCGCCGCCTTCGGGAAAGAGGAAGGCGAGGGAGGTTCCGCCTTGCAGCGAGGCGAGCGCCTTGATCATGCCGAGGAACGCGAGCAGGGCCCCGGCGCCGACGACGGGGACGGCGACGCGCAGCAAATCCTTCCGTGACCGGATGACGACGAAGGAGGCGAGAAAGACGGAAAGCGCGGCGCCGAACCGCAGGAGGGCGATGAGGGTGTCATGGGGGAGGATGGACAGGGTTCTCGGTCCGCCGGGGTCATCGGAGGCGAGGGCGAGGGAATCGTCCATCAGCGGCCTGGAAGCGGGGGAGAGCGCCCGATGCAGGTCGTCGGGCAAGGGCAGGATCTGGAGAAGGACGAAGAGGAAGAAGAGGCCTCCGAGGAGGAAGGGGAGGGCTTTCCGGAGGGAGAACGGGGCGGGTTTCAGGAGCAGGATGGCGACGGCGAGGGGGAAGAGGAGAAGGGCCGGGGCGATGAGCAGGAACTCGGCGAGGGAGACGTCCATGGTGGCCCGGCCGTCGGCGAAGGGGGGAAGCCATCCGAACAGCGCGGGATGGGCGACGGCGACGAGGGCGATCAGGATCTGGCCGGCGATCTCGAGGCACCGCCGCAGGCGCTCTGCGGAGGGCCTCGGGGCACCGGCGGACGGCATCTCCCGGTTCGCGGTCATTTCTTGTATCCGTAGTATCCGTAGTAGTAGCCGGCGTAGTAATCGTAACCGCTTTTCTTGGATTTCACCTTGTTGAGGATGGCGCCGAGGTTTTTGCCTCCGAACTTGACCATCTGCTCGAGAGCCCGGGCGAGGATTTTCCTGGAAACGTTGGACGCGGCGACGACCTGGATGATGCCGTCGACCATGGCGGCGAGGACGGCGGCGTCGGTGACGACCATGGCGGGCGGCGAGTCGATGATGACGCGGTCGAAACGGGACAGGAGGACCTGGATGAGGTCTTTCATGCGCTCGGCGCCCAGGAGTTCGGAGGGATTGGGCGGGGTGGGTCCGGCGGGCAGGAAAGTGAGGTTGTCGACATCGGTCTCGATGAGGAGTTCGGACAGTTCCTTCTGTCCGGAGAGGTAGCTGGAGAGGCCGTCTTCGGCCTCGAGGCCGAAGGCATTGTGCATGCGGGGTTTGCGGAGGTCTCCGTCGAGGATGACGACGCGGGCGCCGGCCTGGGCCATGGCGATCGCCATGTTGATGGTGACGAGCGTCTTGCCCTCGTTCGTGCCGGCGGACCAGACCAGCAACGAGGCGGGTTCCTTCTCCGGGGAGGAGAAGAGAATGCCCGTGCGGATGGACCGGAAGACCTCGGAGATGGTGGACTTGGGGTCCCGGAAGGTCTTGAGGTCCCGGTTCACCTCCTGCTGGTCCCGTCCGAAGCGGGGGACGATGCCGAGCAGGGGACTGCGCAGGTAGCGTTCCACTTCCTCGGGCGACTTGACGGTGTCATCGATGTACTCGAAGAAGAAGGCCATCCCGATGCCGCCCAGAAGGCCCACGACGGCGGCCATGGTGAGGTTGAGGGCCTTCTTGGGCTTGACGGGGCTCTTGGGGGGTTCGGCGGGATCGAGGCGCGTGATCTCGCTCATGCTCACGCCGGAGGCGACGGAGATCTCGTTCATCCGGGCGTTGTAGTCCTCGTAGATCTTGCGCTGCTGTTCGACCTCGTTCTGGAGGCGGTCCCACGTGAATTTCTTCCGCTCCAGCTCGTTCAGGGCGCTGGTGACGTCGGCCTTTTCCTCCATTCGTTTCTCGAGCTTCTTCTTGACGTCCTCGAAGCGCGTGAGGATGCCGTTGGTGATGATGTCGATCTCCCGCTGGAGTTCCTCCTTCTTCTCCTCGATCTTCTGCCGGAGCGTGTCGAGTTCGGGCCACTTCTTCCAGCGGGCCTTCATCTCGATGTGTTTCTCCTGGAGCCGCGAGACCTGGATCTTGAGGTCGTTGATGATGGAGGAGCCCTGGACGAATTCCAGCGAGAGGAGCCGGTTGTCGCCGTTGGCGTTCTCGATGCGTTTCTTGCGGATGTCGTAGTCGATGTATTCCTTTTCGAGCCTCAGGATTTCCTCCTCGATGGCGTCGAGATTCCGGTTGAGCCGGGCCTTGCTCTCCTCGAAGGAAAGCAGGTTGTTCTTCTCCTGGAAGTCCTGGAGGGCCTGTTCGGCCTTCGAGAGCTTCTCCTTGATCTTGGGCATCTCCTTCTTGATGCTGTTCTCCGCCTCGATGCTCTGCGCGGCCTTCTCCAGGTTGTGCGCCCGGATGTAGACGTCGACGATCGTGTTGACGTAGCGGGCCGCCTTGTCCGGATCCGTCCCCTCGTAGCTCACGTCGACGAGAAACGTGTCCTTGACCGGCTCGACGACGATCCCCTTCTGGAACGAGGTGACGGCGCCCTCCTCCTTCTCCGGATCGCCCAGGCGCAACCGCTCGTAGGCCTTCCGGGCGACCTTCTTGCTCGCGATGATCTTGTATTGCGTCTCCATGTATTCCTGTTGCGTGGAGTAGAAGTTCCACAGGCTCTGGAGCTGGCTCAATTCCGGGATCTCCCGGCGGATGTTGATCCGCGCCGTGGCCCGGTAGATCTCGGGCTGCCGGAAGGTGTGGACCGCCACGGCGACCACCACCACCACGAAGAAGACGATGATCACCCACACATGCTTGAGCATGATGCGGAGGTAGTCCCGCAGGTTCACCTCCGACGGCTCCAGCTCCGCGCCCATCCCCTCCGTCTTCGGCGTCTCGTTTTCCACGTCGCTTGCCTCCCGCTCGATCGACCTCGTGACGGTCAGAAGATCAAGGTCAGATGACCGAACACCCGATGGTTCCGGAAACGCGATCCCGGAAGATCACACTCCCGCGCACGCCACTCCCATCCGCATCCCGAGGACAGCCACCGGTACAACCGGTATTCGATCTGGAAACCCACGGCATACCGGAAAAAATCCTCGCCTTCCGAGGGAGCCGTGTTCTCCACGTAAGTGTACACCTTCGCAAACGCCCGCGGCGAGAACCACCACGTGCCTTTCAACTCGCCCCGATCCACGATCTGGTAGCTCGACAGCTGGGAAATCTGAACGTCGCGAAGATAGTCCCCCTCGAACGACAGACGCTCCGTCGCCGTCCAGAGAACCTTCACCTGCCCGAAAAAACCCGTCCGGCCCCCCTGCTCCGGCCCCCCCAGAATGCGCTGGTACGTGGCGCCACCCTGCAAGAGCACCTCCAGCTTCGACGTCACGTGTCCCCGCGCCCCTCCCGACACCCGGTGAAGCTCCAGGTCCCCGTGGCTCCCGAACAGCGATTCCTCCGAGGCGGAAAGGTCGCCGTACTCGATCCGGCCGTACAGGTACTCCGCGAAAAGGTGGAACTTCGATCCCACGCGCCACCCGGCCCGCCCGAACACCTGCCACTGGACGTCATCCAGGTAGTCGAAGGCGCCGTGAAAATCGTACCGGATGAGCGCCGCCCCCCCCTCGAAACGCGCACGGTTCCATTCCGCCGCACCCTCGAATTCCCCACTCCACACGTCTCGACGGATGTGCCGCGTGTACGCAAAATTGAGCGGATCCGAGAGGCGCTCGTACACGCCCGTCAATGCGAAACGGCCCCACGGAAACCCCAATGCCCCGCGAAGCTGCGCCACGTGCTCCAGCCGCGTCAGCGCTTCGATACGGCTCTCGTACCGTGCTTCGGCCTCCCCGTCCTCGAAGGAAGGACCCTGCGAAAACAACAGAGCGTACGCACGCCCCTTGTACCCCGCGCTGATCTCGTGGGCCCCCGGAAGAAGATCCACGCGAAGTCCCCCCGTGGCCTGGTAGTACAGCCCCAGGGTGACGTCCTCCTCCTCCAGAAAAAGATTGTCGTCGAATTCCCCCTGCTGGCGGAGAAAGGGATGAAGGCGAAAAGGACCCAGCGGGAACCCGTCGCCCGGATCGTAGGACGTGTCCCCCAGATGGATGGACGTGGCCTGCTCCTTCGGGGAAAGAAGGATGTCCTGACCCGCCGCCGCGGGTCCCCAGCACAGGCCAAACAGAGCCCAGACCATCGCCCGGGCCCGCGCGCGCCTCGAAGCCATCTGTCTCCCCCACCTGCTCGTGTGGGTCGGGGCCGCGGAGACGCGCGAGGGGGCGTGTGAACCTACGGGCTCACGTTCTTCGTCTCCACGAGGTCCCCAGAATCATGCAAAGCAGCGTCCAAAGGCGCGGCGATCGCCTCTCCCAACGGGATGATGGCCGTGAATTCCTCCTCCGGCGTCGGGACCGATACCGTCACCGTCGATCCCGTTTCCCCGAAGCGCAGCGTTCCTCCCGCCGGCATGCGAAGCGTTTTCCCCCGCACACGGAAGACCATCTCCCCGGACGCCTCTTCCGGAACCTCGAATACGATCCCCTCTACATCCGGGCCGTGCTTCACCAGAAGCGACATCCCCGGCTTCACCTCCGACACCAGACCTTCCTTGAGGGGGCCCTTTTCCTGCTTCGCGCGCACCCGGATCGGTTCGCCGCGAAGATTCCGGAACCGGTCGAATCCCTCCCGGGCCTCCGCAAAAAAAACGGCTCCCCGGCCCTGCACCGTCACCACCGACGTCTTCAAAAGAAGCGCCGCCGGACCCAGGTCGAAACGGACTTCCCCCCCCTCCAGGTTCACCATCGACATGCGCTCCTCACCCTCCTTGCGCTTCACCACCGAAAGCGACACGGACGTCTCTTCCGATATGTACGCGTGACCCCGGTCACGAAACGTGAATTTCGCCTTGCCTTCGAAACCCGTGTCCACCGTGTAAAGGTATTCCACCATCTCCGTCGGCGGCTCCGTGTTGATCCGCCCCTTCACCTCCTCCCGAAGACTCCCACGGCCGCCGCCCTCGCTCTCGAACGCCTCACCCGGACCCACCTCACGACGCCCACCGCCGGTCTCGATCGTCACGGGCCACTGATTCCCCTCCTGCGTCTGGAACAGCGTGGGCGCGCCCCCCGGATCCACCAGCGCCTTGATGCCCTGGTTCTCGGAAAGAAGGACCTGCATGTCGCCGAGCGTGTCCGTCGCTACCAGGGAACCCGGCCCCTGGTTCGAAATCACCAGTTCGATCTTGTCCACGCGCGTGACCGATACGTCGAATGACGTGCCCGCCCCCAGAAGGTTCACGCCGGGAAGGATGTATTCCACCGGCCCCCCCTGGGCCTCCGCATGGAACGAACCCTCCTCCAGCCCCAGAAACGACCACAAAGCGCCTTCCTTCTTCTCGCGTGAAACCTTCGCCCTCGCATTCTCCTCCGCCGTCACCACCGTCCCGTCGGCGAACTTGAGCTGCGCCGATCCCTCCTCCCCCAGGGAAAACTCGGCTTCCTCCGCCGTGCGGCCGTTCTGCGGACCGGCGTCCTCCGGCGCGGGCTCCGCGCCCGGCTCCGAAGGCTGTTCCGCGGGCGGTCCAGCAGGCTGATCTCCGGGCGGCTCTCCACCCAGAAGGGGCGCCGACAACGAAACGATCAGCAAACAGGTGATTGCGATCTTGAACAAAGGCATAGATCACCTCCTACAAGCCTGAGGCCCGACCTATCTCCCCCCTGCCTCGCCGGATTCCCTTCGGACCTCTACAGCCAATGTAGGAGAAGCCGTCCATGAAATCAAGATGGTGCATCGCTCGAACCATACGCGCTGCAAGAGATTCCGAGGCGATTTCCTTTCTCTGACCGCATCGCCGTGCAAGCGCAGGCGGCGCCTCTTCCTCTACAGCGACTCTGCAGCGACTCCTTTCCCCTTGTCTCGCCAACATAACCAACAAAATTATCATAACCAACAAATCAAACAAAAGTCAACATTCTTGTTGACCCTCTCGGTGGTTTTTCCCTATAATTCTTTGAATTGGAAGAGGATAGGTCATGATCGGGAATGCACCCCCCATCCTTTCGCCCGCAGCCCTGGCCGTCTTCCTGGCGTTCCTTGCCGGTTGTTCGACGCCCAGGATCGAGAAAGTGGAACGAGAGGCGCAGGTCGATCCGGGGACCCTGGAGCGCCCCGTTCCCCGGAACGAGGAGACCTTCGAGCTGTCCGACGACCTCGAGGCGCTGATCCAAACCTCCAAGAAGATGGCGAGGACGGGGTTCCAGTTCCTTCCCGGAGACAGGATCGAGATCACCGTGTTCGGCCATCCCGAACTCACGATGCAGATCCGCCTGCCGCGCAATGTACAGGTCCGTTTTCCCCTCATCGGAGAAGTCGCGTTTGCGGGCAAGACGATCCGGAGCGTGGAGGAGGAGATCCGGACGCGACTCGAAGCGGACCATCTTTTCGAGGCCCAGGTGTCCGTCCTGCCGCTGGAGTTCGCGGAGCGCAAGGTCTACATCATGGGGAACGTGAAGAAGCCCGGCGCCTTCTCGATCCCGCCCTTCGGCACGCTGAGCCTGATCCAGTTGATTTCCCTGGCGGGCGGGTTCGACGAGGACGCGGACCGCAAGGCGATCCTCCTGGTCCGGGAAGAGGAGAGCGGGAAACGGACGACCTACCGCATCTCCTTTCTGGCCATCGAACAGCTGGGGAACATGGATCTGGACGTCTACCTGGAACCCGGGGACCGCGTGCACGTGCCCCAGCAGAAGCGCGTGTTCGTGCTGGGATCGGTCAACCATCCGGGGGCGTTTCCCATCGGCGCGGAACGCCTGACCGCCTCGAAGGCCGTGGCCCTCGCCCAGGGATTCACGCGTCTCGCGGCGCCGAATTCCACCGTCGTGATCCGGGAAGGCAAGACGGGGAAGAAGGTCACCTTCCGCGTTCCCCTCTCCTCGATTCTGGAACTCGGCAACGAGGAACTGGACCTGGAACTGAAGCCGGGCGACGTGGTCTTCGTGCCGGAATCGCTCTTCTGATCGCGGGTGTCACTCCCCCGTATAGCGGAATTCGCTCGTGCCGTCGAGCACGTACTGGATTCCCGAGAGGACCTCCACACGGGCTTTGCCGCCCGGTCCCACCCGGATGACGTCGCCCTCGCACAACGCCTTCCGTCCGTAGGAGAGCGGGATGATCTCGCCGTCGCGCTCGAGGTGGACCGCGCCGCGCACTACCACGATGGCGGGCAGGACGGAGTCCGGGGTTTCCTCCTCCGCGACGGACGGGGAAGTCTCCGTCGGCGGCTGATAGGTCTCGATATCGTCTCCGCCTCCCTCGGGTTCCTCGGGCTCCTCGAAGATCTCGGGGGAGCCTTCCTCTTCGCCGGGAGGGGCCGAGATTCCCGCCCCGTCCTCTTCCGGACCCGGAGGGGTTTCGGAAGGGGGCGAAGTCGTTTCCACGGGAGGTTCCTCGGTGTCCGCGCCAGGGGAGGGGGGGTCTTCAGCGGGTGCGGGTGGATCGGGCGCGGGTTCCTCCGGGGCAGGCTGGACCTCGGCAGGGGGCTCGGGTTCAGGATCGGGCCCCGGTTCCGGTTCCGGTTCCGGTTCCGGCTCCGGCTCGGGTTCCGGGGTCGTTCCGGGCAGGGGACCGATTTCTTCCTCGGGGGGGGGCCTGGGAACAGGCGTGTCCGAGGTGCAGGGTCCGGCGGCCCACTGGACCCTCCCGTTCTCGACGCAGGCGACGGCGCCGTCGCCCATCTTCACGGTGGGTCCGCCCTGGAGGCCCACAAGGTGGATGGAGCCTCCCGTTCCGCGGAGGTGCGATCGGACGATGTGGCGGGAGACGTCCGCATGGACGACGGACTCGACGAAATCGCCTTTCTTGAGAACATCGCTGTTTTCGAGGGTGAGCCTGAGGACCTTGGGGACCTCGGCGCGGCATCCTTTCAGTTTCGAGCGTATGAGTATGTCCGTATCGTCGGCGGGGGAGATGATTCGAATGGAAGCGTCCGTTTCCGGCGTGACGACGAGGGGAGGCGCGAAGATCCGCGAGGTGTCCGAGGCGAAGGCGCCGTTGATTTCACCGGCCTCGAGTTTCCAGGCGAGCGCTTCGGGCTTTCCGGAGAGGGTGACGGGGGCGCCCCAGGTTGCGATTTCCAGGCGGTCGCCGGGGACGGTTTCGACGACGGCGGGTTTCTTCCCGAAGACGATGCGGTCGCCGGAGAGCAGGGCGACGGGTTCGTCTCCCTGCTCGAAGGTCCTGGCGTCCCCGTTTCGGTTGATCTCGAGGGTGTTGAAATAGATGACCCTCGCCACTTCGGATTCGCCGCCCCGGAACAGGAAATAGGCGGCGGCGAAGACGGCCCCGAAAAAGAGCAGGGCGACGAGGACTTTCTTGTAGGGTCTTCGTTTTCGGATGACGTATCGCTTCGCCATGGTCCCGGGCATTCAAGAAGGATGTTTCCCATTGTCCGGGAAAATCGGCAAGGGCGCAACAGCCTGAGGCTTTCGCGCTGCAACCTTCTCCGCCCCTGAACGTATCGGTTCAATGGATCTGTTTTGGAGGGCGAGGGTCTCCGAAGGACCCGCCATAGCCCTTGCATTGGCAAAACAGGCGGCGGCGGGCCCCCGAGCCACGAGTTTCCTGGCTCGGCAATCTCAAAAAGAGTGGGATGCGACACCACTTGCGCTTCGTTGGCTCACTACGAACGTCAGCCCGCGCCCCATGAGAACAGCTGCAGCACAGCTGCATCGCGAATGTCTCCTCGTCGAGCATCGGCCCTTGCCGTGGAGGGCGGGCGAAGTGTATCATCACCACCCCTGACAACGGCAACCGGATCCCTTGGAGGAATCGAAATGCAACCGATGACATCCGCGTTCTCCTTTCGGATCGTTCGGGGCGTTTTTTCCGCATTTTTTCTTCCCTTGCTGGTGCTTGCGGTCGCGTCCGCCGTCACCCTGGAAGGTTGCGGGGGCGCCGGAGGCGGGGCCCGCAAGAAGAAGAGTTCCAATAAGAAGGACGGGAAGAAGAAGGGGCAGAGCGAGGCGGCCCCGGAGATGGAGGAGGATCCGACGATCCCCTTGGAGGTTTCGCAGGAGCTCAAGGAAACGGTGCTGGGGCTCGGCGCGAAACCCGAGAGCCACTGGAAAAAGGCCCAGGAGGAGCTCGAGAACATGGGGGAGGAAGCCATTCCCGGCCTGAACTGGGGCCTCAAGTTCCCGCTCCAGAACCTCCGGTCCCGGGCGTGCAACATCCTCTCTCGCATGCGGAAATCGGAGACGATGATCCCGGGGGCCCTCGACGCGTTGAACATGTACCCGTCCGACACCTCGCGCTTCGAGGCGCCGATCCGCCGCTGGTCCGCCAAGGTCATCGCGGATCTCTTCAGCGTCTACACGATGGAGAAGATGGGGGTGGCGATCCAGCGGGACAAGGACCCGGGCGTCCGCGTCATCCTCGCCTCGGGGCTGGGCAAGCTGAAGCAGAAGTCCCACATCTCCGTGATCATCCGCGGACTGGCCGAGGAGGACCCGCAGGTGGCGGCCCTCGCGGCCGAGGCCTTCGAGGAACTCGTGCCCTACACCACGAGATTCGAGGCGGACGGCTTCGCGGACCAGCCGGTCGGAGAGCGCAAGGCGACGTCGGAAAAAATCATGGACTGGTGGAAGGAGAACTACGGCTCGGTCAAGCTCCTGACCGCGGACAAGAACTACGATCCCTGGCCCATGGACATACCGGTCCGCTACTGGAAGCCCTCGGACGATCCCATCGATCCCGAGGACGAGCGCGAGGTCGACCTGAACCTCCGGGACGCCGAGAACGCCCTCGCCCAGGGGGACGTCCGCGAGGCGACCCGCCGTTTCGCCGCCGCCTACCGGTTCTCCGGGGAAAACCGGATGGACATCCTCCTGGAGAAGCACAAGTACTGGCGGCAGATCGGCCCCGACCACGCGGACAAGTCCTATCACGACCTGCGCGACAAGATCATCCCGTTCCGGCCCCATCACGAGGAGCTGTGGATCGCGGCCGCCCGGTCGGCTCTCGCTTCCGGCGGCGGGATCGGGAGGAACTGGGCCCGGGAATGCCTGAGGATGGCCCTGATCCTCGTCCCGGACCATGCGGAAGCGAAGGCCCTGATGGAAGAGGTCGGAGGGAAGTGAAATCGATGCCGTTGAAGTTCCTGAAACTCGGCGGCTCCCTCATCACCGACAAGTCCGCGGACAGCACGCTGCGACGGGCCCTCCTCGACGCCGTGGCCCGGTCGGTCGCGCGGGCCTGTGAAAAAGGGCGCTTCCGGTTCCTCATCGGCCACGGCGGGGGCTCCTTCGGCCATTTCCCCGCCCGGCGATACGCCGTCCGGGAGGGGCTCGCCGGCGGAGGAGGCTGGGTAGGTTTTCACCAAACCCGCCGCGCCATGCTCGATCTGGACCGTGACGTGGTCGGCGCTCTCCGCGACGCGGGCCTTCCCGCCGTTCCCGTCCAGCCGTCTTCCGCGTGCACGGCCCGCGACGGTGAGATCGAATCCTTCGCGGAAGCCCCGATCCGCGCCCTGCTGGACGCCGGCGCCGTGCCCGTGATCTTCGGAGACGCCGTTCCCGACATCGCGCGAGGATTCACCATTCTCTCGACCGAATGTTTCTTCCTCCACCTGGCCGCCCTTCTTCGCCCCGCTTCCGTGACGGTCCTCTCCGACGTTCCCGGCATCCTGGACCGCACGGCGGAAGAGGGAGCCGCCCCCGTCGTCCTGCCCCGCTTCGACCGGAAGGCGCTGGCGTCCTTCGAGGCGGCCGAAGGGGTGGGCCCGGACGTCACGGGAGGCATGGCGTCCAAGGCGAGACTGCTCTTGGACATCGCCGAGGCGCTCCCCGAGGCGGAGGTGCGCCTCTTGTCCGGGCTCGACCCGGCGGCCGTGGAGTCCGCTCTGCTCGGGCGCTACGAGGGCGGGACGATTTTCCAGGCCTGAGAGGGGTTCACCGCGGCCAGTCCTCGCCGCGGAGGATCGCGTGCAACGCGTGCAGGGTCTCGGCGTGGCTTTCCTGGAGGACCCCGTCGTCTGGGTCGGAGACCATGGCCCGCTGGTAGAGGTCGATGGCGTCCCGAAGACAGGCCAGGGCGGCGCCCCGGGCCGTTTCGCGTGCGTCCTCGTCGTCGCCGGCGCGCCGCAGGGTATCCATGGCCTTCTGGTGGAGGCAGGCGGCCCGGGCGGAAAGGTCGGAGAAGGCCTCGGGGTCGGGCGGGGGGCCGTCGGGGGCTTTGAGGCCGCGGCGGTCGGACACGGGGTCCACGGACCAGACCTCGAGGGCGTGGGAGGGATAGCCGCCGCTCTCGAAGATCGTGCGGCCGTAGAGGACGACCTTCGTTCCGGATCGGAGCTTGTCGATCTGCTCTTCGAGGGTGAACGGGTAGGTCCAGAGGAACCTCCGAAGGTACCCGAAATCCCGGTGCATTTCCGAGAGGATCCGGTGCTTCTCGCGGGCGGCGGGTTTCCAGACGAGAATCTGGAGGTTGTGGGAGCCCTGCCGTCCGCGGAGCTGGATCCAGGACACGTCCTCGGGCCAGAAGCCCCGGAGGTTCTTGCCCTGGATCTCGCCGATCACGGACACCCAGCGGTTCTGGAAGGCGACGGGGTCGGACCCCACGATCTCGGGAGGCAGGGGCACGAGGCGGGGGCGATCGGCGAAGGGTTCCTTGACCCCGAGGGTCTGCCGGGACCGGGCCTGGAAGAAGAAGGGCTCCATCCATCGCGCGGAGAGGATCGTGATGCTCCGGAGGAAGTCGAGCTTGTCCTTCGGGGTGGCCTGTTCCCAGTAGCGCTTGAGGGAAGCGACGTCCATCTTCTCCCGCGTTGGGGGGATGAGGGGAAACCGGATGGAGGCGTCGAGGGAAGCGGGAACCTTGAGCTGGTGGTCGACGACTTCCTGGAAGACGCGCTCCACGGCGAGGATGGGGTCCTCGCGCTCGGCGTTGCTTTCGATCCACATGCCGAAGCGATACCAGTCCCGCTTCCGGCCCTTGGGGAGAAGGTCGAAGTCCACGCCCGTGGCGCGGCACGCCTTGCAGGGGATCTTGCCGCTTCCCCCGCAGTGGGCGCATTTGCGGGTCACCCACTTGCCGGGTTCGTACTTGAAGCCCTCGGGGGTGAGGACCCGCTTCGGGTCGGTCTTCACCCGGATCTCCCCCTTGCCCTTGCACTTGGGACACTTCTGGAAGCCGGTCCCGTTGCACTTCGGGCAGTCCACGGGAAGCTTCGGATCGGCGAACTTCTTCCATGCGCGTTCCGCCTCGGCCAGCGCCCGGGCGATGTTGTCGAGGATCCGCGCGTCGTCGAGATCGTACTCGCCCGAGGCCTTTCCGAACGGAAGGCGCCTGGCCTCGTTGAGGATCCGGGCGGCGGATTCGACGTTGCCGGCTACGAGGGCTCGCTGGGCTTTTTCGATCAGATCCCGCTTGCGGGCCGCGACCGTTTCCCGGCGGAACCCGAGATCCCGCCCGGCGGGGATCTCGGCGCCCCTCGAGGCGACGCGGGCCAGGAGGTCCACGCCCAGTTTGGCGTCCGCGAAGCCCCGGCCACGGTTCAGGTGCCACAGCGCCAGGCGGTAGGTCGCGCGGTCCCGGACGTCGCCGGGAGCGTCGAGAAGGTCCTCGAAGCACGCCCGCGCGTACCGTTCCATGGGGCCGCCCCGCCCCAGGCACCACATGCCGAGCTCGAACAGTCCCTCGTGGTCGCCCGGTTCGAGTTCGGCCCGTTTCTGCGTGTACGCCTCCTGCTGGGCCGCCAGGGGGCCGGCCGAAAGACAAAGGACCATCGCGGCGAATGCGATCCAGCGAGTCATGTCTGTCCCCTGTATGGGAAAGCACCATGGATTCGAGAGGGGTTGTGCATTCGCGTATTCGTAAATGGGTCCAGGGGCGGCTGCACCCCCCTCAAATACACGAAGACACGCTTACGCCCCCTCACGCATCCCGGGGCGTTCATTTCAGTTTCACGCTCGCCCGTGATTCCTTGAAGTAGCGGTTGTACATCTTGTCCCAGTCGATCTCCTCGATCCCCTCCACCTGCCACTTCAGGGTGAGCAATTTGCCGTTGCCGAGGTCCACGTTGACCTCGACGCTGCGGGCCTTGGTGTCCCCCGTCCCCGTGAAGAACTCCTGTTCGAGCTCGAAGGCCTTCTTGCCGTCCAGGGTGATGTCCTGTTTCTTCTTGTGGAAGATGTAGGCGTCATTGCTCTTCTTGCGTCTCCGGGTTTCATTGGCGCGTTTCGCGTACTCCTCCCTGTACACGGCCTCGAGGCCTCCCTCGGGCATGGTCAGCGTCTCGATGCTGATGAAGACCGCGGTAGAGTGTTTCTTGTGGATGTACTGGTCGGAATCCGCCGCACCGGTCTTGCTTTTCACGAATACGTCCGGGATCTTCATGTGGACGCCCAGCGAATCGATTTCCCTCCAGTTCACGGGTTTGGGCTTGGATTCCCCCCCGCTTCCGCCCCCGCCGCAGGCCGAAAGAGCCAGCATCGTTGCCGCGGACAAGACGGTCCACAAGGTTCCCTTGCTCATGATCTCCTCCTTTTCTGTTCCTCGCTATGCGGGAATCGGGCCACGTCTCCCTGCTTTTTCAGTATAGAAGGGGTGCCGGCAAAAAGCAAAGGAGACACGGGCCGAGCCTTTCGCGCTGCAAATCAGTCGTGGTCCTCCCTTCCTTTTCGTAGATCCCCTTCATGGAAAGACCCCAGGGTGACCCTCGAATGTCAAGTCCTCAGGGAGGTGCACGGGTTTTTCGGGAAATTTCACCCCCGATCCATGGCAGGAGTGCAAGGGGGCTGCAGATTTTCGCATTGTCTGTAAGCCGTCACCTGTGACCTGTGTTGGCCGTGCTTTGCCGGCGCCGCGTTGATGCAACCCACAGCACGGACGGGAACCGGGTGACCGGTCACGAACCATGAAACAGACGAAACAGAAGGCAAATCGCCGTGGTCCCGGGCCGGGTGTCCGCGTGGCCCGGAACACACGCCTCCCGCAAACGGCGCCGGCGCCGCGAGTCCCGCCACTCCGCCTCCGGCTCCGTGGCTGACTACGAGGTCACCGCGC
>CAZDSO010000099.1:0-18976 GCA_964508045.1 uncultured Planctomycetia bacterium | reverse complement strand
GACAGTCGATTCACGCCCTCCGGGGGGTGGGTTTACCGAATACTTACGGGGCGAAACTTGGGGAAAACGGCCCTTTTCGCCTCATAACCCGGAGGTTGCACAAATTTGCTTTTGCTCGCCGCCCGCCTCTTCGGCCTCTCCAAAGACGACCTGCTCTTCCTGCTGGGCACCTTCGATGTACTGCGACGAAACGAGATCAAGGCGCTCGGCACCTTCCGGACCGAGAGGCTGGTCCGCGAGGCGTGGGAAGAGGTGTGATCCGTAAGGCGGATGCCAAATCTGACGTATGCGAACGGATGTGTATCGCCCCGGAAACCGAAATGGTTGATATGGATACCTTGTAGGGGCGGCCCTTGCGGCCGTCCAGACCGCAGGAACGTCCGCAGGCGCAGGTTCGCGTTCCGCGTATCCGGAATCCGGGGTCGTTCCCACGGTCTGGGCGGGGGCGAGCCCCGCCCCTACAAATCGTCAAGTGGCCGCCTGTCCGTATACCCTGCAGACGATTCACCCGCGACCTACTGGTTCCTGTCGTGCCATTCCTTCCACTTGTCGTAGCTCCGCCCGAAGTCCTCCCCCGTCAGCTTCTTGAGGGACTTGTGCGCCGCGGATTTCACCTGGGAACTCTTGTCATTCAGGGCCTCGATCAGATCCCCCACGGCCAGCGGCTCGTCGATCTGCCCCAGCGCCCAGGCCGTCTTGAAACGAACCGTCGAATCCTCGTCCTCGAGAAGGGGAAGCAGCGCCGACGCGGCGCCCGAGGCAGCGCGGCCCATTCACCCGAAGGTGAACGCGGCCGAGTCCCGCGTCTCCTCGTTGCTCGACTTCAACAGGGGCACCACCTTTTTCACGACCAGCTCCTTCTCCGCCGTGTGCCCGATGTTGCAGAGATCCAATGCGTAATCCTTCCGGGCCCGGTTTCCCCCCGTCTGGAGGTCCCGCACCCGCTGCTCCACGAGCTCCACCAGGAATCTCCTGGCGAAGTATCGCGCCGTGGCGTCGTCGGAGTCCATGTTCAAAATGAGGTGGTCGAGGGCGTCGTTCTCCCGGTCCACGACGAACAGGGCGAACGAGAGCGCCGCCTTCACCCCGGTCTCCTCCTCGCTCCGCCAGGCCCGCTTCAAGTAGGAACTGAAACCCCGCTCGCCGATCAGACCCGCCGCCACCGCCGCCCGGAACCTCACCTCCGCGTCGTCGGCGCGGAGGTGGTCGCGTACGAAATCGAAATGCTTCTTGTAGCCCTGGATCTCGCCCAGCGCGTACGCAGCGCAGACCCGCACGCGTTCGTCGGCGCCGTCGTCGTTGAAGCGCTCGTCGAGGAGATCCTCGGCCCGGTCGTCGCCGATCCGGCCCAGCGCGCAGGCCGCGGCGGCCTGCACCTCGGCCCCGCCGTTCTTCAGCAGATCCATGAGCGGATCCACCGCCCGCCCGTCCCCGATCTTGCCCAGCGCGTAGGCCGCGCCGGTCTGCACCTTCGCGTCCGCCTTCCCGAGGGCGCCGAGCAGCGGGCTCACCGCCGCCTCGCCCGCCTCCGCCAGGCCCTGCGCGGCCTCCCACCGCGCCCCCTCTCCCGCGTCCTCCAGCTGCCGGACCAGGCTCCCGATGCTCTTTTCCGCCCCCTCGGCGTGGACGGCCAGCGCCAGCCCTCCCGCGATCATCGCCGCAACGGCGATCCAGAACTTCGTCCCCTTCATCGCACGATCTCCTTTCAACCGGTATCTGGGCTACTCTTCCTCCTCACCGCCGGAAGAAGAGCCCGCCTCTTTCTCCTTCTTTTTCTCCCAGGCCTTCTCGATGCCATCGAGGCGCTTCTTCATGCCCTCGGCCAGCGCCGTGTCGGGCGCCATCTCGATCGATTTCTTCAACAACTCGATCGACTTCTCCCAGTCGCCGCGGCCGCGCTTGAAGTGGATCTGGTGGAGGATCCAGTACATCACCTGCCCCTTTTCCGGGTCCAGGTCCGGGCTCTCGCGCCCCACCGCCGTCTCCAGGATCTCCCGCGCCTTCGCGAGCTTGGCCGCCTCCTCCGGATCCCCGCGCTTGATGCCCGTGAGGATCGCCATGGCGTCGCCGATGATGAACTCGTCGAGGTAGCCCTTCTCGTTCTCCGGGTCGGCCTCCTCCGCGATCTCCCGGTATTTCGCGTACGCCTCGTCGCCCCGCTCGTACGTGGAGGCGAGGTAGTAGGCGAAATCGGCCCGGTGCGCCCCGTCCTCCGCCTCCAGACCCTTCTCCGCGTACGTCCGGACGTCCTCGGTCTTCTTCAACTCGTGCGCGGCCTTCACGAACCGGTAGATCGTCCCGGTCTCCACCTCGTCGCCACCCACCTTCTCCTTCAGATCCGTGTAGTCCTTCCAGGACCCGAGACCCTTCTCCACCTCCTCGACGAAGGACGCCGGCGGCTTGTACCCGCTGATGTACCGGATCACGCTCCAGTCCGTGTCCAGCATCAGGATCGTCGGCACCCCCCGCGCCCCCGCCTTCTTCATCAGCTCCTGGCCGAACTCGGCGCCCGGATGGTCCAGGAAGATCCGCAACGGAACCATCTGCTTCAACAGCGCCTGGACCCGCGGATCCGGGTAGGTCTCGTTCTCGATCTTCCGGCACCACCCGCACCGCTCCGTGGTCAGGTGCGCGATGATCAGCTTCCCCTCCTCCTGCGCCTTCTTCAGGGCTTCCTCGTGGTCCTCGAGCCACGCCGCCGGCGCCGCCTCCCCGCCCCCTTCCTCCCCCGCCTCTTCCGCGGCCACCGTCGCCGGCAACGCGATCGCCAGCGCCATCCCCAGAAGAATGCCGGCCATCCAACATCGAAACAGCATGCATGCTCCTTTCAAGTCCAGCCTCCGGGCCCGAAACGCGGACCGGATCGGAACTTTGCATTGTCGCCGATCTCGCCGACACAGAACAGGGAAAAAAACGCCCATGAAAAAATCCGCCGAATGGTGCATCATCGGGGGATGTCTCGCGAAAACGATGCCCTCTACCTCGGACTGGACGTCGGCTCCACCGCCACCAAGGCCGTCCTCGTCGACGGACGCGGCGCCGTGCGCGCACGCGCCCTCGCCCCCTCGGGGACCGATTTCCTCCGCGCCGGACGGACCGCCTCCGATCAGGCCCTCCGCGACGCCGGACGGGACCGAGCCGCGCGCACCACCGCCACCGGCTACGGGCGCAAGAACGTCCCCTTCGCCGACGACCGGGTCACCGAGATCACCTGCCACGCCCGCGGCGCCCTCGACCACCTCGAGCCCCCCTTCACCCTCGTCGACATCGGCGGCCAGGACAACAAGGTCATCCGCGTCGGCCCCGAAGCCAGGGTCGATGACTTCTCCATGAACCGAAAATGCGCCGCCGGCACCGGCGCCTTCCTCGAGGAGATCGCAAGGCGCCTGCAGCTCGACGTCTCCGAGATGGAGCCCCTGGCCCGACAGGCCGCAGAGGAAGCCTCCATCGGCTCCTTCTGCACCGTCTTCGCCTCCACCGAGATCCTCAAGCTCATCCAGCAGGGCACCCCCCTGAACGCCCTCGCCCGCGGGGCCATGCGCTCGGTGGTCAAGCGCGTCCTCGAGATGGGGGAGTTCCCGGGCACGGTCGCCGTCTCGGGCGGCGTGGTGGCCCACAACCCCCTCATCGCCGAGATGCTCGCCGAGGAGACCGGCGCCGCCGTGACCGTCCTTCCCGCCCCCCAGTTCACCGGCGCGCTGGGCGCTGCGCTGGAAGCCCGCCGGAAGGCGCAGGGGGCGGACGCGGAGTGAGGGGGGGGGGCACGGGTCACGGGTCATGGGTCATGGGTCATTCGAGTTTGTGGTAGGATTCCGAAGGTCCAAGGCATCAGGGTCAAGAACCGCCGCCCAAACGGGCTAGCAGCCGGCCTTGGCGAGTCGTTCGACCCTGATAAACATGATTTCCATTCTGATCGACATGATCCGGATCGAGCATCTTGCCCGGGCCGTCGTTATTCTCGCAGCCGTCGGGCTTGCGTGCGGCGCGGCCTTCGGCGCCGACGCGCCGATGGAAGCCTTCTGGTTCGACGGCTTTCCCGGCGGGCTCTCCCCCCACGCCCTCCCCGGATCCGCGCGCCCCTTCGCCGGAACGCCCGCCGCGAAGGCCGCCTTCCGCGGCCAGACCGAGTCCGTGGTCCTCGCCCTGAAGGCCTCCTGCGACGTCTCCGCCGTCGTCTTCCGGCCCTTGGAGGTCTTCCCGCCCGCCGGAGGCGCCTTCGAACCCGATCCCGAGCCCGGGTCCTACAAGCCCCTGGGCGCGGAAATCCTGGCGGTCGTCCATGCGAGACGGGACCCGCGCCGGTGCCCGCACCTGAGGATCCTGCTGGGCCGGAGGCCGGCGCTGAAACGGGGAAGCGGGGCGCTCGTTCCCGAGCTGCTCGTCCACGACGTGGAGGCCTTCCGGGCGGGCGCGGACGCCTTCCGGCGCAACGGCGTCCCGCCCCTGGGCGAACCGGGCCCCGCGCGGGCGGGCGACCTCGGCGCCGGCGAGACGGCGTACTTCCTTCTCCGCTACCGCGTGGGCGAGGAAGCGCCGGCGGGGGCGTACCAGGTGGATCTCGCCGCGGATCCGGGGGCGGTGCGCGCGTCGGTGACGATCCGGGTGATCGAGGAGACGCTGGCTCCGAGCGAGAAGCTGCTCTGCCTCTCCGCGGAATTCGACCGCCCCGAGCACGTGCGCGGCCTGGCGCGGGCGGGTCTGACGTTCATCCGAACGCGCGCCGCGAGCCGGTGGCGGAACGTGCGCGGCCGTTTCCAGGAGATGGCGTCCGCGGGGGTCCGCGCCGTCTCGCAGAACAAGCCTCCCGAAACGCTGGAAGAGGTCCACGCGCTTCCGGAAGGGCCGGCGCTGTTCTTCTACGGCGTGGACGAGCCGCAACCCAAGGGGCGCGGCCAGCGGCGGAACTGGTCGAGGATGGCCCGCCACGTGCGGCTGTCGGAACGCATCCATCACCTGGGGGGCCGGGTGGGGTGTTCGATGCCCTTCGAGCTCGCCGAGTCGCTGGCCACGCCGGGGGGGAAGGTCTACCGGGAACTCGCGCCGCTGGGGGCGGGGGCGGCCCTCGAACCGCTGGACTGGGCGAACTACCCGCTGGGCTTTTCCTACGTCTTCTCGACACGGAAGCGGCGACGGATCTTCGAGGGGGAGACGGCCTTTGCGGACGTCTGGGCGTACATGAAAACGCTGCAGGAGGAGCGCGAGGCGGGCAGCCTCGATCCGATCTCGGAGAAGCCCGTGTCGCGGCGGTCCCGCACCGAGACCGCGTACTTCCCGCTGGGGTACCTGCGCGACCCGTTCCTCGCGCGCTGGGTGTTCGGGGCCTTCGTCGCGCAGTCGGAGCTGGACGGCGTGGTGGCGTGGACGGCGTTCCGCCCGCGGGGCGAGAAGGTCTTCGACGACGCCGACGGGGCGGACGCGCTGGTGGCCCTTCCCACGGCGGAGGGGATCGCGGCCACCTACTGCTTCGAGGCGATGCGGGCCGGGATCAACGACCTCAGGATCATCGAGCACCTCCGCGAGGCGGGGGACGCCGAGGTGGAGTCGATGCTCCGTCCGTGGCGGGGCCCGACGGTCGGGGGAAGACGCATCGACGAGGCGTGGGGCGAGGAGGGCCTGGCGATGCTTCGGCGCGCGCTCATGGCGCGCGCGGGGGGCTGAGCGCGTCGAAGGGCGGAGTGGCGCAGCAGCGTTGCCGAAGAGCAGACGAAGAATTCGAGGGTTCCCCCGGGGTATTTCCAGGGAGGGGGGCTACGGAACGGAGGGGAGGCCCACGACTTGCCGGCAGCGCGAAAGCCTCGGATTTCAGATCCCCCTTTCCTCCCTCGACGGGCTTGGCCTACAATCTCCGGGAACGGACGGGCGGTTCGCCTTTGCTTTGGAGGCTTTGCGACGGTGCAGTACGACATCAAGGAGATCTTCGAGACGGTGATCAACCCCATGTGGGGGGAGAACGTCCTCTTCCTGAACGACAAGCCCCTGGACGAGGGGGCCGTGACGGAGGACCACCAGGCCCGGGAGGAGATGGTGAAGATCTGGCGCGGGGCCATGGAGGCCCTGGCGGTGGAGAGGTCCTTCACGGTGGAGCCCGTCTTCTTCTTCGAGGTCGCGGAACGGGACCCGTCGGGCTGGCAGGGCCGCGGCGTGCAGGCGGGGAAGGAGGTCTCCCTCGCCGAGAAGCTGGACGGCCTCGGGCCGCGGGACATCGTGGTGGCGGTGACGGGGGCCTCGATCACGTTCGAGCTGATGCGCCGCCAGCCGGCGCAGGGCTTCCGGGTGGTCTCGTCGCCGGGCGTGCACCTGGAGCAGAAGGGGTTCGAGGCCGACTACGCGAAGATCCCGCTTCGCTTCCGGGCGATGGCGGAGCGGATCCAGAAGGCGGAAGGGGCCGAGGTGGTCTTCCGCGGGGCGGGGCTCTCGCGGGAGCCCAAGCTGCACATCGACCTGAGGGGCGTGCGGTACAAGTACCTGGAGAACGCCCGGTGCCACGAGCCGGGGCGTCTCGTCAACCTCCCCTCCGGCTGCGCGAACTGCATTCCCTACCGCGGGGAGCCGGGGGATGCGCGCGGCGCGAGCCGGACGCGGGGGGAGGCGCCGGTGGTCCGGGAGGGGCGGGTGGCGGTCTTCACGTTCGAGGAGGGGAGGGTGACGGACATCGGCGGCGACGAGGCGTTGCGGGAAGCGTTCCGCGCGGTCGTCTTCCGGGCGGAGGCGCCGGACATGGCGTTCCTGGGCAAGCTCGGGATCGGGCTCAACGAGGCCTGCGCGTTTTCGGAGCCCCACGTGGAGAAGGAGAAGGCGGTGGGCATCCACTGGGGCATGGGCAACGCGAAGACGTTCTTCACCGTCTACGCGCGGGAGAACCCGGTGCACGTGGACCTTTCGTTTCTCTACCCGCGGGACGAGAAGGAGACGGTCATGCGGGACAGCCGGTTCGAGGCGGCGGCCCTCGGCCCGGCCTTCGACGGGATGGCATGAGCGAGGCGTGGGAAAAGGCGTTCTCCCCCTTTCGTCCGAGGACGGTCCGCATCGAGGCGGACGGGACGTGGACGTACGGGGGCGAGACGATCGTCCACCGGGAGGTGCTGAAGCTCTTCAAGCGCTCCCTGCGCCCCGCCCGCGGAAGCGGCTGGGAGCTGAGGCTGTCCGAGCAGATCTGGCCGGTCGAGGTGCGGGACACCCCCTTCTTCGTCACGGCCGTCCGCCCGCGGGGCGAGGGGGAGTACGAGATCCGGCTCGACGACGGAAGCGCCGAGGTTCTGGACCCCGGGACGCTCGCGTCCGATTCGAGGGGGTTCAAGACCTCCGTGAAGGGGGGGGCGTTCCCCGCGCGTTTCCTGCGGACGGCCTACATCGACATCGCGCACTGCCTCGAGGTGGGCTCGGGCGGGCGGCTCCTGCTCCCGGTCCGCGGGGGGGATCCCGTGGATCTGGGGCCGGTGGAGGATTGACAGCCCGTTGAAAGGGCCTTTTCGCGAGAACAGGACCGGTGCCGCATACGCTTTTCGAGCCTGATACACATGATCTCTTTCTGATCAACATGATTCTTCCTGGAAAGGAACGGCTTCCAGTCCAGATCATGCAGATCAGGGTCGAGAGACTTGCCGGCGGCGGCTGTTGGCCCGCTGCGTTGGCGGCATTCGAATCTCTTCCGGTGGAGCGATGCGTGCGATGAGACCGAAAACGCCGACGCGGGACGACCAGATTCTCCGGCGGAAGCAGCGCGCCGAGAAGGGGGCCTTTGGGATCCGCAACGTCACCGGGGATCCCGTCTTCGCGATCTTCGAGGTGGATTCCGAGAGCGGCCGGACCTACCGCGTGCAGGTCCGCTCCCTCACCGCGCGGGAGAACAGCTGCACGTGCAAGGATTTCCTGGCGAACGAGCTCGGCACGTGCAAGCACATCGAGGCCGTGCTCCTGAAGCTCCGGGGCACGCTCGGGCCCGAGGCCCTGGCCGCGGCCCGCCCCGCCGGCGCCCAGATCTTCCTCGGCTACGGCGAGGACGTGACGGTGCGGGCCGTACGGCCCCCCGGGTTCCGTGGCAAGGCCGCGGATCTCGTCGCCCGGCACTTCGACGACGCCGGCGTGTTCCGCGGCGACCCCTCGCGGGATCTCGCGCACTTCTTCGACGCGGTGGAAGCCCTGCCCCCCCGGTCGAGGCGGGCCGTCCAGGTGGCCGACGAGGTGTTCGAGCACGAGCGTCTCCTCCGCGAGACGAAGGAGGACCGGCGCCTGCTCGACTGGTACCTCAAGCGGGTCCGGCGCGGCGACCGGAGCTTCAACCTGCTGGCCCGGCCCATGTATCCCTACCAGGTCCAGGGGCTGTTGCACCTCGCCTTCAACCGCCGGGCGCTGCTCGCCGACGACATGGGGCTGGGCAAGACCGTCCAGGCCCTGGCCGCCTCCGTGCTGCTGAAGGAGATCAAGGGGATCGAGCGGGCGCTGGTGGTCTGCCCGGCGTCGCTGAAGCACCAGTGGGCGCGGGAGATCGAGCGGTTCTCCTCGCTGTCCGTCACCGTGGTCCAGGGGCCGAAGGAGAAGCGCCGCCTCCTCTACGACGATCCCTCCTTCTTCACCGTGATCAACTACGAGCTCACCCTGCACGACCGCCCCGTGCTGGAGCGCCTGCGCCCCGACCTCGTCATCCTCGACGAGGCCCAGCGCATCCGCAACTGGAAGACCAAGACGGCCGACGCCGTGAAATCCATCCCCTCGAAGTACGCCTTCGTGCTCACGGGCACGCCGCTGGAGAACCGGCTGGACGATCTCTATTCCATCTTCCAGTTCATCGACCCCCGCATCCTCGGCCCGCTCTGGCGGTTCAACGAGCGCTACTTCGTCCTCGAGCCCAGGAAGGGCGGCGTCTACAAGATCCGCGGCCACAAGAACCTCGACGAGCTCCGATCCCGCATCGCCCCCAAGGTGCTGCGCCGCACCCGCGCCGAGGTCCTGTCCGAACTGCCCGACCGCGTGGACAACACCTACTTCGTCGAGATGACCCGGGAACAGACCGGCCCCTACGAGGACTACAAGGCGGTCGTGGCCCAGCTGGCCGCGCGGGCGGAGAAACGCCCCCTCACCCCCCCGGAGGAGAAGAAACTCCTCAAGGCGCTGGTGAAGATGCGCATCCTCTGCAACGCGCTGGAGCTCCACGATCCCGGCATCGGCGAGGACGAGAAGGAGAAGACCTGCCCCAAGGCCCGCGAGCTCGAGTCCCTCCTCCAGGAACAGGTCGTGGACGCCGGCCGGAAGGCGCTGGTCTTCAGCCAGTGGGAGGGCATGATCGACATCGCGGCCCGGCGACTGGACCGCATGGGGCTCGGCTGGGTCAAGCTCTCCGGGTCGGTCCCCTCGGCCCGGCGCGGCGCCCTCCTCGACCGGTTCCGCGAGGACGACGGCATCCGCGTCTTCCTCTCCACCGACGCCGGCTCCGTGGGGCTCAACCTGCAGCCGGCGAGCCTCGTCGTGAACCTCGACATCCCCTGGAACCCCGCCGTGCTGGACCAGCGGGTCGGAAGGACGCACCGCATCGGACAGACCGAAACGGTGAACGTGGTCAACCTCGTCGCCCAGGGCACGATCGAGGAGCGCGTGCTCGAGGTGCTGGACACGAAACGCAACGTGTTCCAGGGCGTCTTCGGGATGGAGGGCGAGGCCCCCTCCCAGGTCACCTTCGGCGAGAAGGGCGCGCTGGTGGGCCGGCTCAAGGAGGTCCTGGACGTGGAGAAGGGGGCCCGGGGCCCGCGGAAGCCGGCGGAACCGGCGCGGAAGACGCCGCGACGCGAGGAGGAGCCCTTCGAGGCGCTGGCGGACGCGCTCGTCCCGAGGTTCCGCGACCGGATCCTGCTCGTGTCGCCGGCGCCTCCCGCGCTGGGGGGGACGGGAAAAATCCTGGTGGTGGTGGAGGACGGGACGTCCGGGATCCGGGAGGCGGTGGAAAAGGCCGCCGGGGAGGTGGCCGGGCGGTTCGGCCTGCCCGAGCCCCCGGCATGCGCCGTCTTCGACCGGGAAGGGTACCGGTCGCTCCTGGCGCTGGCGGGGGACCGGGCCGGGACCGACGGCCCCGTCTCCGAGGCCTACCGGGCGCCCTCCTTCACCGAGGGGCGGCCGGCGGGCGCGTCCGGCGACGGGAAGGAGACGGCGGCCCGCCGGGCGCGCGCGCGGCTGGAGCGGGGCCGGGACCGGCACGCCTTCGGGCTGCACGCCCTCGAGGGCGGGTTCGCGGGCGACGCCGCCCGTCCGCTGCGCCAGTCCCTGGTCTCGGCGCTGGAGGCGCTGATGCTCCTCTCGGGCCAAGACGCGGACGGCGCCGGCGACCCGGCGGCGGTGCAGGAGGCGCTGGTGGGGCCGGGCGTCGTCCCGGAGGGGCTGGCGGCGCCGCTGTTTTTGGGCCTGGGCCTGAAGCCGGACGGGGGGAGCGCGAACGCGGCGGCGATCCGCCGGGTGGCCGAGGCGGCGGAGGCGCTTCTCACGCTGGCCTCGGAGAAGTCCCTGGAGGCGCTGGCGTGATGCGGCAGCGCAGGCCCCGGCAGATCGTCAAGGCCCGCCATTCGGGTCAGGGATTTCGGATTTCAGCAGGGAGATTTCACTGAAGCGGGCAGCACCCCGGTCCGCGTTGCTCCGCCACTCCGCTTCGCTCCGTGGCTCACGACGAACGTCTGCTCACGCCAAGATGCAACGGGTCTTGTTGTTGGGTGGTTGCGTGGGTACGGGGTTGCCGCCGCTGAAACCTGACGGCTGAAATCTGAAATCTAGATTCGGCCACGGCGCGAACGGCTCGGGGGACCCTTCCCCTCGACACCGCATCCCCCCCGATTTACACTCACCCCACGCGGAACAAACCTGGGGGACGGGCTCGTGGGCAAGAAGAACGACACCACGCCGATGATGAAGCAGTACCTCGACGCGAAGCGCCGCATCGGGGACGCGCTGCTGTTCTTCCGCATGGGCGACTTCTACGAGATGTTCTTCGAGGACGCCGAGAAGGCGTCCCGGGCGCTCGGCATCGCCCTGACCTCCCGCGACAAGGGGGAGAACCCCATCCCCATGGCCGGCGTGCCCGTGAAGGCCGTGGAGGGCTACCTCGTCAAGCTCGTCCGCCAGGGCTTCAAGGTGGCCATCTGCGAGCAGATGCAGGACCCGAGGCTCGCCAAGGGGATCGTGGACCGCGAGGTGGTGCGGATCGTCACGCCGGGGACGCTGTGCGAGGAGGCGGCGCTGGGAGGCAAGGAGGACCTCCACCTGGCCGCGCTGAAAGTCGCCGGGTCGAAGGCGGGGCTGGCCTGGGTGGACCCCTCCACGGGCCGGTTCCAGATCCAGGACGGGACGCTGGACACGCTGCCGGACGACCTCGCCCGCATCGATCCCGCCGAGGTCCTGGTCCCCGAGAACGGGTCGCCGGAGGGGCTCGCCTCGTCGCTCGGGGAGACGGTCCGGGTGACGGAACGCCCCGGCTGGCAGTTCGACCTCGACCAGGCCCGCGAGACGCTGACCCGCCACTTCACAACGCAGACGCTCGAGGGCTTCGGCGTCTCCGACGCGGCGCCGTCGCTGGGACCGGCCGGCGCCCTGATCCAGTACCTCGAGGAGACGCAGAAGACGGCGCTCGACCACGTGTCCGCCCTCCAGGTCTTCCGCGCCGACCGCGTCATGCGTCTCGACCGGGCCACCATCCGCTGTCTCGAGCTCACCGAGACGTTGCGCGACCGCGAGCGGGAAGGAAGCCTGCTCTGGGTCCTGGACTGCACCGCCACGGCCATGGGGGGGCGCCTGCTCCGCCGCTGGCTGCTCAACCCGCTGATCCGGCGGGAGGCGATCGAGGCGCGGCTGGACGCCGTCGGGGAACTCCTCCAAAACGGCGCCCTCCGCGACGCGCTCCGCGACGGCGCCTCCAGGATGTACGACGTGGAACGCATCGCCGCCCGCATCGCCCAGGCGTCCGCCAATCCCCGGGACCTTATCGCCCTGCGCGACTCCCTGGCGCTCCTGCCCGCCTTCCGGGACGCCCTCGCGTCCGCGTCCTCCGCGATGCTCGCCGAAGCGGCCGGCCGCATCGACACCCTCGAGGACCTGCGCGAACGCCTCCGGAAGAGCCTGGCCGACGCGCCGCCCGTCACCCTCAAGGAAGGCGGCATCATCCGGGAAGGCTGGGACGGGACGCTCGACGCGCTCCGGTCCGTCGGCCGCGAGGGGAAGGGGTGGATCGCGAAGTTCCAGGCGCGCGAAGCGGAGCGCACGGGGATCCCCAACCTCAAGGTCGGCTTCAACAAGGTCTTCGGCTACTACATCGAGGTGACCCACGCCCACCGGGAGAAGGTCCCCGGGGACTACCGGCGGAAGCAGACGCTGAAGAACGCCGAGCGCTACGTGACGCCGGATCTGAAGACGTGGGAGGAGAAGGTCCTCTCCTCCGAGGAGCGCTCGAAGGATCTGGAATACGATCTCTTCCTCGGGATCCGCGCCTCCTGCGCGGAGCGGGTGAAGGCGCTCCAGTCGATCTCCGGGGCGGTGGCGCTCGCCGACGCGCTGGCCTCGCTGGCGGAGACGGCCTCGCGCCGGGGGTACGCGCGCCCGGTCCTCCACGACGGGCCGGAGATCGAGATCCGGGACGGGTGCCATCCGGTCCTTCAGGTGACGCAGGGGCCGGGGACGTTCGTGCCCAACGACCTGGTCATGGACGCGGGGTCCCGGATCCACGTGATCACGGGCCCGAACATGGCGGGGAAGTCCACCTACATCCGCCAGGCCGCGCTGCTCGCGCTGATGGCGCAGGTGGGGTCGTTCCTGCCGGCGAAGAAGGCGAGAGTGGGCCTTTGCGACCGCATCTTCACGCGGGTGGGCGCCTCGGACGAGATCGCCCGCGGGCTCTCCACCTTCATGGTGGAGATGATCGAGACGGCCAACATCCTCCACAACGCCACGGACAAGAGCCTGATCGTGCTGGACGAGGTGGGGCGCGGGACGAGCACCTTCGACGGCGTGGGGATCGCCTGGGCCGTGTGCGAGCACCTTCACGACGCCGTGGGGGCCCGCACCCTGTTCGCCACCCACTACTTCGAGCTGACGGAGCTGGCGCTGGCGCTGCCCGGCGTGAAGAACGCCAACGTGGCGGTCAAGGAATGGGGGGAGGAGATCGTCTTCCTCCACAAGATCGTGGACGGGGGCGCGGACAAGTCCTACGGGATCCAGGTGGCGAGGCTCGCGGGCATCCCGAGGAAGGTGGTGGAACGCGCGAAGGTGATCCTGGCCAACCTGGAAGCGAACGCGCTGTCCCCCGGCGACCGGCCCAGCTTCGCCCCCCCGCCCCGCGAGAAGGCCAGGGAGCCGGAGATCCGCCAGATGACCCTGTTTTCCGCGCGCCCCTCCGCGCTGATCAAGGCGCTTCAGAAGCTCGATCCCGACACCCTCACGCCGATCGAGGCGCTGATCAAGATCAAGGAGATGAAGGAGATGGCCGAGAGACTGTGAAAAAATCCCTGCTTCCGCCCGCGAGGGGATTTTTCCACAGCCTCTACCTCTGGTGGGGACGCTGTCCCCCCCAGTCCCCCCCCTGAGATTTTTCGCAAAAAATGAAGTCCACAAGGGAGAGGATGTAGATCAAGGATTTCCCGTACGCGTCCCCGCGCCTCCGGCTGAAATCCGCCCCCCCCGGCGTCCTCGGCGGTGAGCGTCCTCTCCATGGTTGCGGCCGGGCGGCTTCAGGCTTTAGACTCTGGGTCCCTGCGTCCTCTGTGTTGAAGACATGAGCGAAGACGACTACGTCGGCCGCACGATCGGCCAGTACCGGATCGAGCGCAAGATCGGCGAGGGCGGCATGGGCGCCGTCTATTTCGCCGTCCACGTGACGCTCGAGCAGGAGCGGGCCTTCAAGGTCCTGCCCGACCGCCTGGTCAAGGAGGTCCCCGAGTTCGTGGACCGCTTCCTCCGGGAGGGCCGCGCGGCCGCCTCCGTGGACCACGTGAACGTCGTGCGCATCCACGACGCCGGGCAGGTCGGCTCCACCTACTACCTCGCCCAGGAGTTCGTCCGCGGGAGCACGCTCGCCGACCGGATCAAGGAGCGGGGCGCGTTTCCCCAACACGAGGCCGTCGAGATCGTCCTCCAGGCCGCCCGGGGTCTCGCGGCGGCGGAAACGAGGAACGTCATCCACCGGGACATCAAGCCCGCCAATCTCATGATCACCGGGGAAGGCGTCGTCAAGGTCGCCGACTTCGGCCTCGCCAAGAACCTGGCCGGCGACACCCGGCTGACGATGTCCGGCCAGGTCATGGGGACGCCGTCCTACATGAGCCCCGAGCAGGCGGAAGGGCTGGAGGTCGATTTCCGCACCGACATCTACTCGCTCGGCGTCACCCTGTTCGAGATCGTCACCGGGAAGCGCCCCTACGAGGCCCCCACGCCTGTGGCCATGCTGCGCAAGCACTGCGACGCGCCCGTGCCCGATCCCGCGTCCGTCTCCCCCTCCCTCCATCCCGACCTCTCGGCCCTGATCCGTCGGATGATGGCCAAGGCGCCCGGCGACCGCTTCCCCTCGCACGAATCGCTCGTGAACGCGCTGGAAAACCTGCTGGCGACGCTTCGAGGCGACGGCGGCGGCGGGCGGACCGGCGGCCGGGCGGACGCGAAACCCGCCCCCGCCCCGCCACCCCGCCCGGCCCCACCCCCTTCCCCGAAGCCCCCCGGCCCCGCCGCCGCATCCGCCCCGGGGCCGGCCGCGCGACGCGCCTCGAAAACGCCGGTGCTGCTGCTCCTTCTCCTGGTGGCCGTGCCGTTTTTGCTCGTCGCGGCGGCGGGCGCCGTGGCCCTCGTCCTCTTCCTCGCCACGGGGTCCGGGCCCCCCGGCACCGGGGGCCTGCACCTCCCGGGCGAGGCGCCCCCGGCCCCGGCGCGCATCGACACGCCGTCGGCGTTCCTGCGCGTCCTGAACACGTCGCTGAAAAAGCAGGATCGAGGGTCCTTCTTCCAGCTGATCGCCCCGATCCTCTGGGGAAGGGAGGCGAAGCGGCTCTGGGCGTCGTGGGGAGGCCGGGTCTTCGCCTTCGCGGCCGGGGAGACCCGGCTCGGGGAGGGGACGGCCGTTCTGCGTCTCGAGGTGGCCGAGGGGGTCGGGGTGCGGGTGGGACCGGTCCACCTGCTCAAGACGCGGCGCCACGGGTGGCTCCTCGTCTGGGTGGGCGAGGACGGGGAGGTGCTCCCCGGCTTCCTGGACGGTCCCCCCCGCGGGGCGGACACGCCCGAGGAGGCCCTCGAGATCATGGACCGGTCCATGGCCACAAGGGACGGGGAGGCCTTCCGCTCCGTGTTCACGCATCACTTCTGGGCCATGGAGGGGCGGGACATGGCGCTGATGTTCGAGCCGGGCGGCATGGCGAAGCCGTTCACCCTGCGGGTGGAGCGGCTGCGGACGGCGGAGGACCGGGCCGTGGGGGACGTCTTCGCCGAGATCGAGGGGGAAGGCGAGGGCGCGTACATCTACCTGCTGCAGACCTGGAAGGGCTCGTGGCTCATCGCCGGATTCGACGAGATGGATCACGACGGCGCGCGCGTCCGCGTCGACGCCTTCCTGCGCGGCGAGGCGCCGCCCGCCGACCGGTAGGGCGCGCTTTCTTGTTTTTGTCTGAGGACGGACGAACCGAAAGGAGCACGCATGCGTATTCACGATCGGCTCGCCTGGGCCGGCCTTCTCGCCCTGCTCGTTTCCCTCCTGCCGGCCTGCCGGCGGGAGGCGCCGGACGCGCCGGCGCTGGGGAACCGGCTGAAGCTGGCCACGACGACGAGCACGGACAACTCGGGGCTGCTGGTGGAGCTGCTGCCCCCCTTCGAGACGCGGTACGGGATCGCGGTGGACGTGATCGCGGTGGGGACGGGCAAGGCGCTGAAGCTGGGGGAGACGGGGGACGTGGACGCGGTGCTGGTGCACGCGAGGGCGGCGGAGGACGCGTTCGTGGCCGCGGGGTACGGGGTGAACCGGCGGGACGTGATGCACAACGACTTCGTGCTGCTCGGCCCGGCGTCGGACCCGGCGGGGGTGAAGGGGCTTGTGGACGCGGCGGAGGCGCTGCGCCGGATCGCGTCGTCGCGTTCGCCGTTTGCGAGCCGCGGCGACGACTCGGGCACGCACAAGAAGGAGAAGGCCCTGTGGACGGCGGCGGGGGTGTCCCCCGGCGGGCGGTGGTACATGGAGACGGGCCAGGGGATGGGGGCGACGCTGACGGTGGCCGACGAGAAGGCCGCCTACGTCCTGACGGACCGCGGCACCTATCTCGCCTTCCGGGACAGGATCGATCTGCCGATCCTCGCGGAGGGGGACCCGAGGCTGTTCAACCCCTACGGGATCATCGCGGTGAACCCGGCGCGGCACGAGGGGATCGCGTACGTGGAGGCGATGCTGCTGATCGCGTGGGTGACGTCGCCCCGCGGCCAGGCGATCATCGGCGGCTTCCGGAAGGAGGGGAAGGTGCTCTTCCATCCGGACGCGGTGCGGACGGGCGAGGGCGGCTCCTAGTCGCGCACCCCCCCTGACCTTATCGGTTCGGATTGGAGGGCGAGCCAGGAAACGCGTGGCTCGGGGGCCCACCTTCGCTTGGTTTGCGAAGCGTGAGCTACGGGGGGTCCGCCAAAGCCCTTGCATGTGCGAGCCAGGCGGTGGCGGAGACCCTCGCCCTCCAAAACAGCTTCCTTGAACCGACAAGTTCAGGAGCGGCAAGGTACGAGACGAGTCGGAGGTGATCGTGCGATACAAGGGTTCGGTCTACCGTCCCCCCAGCGAGGCGGACAGCTACCTGTTGCAGGTCACGTACGGATGTTCGCACAACAAGTGCGCCTTCTGCGCCAGTTTCCTGGACAAGCGCTTCTCCCTCCGGCCCGAGGCGGAGGTGATGGAGGACATCGCCATGGCGGCGGAGGCGTTTCCGGGCACGCGGCGGGTGTTTCTGTGCGACGGCAACGCGCTGGTGCTGAAGACGGACCGTCTGGCGCGGATCCTGGACGCGCTCGGGGACGCGTTTCCGGCCCTCCAGCGGGTGGGGATCTACGCCAACGCCCGGGACATCGAGCGCAAGCCCGTCGAGGATCTCCGTCTTCTTCGCGACAAGAAGCTCGGGATCGTCTACCTGGGTCTGGAGAGCGGGTCGGACGAGATCCTTACGGAGATGAACAAGGGCGCCACGGCGGAGGAGATGATCCGGGCGGTCCGGAAGGCCGAGGACAACGGGATCAAGAGTTCGGTGATCATGATCCTGGGTCTGGGCGGCCGGGCGAAGAGCCGGGAGCACGCCGCGGCGTCGGCCCGCGTCGCCTCGGCCATGAATCCCCGCTTCCTCTCCTGTCTGATGCTCATGCTCGTGCCCGGCACGCCCCTTCACGATCGTCACCGCCGGGGGGAATTCGAGCTGCTCGACGCCGGCGAGATGCTGCGGGAGATCCGGTGCCTCGTCCAGGATCTCGAGCTGGACGGCACGATCTTCCGCGCGAACCACGCCTCGAACTACCTGCCCCTGGCCGGCCGCTTCCCCAAGGACAAGGCGCGGCTGCTCGCGGAGATCGACCGGGCCCTGCAGGGCGAAACGGGCCTCCGCCCGGAGTTCTTGCGGGGCCTGTGAGCCCCCGGGGGCTGGCGCCGCCTTGGAGGGGCGATCCTCGTGATCGCCCTCCCGTTCTTGCCTGCACCCTCCCCCTCCTGACGTGCGGCCGTTTTCTCCGGGACGCGGTGCGTATACAATGAAAGGGAACCGAAGGCCTTGCGGGGCGTTCGGGACCGGCCCCGTCCTTCTTGGAGGTCCCCGCGCCATGACGTCGGAACAACCTTTCCTGTGTCCGGCCTGCGGAGGGCGGATCGAGGACACGGATCCACGCCGTGCCGCCTGGACTTGAAGGACCGGGCGCTGGAGGATTTCTCCCGCGCGCTGGAACTCAGCCCCCGAAGCCAGATCGCCTGTTACAATATCGCGTGCGTCTACGCGGCCCGGGGCGAGACGGACGCGGCCCTGGAGTGGCTCGGGCGGGCCGTGGATCTCGGCTGGCGGGACGCGGCGTACATGGCGGCGGACGAGGACCTGCAGGCGCTCGCGGACGAGGAGGCGTTCTGCCGGTTGCTGGACCGCCTGCGCGAGGATCAACATCGGACGCCTTTGTAGCCCTGGAAAGGAACCAGCATGCTCACACGATCGTTTTTTCCCTGTCTGGCGGCGCTTCTGCTCCTGGCGGGGGCGGGGGATCTGTTCGCGCAGCACACGTTGCGGTTTCGCGCGGAGGAGGGCGAGCAGTTCACCTACACGGCCACGGTGCGCATCCGGATGACGGGCGGCATGGACATGACCATGGACATCGAGACCGCCTACGGGTTTACTTGCAACTCGAGCGCCGCGCCGTACGATTTCGAGGTGGAGATCCTCCGGGAAAAGGTCGACATGAAGATGAAGATCCCGATGATGGGCGAGATGTCGGGGGCGGTGGATTCCGAGGGGGACGCGCCCCCTCTCCCCGAGAACCCCATGGACTTCAAGGCCGCGATCCCCTACGGGCTCTACGTCAAGACCAGGGCCAAGGCGGGGCAGACCGTCGCCCTCTCCGTGTCCGACCGCGGGGAACTGATGAAGATCCGCGGCCTGCGCCGGCTGTTCGAGAAGGTCGAGGAGGCCGTCGCCGACGACGAAAACATCCATCCCATGATGCGCGCCGGCCTGACCCGGGATCTGAAACCCGCGTCCTTCCGGCGGAACCTCGCGAGCCTCTTCTTGCGGCTCCCCGACAAGCCCGTGAAGCCCGACGACAGCTGGTCGCGGACGTTCGACGAGGTCCAGGACGACAACGCCGAGCTCGCCCTCGAAGAGACGGTGACGCTTCTCAAGGCGGAGGACGGATTCGGCGATTACGCCGCGAAGGTCCGCCTCCAGGAAGAGGAGCAGGAAATCCACCCCGAATCCCAATCCCCCATGATGAAGGTGATCTCGGCCGTGGTGAAGCGCTACGACGGAAACGA
>CAZDSO010000098.1:0-19135 GCA_964508045.1 uncultured Planctomycetia bacterium | reverse complement strand
ACCGGTAACCCGTAACCTGTTTATGCTGTGGGTTGCCAATATCCGTTTGTGGCAACGCACAGCCACACAGGTTACAGGTGACTGGTACCAGACACCGCCATGCAGCGAGCATGCTGTGGGCAGCGCGGCGCCGCTCCAATCCAAAATCTCCAATCTCCAATCCACATCCCTAAGCGCTGAATTCTGAATCCCTCAATTCGGAATTCGCAATCCCACGCTTCGTGGTTGCAAGCGCCGTTCCCGTGCTTTACGATTTTTTGCTCTCGTTTCCGGATGCGCCATGGTTGCTGCCTTTCTCGTCGCCTACCTGCTCGTCGTGCTCGCGGATCTCGCCCTCGATCTCGTGAACCTCGCCCACCTGCGCCGGCACGGAAGCGACGTGCCCCCCGAACTCGAGGGCTACGTGGACGCCGCCATCCTCGCGCGGACGGAGGCCTACCACACGGAACGGACAGGGCTCGGGATCGTCTCCTCGGCAACCACGACGCTGGCGACCGTGCTCTTCCTCTTCACGGGCGCGGTCGCCCTCTACGACGGCTGGATCGCGACCCTCGCGGAATCGTTCATCGGCCGGGGCATGCTGTTCTTCCTCGGCCTGACACTGGCCGGCGTCCTTCTGGGCGTCCCCTTCAGCCTGTGGAGCAACTTCGTCATCGAGGAGCGATACGACTTCAACCGAAAGACCTTCCGGATCTGGCTCGGGGACCAGGGGAAGTCCCTCGCGCTCTCGGCGCTGCTGGTCGCGGGTCTCGCCGGAAGCGCGCTGGCCTTCCTGCAGCGGTTCCCCGAGACCTGGTGGCTCTGGTTCTGGGGCTTCTTCCTCGTCTTCCAGCTGGCGATGTTGTTCCTCGCGCCCTGGATCCTCCGCCTCTTCTTCCGGTTCAAGCCTCTCGAGGGGCGCGAGGCGCTCCGGGAAGCGGTGCGGAACCTTGCAAAGGAAGCGGGGATCCGGGTGAAGGGGATCTTCCAGGTGGACTCGTCGCGCCGGACCTCGCACACGAACGCCTTCTTCACGGGGCTCGGGTCGAGCAAGCGGATCGCGCTCTTCGACACGCTGCTCGCGAAGCTGGAGGACGACGAGATCCTGGCGGTGCTCGCCCACGAGATGGGTCACTGGAGGAAGCGACACGGGCTGAAGCGCCTCGGCGTCACGGCGATGCTGTCGCTGGCGGGGCTCTTCGTCGCCTCGCAGCTGCTCGTGTGGGGGGGCCTCGGGGGGCTGATCGGGCTTCCGGAAGCGTCGGTCTACGTGGAACTGGTGGTGCTGTCCCTGCTCAACACGATCGTCACGTTTCCGCTGGAGCCGTTGCGCTCGGCCTTCTCTCGCCGCAACGAGCGCGAGGCGGACCGCATCGCCTCCTCGCTCACGGGTAAGCCCAGCGCCATGGCCTCGGCGCTCGCGAAGCTCTCCCGCGACAACCTGTCCAACCTCCACCCGCACCCGCTCTACGCCTGGTTCCATCTCTCGCACCCGCCGGACCCGGAACGGATCGGCGCGTTGCGGGACGAGAAGGGGAACGGGGACGCGTAGGGACTACGGATTGGAGATTGGAGATTTCAGATTTCGGGGTTCGATGGGCGATGGGGTATGGGCTATGGAATGTTGGAATTGCGAATTCAGGAATTACGAATTCAGGGATTCAGGAATTCCGAATCGAGGAATGGGGCTGTACGACCGTGAAACTGCCAGCAGAGCCGCGAGCAGCCTGCCCTGCGTAGCCCATGCATATGCAAACCGGGCGACGGCGGGTCAGCCCGGGGGTAGGCCGCCGGTTTGTTGGATCTGGGTTGTTTGTAACCGGTAACCCGTAACCTGTTTATGCTGTGGGTTGCCAATATCCGTTTGTGGCAACGCACAGCCACACAGGTTACAGGTGACTGGTACCAGACACCGCCATGCAGCGAGCGCCGGCCGTCCGCAGGAACGTCTGCCGGTGTTGCCTTCCGGCCGGAAGTTTCGTAGGATGGTCTTGATCCCCGGGTCCTCTTCGGGCACAGGTGTTCGGGCGGCAACCGACGCTTCCGTGACGGCGTCGCATCTGCATGCCGGGCCCGGGGGCACGGCATGCGTGCCGGAAAGCCGAGAACCCATGAGCGACGTCTCCGGCGGAATGCGATTCCGTATGATCGCCCCCGCCTTCCCCAACTTCAACATCTACTCCTCCATCGCCAAGCAGACCACCGCCCTCGGCCCCCTCAGCGTGGCCACCGTGGTCCACCACATGCCGGGCTGGCAGGTCGAGGTGATCGACGAGAACAACTTCCGCAAGTACGGGCCCAAGCATGAGAACGGGACGCCCGACCACGCGATCCTCCAGGCCATCCGGCACGCCGACGCCGTCGGCCTCTACGGCGGCCTGAGCAGCACCATCAACCGCCTCCACGAACTCGCCCGCTTCTACAAGAAGACCGGCGCCGTCACCATCGCCGGCGGACAGCACCTGGTCGGCGAGAACGTCCGCGAAGCGCTCGACAACGACGTCGACTACGTCGTGATCGGCGAGGGCGAGGACACCATCCGGGAACTCCTCGAAGCGATCGAGACGGGAAGCGACCCCGCCGGCATCGCGGGGATCGCCTTCCTCAGAAACGGCGAGGTGGTCCGGACCGCGGACCGGCCCCCCATCGAGGACTTCACGCGGCTTCCCGCGCCCGATTTCCGCCTGCTCCGCTACGCGCAGGTGAAGATCTATCCCGTGGGCTGGATCCGGGGTTGCGGGATGAACTGCGAGTTCTGCACCGTGAAGGGGAAACCCCGTTCCGCGCCGCCGGCGCTGGTGGTCGAACACATCGCCGGGCTCCTGGAACAACACGGGGCGCGGCACTTCTTCATCGTGGACGACCTGTTCGGACACAACCGCCGCGACACGCTGGAGTTCTGCGGGATGCTGTCAGCGTACCAGAAGGCGGTGGGCACGAGGCTGAACCTGACGGTGCAGATCCGGCTCGACCGGGGCCGGGACGAGGATCTGCTCAAGGCCATGCGCCAGGCCGGCGTCAAGACCGTCTGCATCGGGTTCGAGTCGCCGATCGCCGAGGAGCTGGAAGCGATGGACAAGCGGATCAAGCCGGAGACCATGCTGGAGAGGACCCGCCGCTTCCACGCCGCGGGTTTCTTCGTGCACGGCATGTTCATCTTCGGCTACCCGCTTCCCGAGGGCGCCTCCCTGGCGATGACCGCGAAGGCGCGCGCGCGGCGCTTCCGTCGCTTCATCCGCAAGGCCCGGCTCGACACGATCCAGGTGCTCCTGCCCGTCCCCCTGCCCGGCACGGCGCTGACCGCGCGCCTGGAAGCGGACGGCCGCATCCTGTCGCGGGACTGCATCGGGTGGGAGTACTACGACGGGAACTTCCCGCTGTTCATGCCCGATGCGCCGATGACGCCGGAGCTGATGCAGCTCTCGCTGCGCCGGATCATGGGGCGTTTCTACCGGTTCCGGTACGTGTTCGCCATCGGTCTCAACGTGCTGATCTTTCCCGCCATGTTCCTCTCGGTGTGGGACATCCGCTTCGGATGGCGCAAGTGGACGTCCGTGTGGCGCAACAACCTGATCCGTTTCGGGGGCTGGATCCTGCTCAAGCGCTGGACGTCGAAACTGCGCCACGGCGCGTTCTCGCAGAAGCTGGCGAAAGCGAAGGCCCTCCTGCCGCTTCCCCAAGTCGCCGAGCGGTCCTCCTGAAAAGGAGCGGGAACGCAGGAGGAGCGGGGACGGGTAGGGGTTGGATTGCGGCCTGCGGGTATGGCGATTGAAAAAATCCGCATCCGGTCCTGTTGTACAACCGAGCAGATGAGGCCGCCGGTTTTTATGGGTTTGAGTAGCCTGTAACCTGTAACCCGTAACCTGTTTATGCTGTGGGTTGGACACACGCCTCCCACAAAGAGCAAACGGGTTTCCCCGTCCAGCGTGTCATCCGTGGCCTTTCCTGCCCCATCCGGGTAATCCCCACGGAAAAGAGCCAACGATTTCCTCCCCGCCCCCCCCAAACCCTGTGAGTCGACCCCGGCGGAAGTAGAGGATCTTCGATCAGGAGGATGCCATGAACGCTCGAATCCGATGTCACGGTCTCGCGATCCTGTTCCTCGGCGCCGTGCTGGCGCAGGCCGTTTCCGCGGCCGAGAAGGAGGAGCTGGTCGTCGTCACCGACGAGGTCAGCCAGGGGGCGTTGCGCGTCGAGTCCCAGAGCGGCATCGTCGAGTGCCCCCTCAAGCACACGGACGTGAAGGCCCGGATCTCCGGCTTCATCGCCCGCGTCAAGGTCACCCAGACCTTCCACAACCCCTTCGACGAGAAGATCGAGGCGGTCTACGTCTTTCCCCTGCCCCACAACGCAGCGGTGGACGACATGACCATGGTCGTCGGCGAGCGACGCATCGTAGGAATCATCAAGAAGCGGGCGGAAGCGCGCCGGATCTACGAGCAGGCGGTGCGGCGGGGCGCCACGGCGAGCCTGCTCGAGCAGGAGCGCCCCAACATCTTCACGCAGACGGTGGGCAACATCCCTCCCGGCGAGGAGGTCGACATCGAGATCTCCTACGTCGACGTCCTCGCGTACGACATGGGGACCTACGAGTTCCATTTCCCCATGGTGGTGGGGCCCCGTTTCATTCCGGGCGGGACGGACGCGGAGGGCGCCCCGCAGGTGCCTGACGCGGCCCGCCTCAACCCGCCGGTCCTCAAGCCCGGCTACCGGACGGGCCACGACATCAGCCTCTCGGTGGACCTGGAAGCGGGCGTGCCGGTGCGGGACAAGACGGTGATCGCCCACCGGTGCGAGATCGCCGAGCTGGGCGAATCGAAGACCAAGGTGGTCCTCCTCAAGTCCGATTCCATCCCCAACAAGGATTTCATCCTCCGCTACAGCGTCGTGGGGGAGAAGCCGGAGATGGCGCTGCTTTCCCACGCCCCTGTCGAGGGCGAGGGGGGCACCTTCATGCTGATGATCCAGCCCCGCATCGACGAGGAGCTCAAGAAGGCGCCCCCGCGGGACGTCTGTTTCCTGATCGACGTCTCCGGCTCCATGCGCGGCCATCCCATGGCCCAGGTCCGAAAGACGATGAAGTGCTTCTTCGACCTGTCCAAGCCCGAGGACCGGGTCCAGGTCGTCACCTTCGCCGGGTCCGCCAGGCAGCTCTTTCGCTCTTACGTCCCGGCGACGGAGGAGAACATCCAGACGGCCCTGAACTTCACGCGCGGCATGCGCGGCGGCGGCGGGACGCACATGCTCAAGGGCATCCGGAAGGTTTTGGCCGAGGCGCCCGACCAGAAGCGCGTGCGCATCGTCATCATGCTCACCGACGGCTACATCGGCAACGAGGCCCAGATCATCGACGAGGTGGGACGCCGGTGCGGGGACAAAATCCGGTTCTGGGCGCTGGGGATCGGCAACTCCATCAACCGCTACCTCATCGACGGCGTCGCGAAACAGGGCGGGGGCATGGGCAAGGTCCTCACCTTGCGCGAGGATCCGTCGGAACTCGTGGAGGAGATCGTGGTGCGCATCCACCGCGCCCAGCTCGACGGGATCCGGATCGACTGGGGTCCTCTGGACGTCTACGAGCGCTATCCCGTGGAGATCCCCTCCTTGTGGGCCGGCCGCCCCGTCGTCCTCTTCGCGCGCTACCGCAAGGGGGCGGAGGGCGAGATCACGATCTCCGGCGACGCGGAGGGCCGTCCCCTCTCCTACACGCTGGACGTGGCCCTGCCCGACCGGGAGCCGAAGCACGACGTCCTGGCCAAGGTATGGGCCCGCCGGAAGATCAAGGACCTGTCCCTGGCCATGGCCGGGGGCGAGATCGACGAGCTCGTCGACGAGATCACGCGCGTCGCGCTCAAGTACCGCCTGATGAGCCGGTACACGAGTTTCGTGGCGGTGGACGAGAAGAGTCTCGGCGAGATCGAGGGACCGGTGGACCCGCCGCGGCGGGTCGCGGTGCCCGTGCCCATGCCGGAGGGCGTCAGCTACCGGGGCGTGTTCGGGCCCGAGGGAGGCGGCCGCGGCGGAAGGTTGCGGCAGGGGGGACGGTTCAACGGACCCGCCGGCGGGCCTCCGCCTGCGCCTTCCGGCGCTCCCGTGCCCACGCCGAGCCCGTCGCCGACCCCGACGCCGACGCCCACGCCGACGCCCAGCCCGACCCCGACCCCCACGCCAACGCCCACGCCGACGCCCAGCCCGACCCCGACCCCCACGCCGACCCCGACGCCCATGCCCGGCGCCTCGCCGCGCCCGGCCTCTGAGCCCTCGTCGAATGGACTTGCGCGCAGGGCGGAGTCCAAGTCCAAGAAGGAAGTGGCGAGGGTTTCCGGGACGGCTTTCGGCGGCGCCTGGACGCTCCTGCGGCAGAACCTGGGCGACGTCCGCAAGAAGGCGAAGGCGGCCTTCGAGGCGGCCTCTGCGTTCATGAAGGAAGGCGATGATCCGCGGGCGCTGGCGCATTTCCGGCTGGCGTACATGCTGGACGCATCCTGCCGTCGCCTCGAGCCCTGGAGACGGACGCGCATCGGCGCGTCGTCCCTGGAGGCGATCTCGCAGCTTCTCGAGGAGCGCCGGGAGTCCTGGGTGGAGGACCATCCGTTTCTCGAGAAGAAGCTGGATCTGGTGATGGAGAACCTGGATCTGGAGGAGGCGGTGAAGCGTCTTTCGGGCGCGCTGGGTTGCGGGATCGAGGTGGAGCCGGGGGCGCTCGAGGACGTCGAGGAGCTCTTGCATCTCGAATCGTGCCGCGTCGTCTATCTCGATCTTCGGGGGGCGACGGGGCGGCAGGGTCTGGACTGGCTGTTGGGTCCTTTCCACCTGGACTGGTCGGTGGACGGCGAGGGTTCGGTTCGCGCGACGTCGTCGAGGCGTCTGGCGGGTCCTTCGCCCTGGGCCTATTCCGTGGGGGCGTTGTACGAGCCCTTCCTGGAGGCGCTGGCGAAGAACGAGAAGGAGGGTTTGAAGAAGACGTTGGAGGCGCAGGAGGCGCTTCTGGAGGAGGTCCGGGGGGCGCTGGAGGAGAAGGCGGGGGACGGCGTTTCTCCCCTTTGTCTGTTCTTCGATCCTTCCACGATCCTGGTGTTCGCGGAGCCTGCGGGCCAGGCCGGGGCGAAGGCGGTCCTGGAGGGTGCGGAGGGTCGCGAGGCGTTCCTGGAGAAGCTGGAGGCCTTGAAGGGTCGGATGGCGCGGGCGGAGGGGCTTTCGTCGTGGTCCTGGAACCTGCTTTCCGGCGCGGCCCGCGGCGAGGTGGACGGCGAGGCCCTGGCGCACTTGCGGGAGGCCTGGCGCGGTTTCGAGCTCGCGGAGGGGGAGACGGCCGGTCTTTCCGTGTACCGTTCCCTTTTCGTCCTGACGGAATCGGCCCGGGCGCTGGGCGGGGAGGCGGCGGAGGCGGCCCGCGGAATCGTGGAAGCGCAGGAGGCGGTCCTGACGGGAGGTGGGGTGAAGGGGTTGCCGGCCTTGTACCAGGTGCTTGCGAACCGGAACGCCTCGGCCCTGGGCTGGGTCGGCGAGGACGCGTTCGCGGAGGCGGAGGCGTTGTCAGCGGTGTCGGCCTTGGAGGCGACGTCGGCGTTGTCGGCGAAGCTTCTTCTCGGCCGGATGGAGGCGGGGGAGTTGGATCCGGGCGCCTTGTCTCCTTCCCGCGGCCGGTTCCGGGATGGCGAGGACGGTGTGGTGCTGGGGGCTCTTGCGGCGCGGAAGGCGGGTGGCGAGGTCTGGGCGTCGTTCCGCGGGATCCGTTCGGAGGCGTTGCGTGCCGGCGGCGTGGGCGGTGGCGCGGCGGTTCTGGTGCACCGTCTTTCGGAAGCGGCCTTGCCCGTGGTGGAGTGAACCGGCGAATCCTGGACGGATTGGAGAACGGATTCCCCTGATCCGTAGTTCTGTGGGGCATGAACAAGCCGTCAGGACAACCCCGGATCCGGTCCGGTTGTACAACCGGGCACATGAATAGCCCCGGGCAGCCTGCCCGCCATAGCCCTTGCCGATGCAAACCAGGCGACGGCGGGTGAGCCCGATGCCGGATGGGGCGCGGGCCGACGTTCGTAGTGAGCCACGTAGCGGTTGCGGAGTGGCGGAGCACCGCAGTCGATGGCGGAGTGGCGGGATCCGCAGGTGCGGACAGGATGTCCGCGTTCCGCGCATCGTGCGCAGGCAGCCTTGGGGTGAATTTTTCCGAAAAAATCCAGGGCCCCCTCTGAGCACTGCTCCGACAATTCGGGAAAACCATTCCCTCATCCCGCAAGGCTTTCCCTTTCCCTGGCCCGCCGGTATCATGGGCGGACGAGCCCGATGTGAGCGAGGAGGGGCGAGGGGATGGCGTTTTCCCTTTCGGTGATCGAGGGCCCCGACGCGGGGTCGGATTTCAACCTCCCGGACGAGGGCCGGCGCACGGCCGGGCGCGGAAGCCAGGCGGATTTCCGCCTCGCGGACGCCCAGACCTCCCGGACGCATTGCGCGTTCGAGGCGGCGGCGGACGGCTGTTTCGTGAGGGATCTAGGCAGCAGGAACGGGACGTTCCTCAACGGCCGCAAGGTCGACGTCCCCGAGTACATCCACCCGGGGGACCGGCTGCTGATCGGCGAGTCGCTGCTCATCGTGGTGGATCCCGAGGAGCGCCCGAAGTCGCAGGGGATCCCGCTGGAGGCGAAGAGCGAGGACTACTACTGCCTGTCCTGCGGGCATCCCACGCCGGGCCGGTGCCGCCGTTGCGGCGGCCAGTACCTGTGTCCCCCCGACGGGCTTCCCAACCTCACGATCCAGAAGCGCCTCGGGCGCGGCGGGATGGGCGCGGTGTTTTTGGTCCTGCAGGGGAGGCTCGAGCGTCCGGTGGCGATGAAGGTGGCGGCGCTCTCCGGCCAGCCGGAGGAGAACGTCCTCAAGCGCTTCTTCCGCGAGGCGCGCGTGATGGCGAAGATCAAGCACCCCAACATCGTCCAGATCTTCGACATGGGGCGCGCCGAGTCCGCCCCGCCGCCCGATCTCCTCTATCCCGGCGAAAGCCCCGCCCCGGTGACCTTCCTGCTCATGGAGTACGTGAAGGGGGACACGCTGGACATGAAGGTGGCGGAGGAGGGGCCGCTGGAATTCGTCGACGCCGTGCGGATCGCCCGGGACGTCGCGTCGGGGCTGGCCTACGCCAGCGAGGAGGGGATCGTCCACCGCGACATCAAGCCCTCGAACGTGATGCTCGGGGAGGGGGACGCGGTGAAGGTGATGGACTTCGGCCTGGCCAAGTGTTTCGAGAACTCGGGGCTGAGCGGCATCACCTGCTCGGGCACGATCCTGGGGACGCCGGCCTTCATGTCGCCCGAGCAGATCCGCGATTCGGTCCACGCCGACCACCGTTCCGACATCTACGCGCTGGGCGCTTCCCTCTACTTCCTCTTGACGGGGAAGCCCCCCTTTCCCGGCCGCGACCTCGCCAAGACCCTCCGCCGCGTCCTCGACCACCAGCCCGCCCCCGTGGAGGACTACCGGCCCGACGTCCCGAAACCCCTCCGGAAGATCGTGAAGAAGTGCATGGAGAAGGACCCCGCGCGCCGCTACAAGGACGCCTCGGTGCTGGAGAAGCAGCTCCAGGCCGTGCTCGATCACCTCTGACCCCGCTCCTCCATTCGGAATTCCTCAATCCCCCCCCGCTCTCTCCCGCGCCTCGTCCGCCGCCACCCAGGCCTGCAGCATGGCGGGCAGGAAAGGGTCGTCGAGATGGATCTCCACGGGCACGGGCGAGGCGTCGAGAAAGCCCAGGAGGTCGGCGTCGTCCCCGTAGCGCGTCAGGTCCCGGGGGGAGGCATAGAGATGCACCGAAGAATAACGGGGAAGCTTCTTCAAGAATCCGAGAAGCGGGGCCCGGCGACCCGCCAAAGCGAGGCCGCGGAAATCCAGGATCAACAGTTCCATCGCCGCGTTGCGGCGCGAAAGCGCATCGAGAAAGCCGAGGACCTGGGACTTGTGCGCGATCCGCTCGAGACGCTCCACGTCGCGAACGAGCAGCCTCACGTATCCGCCGCCGGAAGGGAGATGGGACAGGAACGTCACCACCCCCTTCTTGTCCCCGTAGTGGTAGAGCTGCTCCGGGTCCGGGATGTAGAGGCTCAAGGCCCCCCCGGGATGCTCCCCGGGCCCCCTCACCTTCTGCAGGTGCTCGAGAAAGGTGACTGCGCCCGTCTTGTGACCGGCGGAAGACAGCACCCCGAGCGCCGGTTCCCCAACCGCCGGCGCCCCCTCCTGCGCCTGCAGCGTGAAACAGGCCGCTGCCGTGCACACCGCGGCGACGACCGAAGCGATCAAGGCAATGGAAAACGTCCTTCTGGACCCCATGCGCGTCTCCCCCAAAAAAGACCGCTTCCATTGTATCGTAGATCCCGGCCACGGATGAAACGGCTGGGGCAGGAAAGGCCACGGATGACACGCTGGACGGGGAAACCCGCTTGCTCTTTGTGGGAGGCCTGTGTCCCGGGCCACGCGGGCTTTCGGCCCGTGACCACGGCGATGCCGCGGGCTCTCGTTGCATGGCGGTGTCTGGTACCGGTCACCTGTAACCCGTGCTGGCCGTGCTTTGCCACAAACGGATATTGGCAACCTACAGCATAAACAGGTTACGGGTTACCGGTTACAAACGACTCAAACCCATAAAAACCGGCGGCCTACCCCCGGGCTCAGGCCCGGGGCTAGGTCGTGTGCCCGGTTGTACAACCGGACCGGATCCGGGGTTGTTCTGACGGCCTGCTGGTCAGCCCGGGCAAGTTTACCGCTCGCTGACCCTCGCGGCTCTGTTGGCAGTTTCACAGTCGTACAGCCCCATTCCTCAATTCGGAATTCCTAAATCCCTAAATTCGTAATTCGCAATTCCATCGCCCATCGAACATCACAATCTACAATCTACAATCTACAATCCCTCTCCGTTCCCGCTCCTCCGGCGTTCCCGCTCCTCCGGCTGAAATCTGAAATCCCTACGCTTTCCCGGCCTTCGTCGCGAGGCGGAGGAGCCTCTCGGCGACCTGGGCGAAGGAGGCAGCCTCGGCGTCGGGGCGGAGGCGGCGCAGCTCGGCGGGGTCGCCGGTGCCGTAGGTGACGGCCACGGTGAAACAACCGGCTTCCTTGCCGGCGAGGACGTCGCGGAAGGTGTCGCCGACCATGACGGCCTTCTCCGGCCGGACGCCGAGTGCGCGGAGGGCTTCCAGGAGCATGTCGGGGGCGGGCTTGTGGCGGAGCCCTTCGCGCCAGCCCTGGATGTGGCGGAAGTGGGTCGAGAGGCCGAGCGCGTCGCAGATCCGGAGGGCCTGCATCTGCTGCTTGGTGGTGACGACGGCCAGCGGCAGGCTCGAGGCGAGAGAGGACAGGCCCTCCCTCACGCCGGGGTAGGGGCGCGTGTTGTCCAGCCAGTGGTCCGGGTAAAAGCCCCGGAAGGCCCGGATCAGCGCCTCCATCCCCGCCGCGTCCATCGAAAGCCCCAGCGCCTCCGGGATCTCCTCCAGCGGCCAGCCCATGAGCGGATCGATGCGCTCGCGGAGCGGGACCGGGAAGCCGCAGAGGCGGAAGGACTCGATCACGCAGAGCGTGAGGTCCTCGCGGGAGTCGATGAGCGTCCCGTCGAGGTCGAAGAGGACTGCCTCGCAGTCGCCGAGGCGCTCGGGGATGCTGCGGCTGAAATCTGACGGCTGCAATCTGGAATCCCCTCATAGGCAGCGCGGCTAGACCGGCAGGTATTCCAGCGCGCGGGTGGGGCAGAACAGGGCGCACTTGGGCTGTCCCTTGCACAGGTCGCACTTGACCACGGGCTCGCGCAGGCCGGCCGGGTACATGTTGCCGAAGGGGCAGGCGGGCACGCAGGCCAGGCACTTGATGCAGCGTTCCTCGACCACCTCCACGGCGCCGGTCTCCTCGTTTCGCACCAGCGCCTCCACCGGGCAGGCCTTCACGCAGGCGGGATCCTCGCACTGGAGGCAGAGCAGCGGGATGAAGACGTCGTCTCCCATGTCGAAAGTGGAGACGCGGGACTGTCCGATGCCCACGCCCTCCACGGGGTGGGAGAAGGCGCAGGCCAGCTCGCAGGTCCTGCAGCCGATGCATCTTTGGGGCGTGACGCGCATCCTGTATTTCATGGGTCGATTCCGATCACCATTTCACGATGGTCGAGAAGGTCGCGGCCGCCTCCTTGCGGCGGCAAGCGTCGCACTTGTTGAACGAATCCGGGGAGAACCCCTCCGTCTCGCAGAGATGCTGGACCTGTTCCTCGGTGATGAAGGTCCGCCCGCAGCTCTCGCACGGGATCAGCTTGAACGTGCGCCCCCAGATCGTCCTCATCCCGTTCATCTCCCGCATGGGGATGGCCAGCGTGGGGCAGTTCTGGGCGCAGGCCCCGCACCCGACGCACGCGTCCGTGGGCTCATTGAACGGCGTGTCGACCTTCTTCGCCGGGCCCCGGCCCGTGAGGACGATGGCGTGGTGGCCGAGCGACGCGCAGATGCGCGTGCAGATGCCGCAGAGGATGCAGTCGTCCGGCTCCTCCCGCGGGCGGTAGGAGGTCTCCTCGATCCCGTATTCCGCGGCCAGATCCCGGACCTTCGGCGTCTCCGGGCACCGGGCGAGGAGCAGATCGAGCGTCTCGCGCCGCGAGGCCATCACCCGTTCCGAGGCCGTCTCCACCTCCAGCCCCTCCTCCACCGGGTAGAGGCAGGAGGTCACCAGGCGGGACCACCCCTCCCAGGCCTTCTTGGTGATCTCCACCATGCAGAGCCGGCATCCCCCCCAGGGCTCCACCGCCTCGTGATGGCACAGCGCCGGGATCTCGATCCCGTGCCGGCTCGCGGCCTCCAGGATCGTCTCGCCGTCCTGGGCCCGGATTCTCTTGCCGTCGATCTTGATGTTCACCATGTCGCTCGTCTCCGAGAGGCGCCTTGCCCGGGGCGCCTTTTCATCGGCATTCCTGTGTCGGCTCGCCGGGAGGCTCGCCCTCCAACCGGATATCCGGCATCGGATATCTACAATCGACCATCCCCCAAGCGGCGCCTTCGCCGCCCGGGCAACTCACGGCACCACCCGGATCGCGTCCGTCGGGCAGACGGTCCGGCACGCGCCGCACCGGGTGCACGTCTCCGCCACGATCTCGAATCCCGTCTCCTTGTCCCCGGTCACGGCGCCGGCCGCGCAGGCCTTCTGGCACGCGCCGCACAGGTTGCACGTCTCGGCGTCGATGGCGAAGGTCGTGAGGTTCTTGCACACCCCCGCCGGGCACCGCTTGTCCCGGATGTGCGCCTCGTACTCGCCGCGGAAGTACCGGAGCGTGCTGAGCACCGGATTCGGGGCGGAGACGCCGAGCTGGCACAGCGACGATTCCCGGATGTACTCCGCCAGCCGCTCGATCTTCTCGAGGTCCCCTTCCTTCCCCAAACCGTCGCAGATGTCCTGGAGCAGGAAATAGAGCTGCTGCACGCCCTCGCGGCACGGCACGCACTTCCCGCAGGACTCCTCGACCAGGAACCTCGTGAAGTACCGCGCCACGTCGACCATGCAGGTCCGCTCGTCCATGACGATCATGCCGCCGGACCCCATCATGGATCCCGCCTCGGTCAGGCTGTCGAAGTCCACCGGCAGATCGAGCCGGCTCTCGGGCAGGCAGCCGCCGGAAGGGCCGCCGGTCTGCACGGCCTTGAAGGGCCGGTCCTTGATGAGGCCGCCCCCCGCCTCGAAGATGATCCGCCGCAAGGCGGTGCCCATCTCCACCTCCACGAGCCCCGTGTTGCGGACCGCGCCCACCAGCGAGAACACCTTGGTCCCCGGGCTCTTCTCCGTCCCCATGGCCCGGAATGCGGAGGCGCCTCCCACCAGGATGGGACCGACGTTGGCGAAGGTCTCCACGTTGTTGAGCACGGTGGGCTTGTCGAACAGGCCGCGGACCACCGAGCGGATGTACTTCGCCCGCGGCTCGCCGACCTCGCCCGCGACCGAGCGCATGAGGGCGCTGGATTCCCCGCAGACGAAGGCCCCGCCCCCCCGGCTGATGCGGATGTCGAACGAGAAGTCCGTCCCCATGACGTGCTCGCCGACAAGGCCCAGCTCGCGCGCCTGCTCGATCGCGCGCCCCAGCCGCTCCACCGCGAGCGGATACTCCTCCCGCACGTAGACGTACCCTTCCGAGGACCCGACCGCGTACCCGCAGACGAGCATCCCCTCGATCACCGCGTGGGGGTCGCCCTCGCACAGGGCCCGGTCCATGAAGGCGCCGGGATCGCCCTCGTCGGCGTTGCAGATGACGTAGCGGGGCGTCACGCCCGCGTCGCGGCAGCTGCGCCACTTCCGGCCCGCGGGAAAGCCCGCCCCCCCGCGCCCCCGGAGCCCCGAGGCCTCGATCTCGTCCAGCACGTCGTCCGGGGTCATGCCCGAGAGGACCTTCGCCAGCCCCTCGTAGGCGCCGGCCACGACGGCGTCGCGCACGTCCAGCGGGTCGATGCGGCCGAGATTCCTCAGTACGAACTTCTTCTGGGCCGCGTAGAAGGGGAGCTTCGAGGGGTCGGAAGCCTTCTCGCCGGTCTTCTCGTCCTTGCACAGGAGCCGCTCCACCGGCCCCCGGCTTCCCGTCGCCGCCGCGACGATCTCCGCGGCGTCTCCCGCCTTCACCTTCCGGTAGAGCGTGCCGTCCGGATGCGTCGCGACCAGCGTGCCCGCCTGGCACAGGCCCTGGCAACCGGTCATCTTGACCAGGGCGCTCTTGCCGCCGTTGTTCTTCAGGGCTTCCTGGAAGGCGCTCTCCACGTCGCCGGCGCCGGACGCGAGGCACCCCGGCCCGCCGCAGACGAGGATTTCCGCGGCGTCGGCGGGTTTCGCCATCTTCCACTCGGAGGCCAGTTCGGCCAGCTTGGCCGGGCTGTCGATTCTCATGGGCTCACTCGTCCTTCAGCAGGTTCTTCACGCGGCCGGGGCGGACCCCGCCGTGATAGGCGCCGTTGACCACGACCACGGGGGCCATGGCGCAGGCCCCGAGGCAGTTCACCGTCTCGAACGTGTACGAGAGGTCTTCCGAGGTCTCGCCGGGACCGAGGCCGATCGCCTCGGTGATCTCCTCCTGCAGGGTCTCGGCCCCCCGGACGTGGCAGGCCGTGCCCTTGCAGAGCCTCACGATGTTCCGGCCCTTCGGGGTGAGGCTGAAGGCGGCGTAGAAGGTGGCGGCCGCGTACCCCTTGCTGAGAGGCACGCCGAGCTCCTTGCACACGCGCTCCAGGGCCTCGCGGGGAAGGAAGTGATACTCGCGCTGCACGTCCTGCAGAGCCTCGATCAGGAATTCGGGCCGGCCTTCCCGGCCCTCGACGATGCCGTCCAGCGGTGCGAGATCGATCTCCATGGCGTCACGCTTTCTGTTTGGCTTCTTCGGCCTCGCCCAGGGCGAGCCCCTCTTGCAGCACCTTCATGTTCAGATCCGCGATCTCGGGCTTCTTCCCGAACTTCTTGGTGATGAACTTCTTCAGGTTCTCGACGCCGATGATCTTGGTCCGCCCCACGAAGGCGCCGAGCATGGCGATGTTGGCCGAGCGGGTGGCGTTGAGCTGGATCGCGATGTCGTTGGCGGGCACGAGGATCTGCTCGATGTCCGTCCGCTCGGAGGTGACGTCGATGAGGGAGGAGTTGATGAAGAGGATCCCACCTTTCTTGACGCGGGGGGCGAACTTGTCGAGGGAGGGGCGGTTCATGGCCACCACGTAGAGGGGCCAGTCGATGATGGGCGAGCCGATGGGCCGGTCGGCGACCACGACGTAGCAGTAGGCGGTGCCGCCGCGCATCTCCGGGCCGTAGGAGGGAAGCCAGGAGACCTCCAGGCCCTCCTCCATGCCCGTGTAGGCGGTGAACTGGCCCATGGACATCACGCCCTGGCCCCCGAAGCCCGCGAACATCACTTCTTTCTGCATGTCAACGCCTCGACGAAATACCGGATCACAAAGCCGCAGTGCCGCGATTTGCGTCACTTGCCTGTCCACGCTTCTCTTGGAAACAACCTTTCAAGGCGTAGCAGTCCCATTTTCCATGTCCCCCCGGTCTCAGTCCTCCTCGGGCGCCTTCTTCACCCCCAGGGAGTAGTAGGGCAGCATGTTCTCCTCGAGCCACTGGAACGACTCCCGCGCGTTCATCCCCCAGTTGGTCGGGCAGATGGAGAGGAACTCCACCAGCGAGAAGCAGACGTTGTCGATCTGGTACTGGAAGGCGCGCTTGAGGATCTTCTTGGCCTGGACGATGTGCGCCGGGTCGTGGACGGAGACCCGCGCGATGAAGCTCGGCGTCTTCAGCGACGCGAGCATCTCCGCCACCCGAAGCGGCATGCCCGTCTCCTGGGTGCTGCGCCCGAACGGGCAGGTGGTCGTGACCTGGTCGGGCATCGTGGTCGGGGCCATCTGGCCGCCCGTCATGCCGTAGACGGCGTTGTTGACGAAGATCGTCGTGAACTTCTCGCTGCGGTTGGCGGCGTGCAGGATCTCGGCCGTGCCGATGCTGGCCAGGTCGCCGTCCCCCTGGTAGGTGAAGCCGATGAGATCGGGGCGGACGCGCTTGAGGCCCGTCGCGAAGGCGGGCGCCCGGCCGTGCGCCGCCTCGAGGAAATCGGTCTTGATGTAGTTGTAGATCAGCACGGCGCAGCCCACGGGCGCGACGCCCACGGCGCGCTCGCGAATCCCGAGCTCGTCCAGGATCTCGGCGAGCATCCGGTGGATGACCCCGTGCGTGCACCCCGGGCAGTAGTGCGTGACGGTCTCCTTGAGCGACTCGGGTCGCGTGAAGACCAGCTTCTCTTCGACCGCTTCCATGCTCACCTCACAGGAACTGCTTCAGGGCCTCGGCGGTCTCGTCGGGGGTGGGCACCACGCCGCCCGTCCGGCCCCAGAAATGGACGGGGACCTTGCCCAGAACCGCGAGCTTCACGTCCTCGACCTGCTGGCCGAGGCTCATCTCCACCGAGATCACGGCCTTCTTGCCCTCCGCCGCCTCGGAAATGGCCTCGTAGGGGAAGGGGAACAGCGTGATGGGCCGGATCATCCCGATGCTGATCTTCTCCCGGGCCATGTCGTCGATCACGGTCCGGCACACCCGGGACATCGTCCCGTGGGAGACGAGAAGCAGCTCGTTCTCGTCGCTCACGTTGTACGCCTCGAACCGCACCTCTTCCCGCTTCATCTGCTCGTACTTCTCGTTCATCTCGAGGTTGTTCTTCTCGAGGACCAGCGGATCCAGGTAGAGCGAGCGGATGATGACGGGGTCCCGCCCCTTGCAGCCGGTGGCCGCCCAGGACGTGTCGAATTCCCCGGTCTTCGGCGGCGGGTTGAACTCGACCGGCTCCATCATCTGGCCGATCATGCCGTCGCCCATCATCATCACGGGATTGTGGTACTTCTCGGCCAGGTCGAAGGCCAGCATCATCAGGTCCACCGCCTCCTGGACGGTGGCGGGCGCGAGGACCAGGAGCTTGTAGTCGCCGTGGCCGCCGCCCTTGACCGCCTGGTTGTAGTCGCACTGGGCGGGCAGGATGCCGCCCAGCCCGGGGCCGCACCGCACGATGTTGACGAACACCGCCGGCAGCTGGGCCCCCGCGATGTAGGAGATGGCCTCCTGCATCAGGCTGATGCCGGGGCTGGAGGACGTGGTGAACACGCGCTCCCCGGTCGACGCACCGCCGAAAATCATGTTCGCCACCGCCACCTCGCTCTCCCCCTGCAGGAACATCCCCCCCACCTCGGGCATCCGCTTCGCCAGGTACTCCGCCACCTCCGACTGGGGCGTGATGGGGTAGCAGAAGTACTGGAGGGCGCCCGCCTGCACCGCCGCCTCCCCGATCGCCTCGTTTCCCTTCATCAGCCGCTTCGCCATGGCTTCCATCCTCTCCAGATGAAATCGGCCCCGAGGCCCCCCTCGATCAGTACTCGAAGAGCTGGTACTGCACGCCGTTCGCAACCACCTGGATCGCCATGTCCGGGCAGACGATGGCGCAGATGCGGCACCCGATGCAGCGCGTGGGATCCGATACCTCGGCGGGGAAATAGCCCTTCACGTTGATCTCCTTCGACATGGCGATGATCCCCTGGGGACAGGCGTGCATGCAGGTCTCGCAGCCCTTGCAGCGGTCCTGGTCGATGATGATCCCCGGCATCGGTCCTCCTCGTCACGTCCCGGATCGACATCCCCACGCGCGGAATGCGCGAGGTCGCGCCGGTCCAAACCCTTCCTTCTCCATTTTTCCCCGGAAGGCTTCAAGATCTTTTTTCGATTTTCCGCGCCCGCTCCTCCGGAGACATCCCCTTCAGGCTGAAATGCTCCGGACCCACCTTCTCCCGGCGCCCCCAGGGAGGGAGCATCGTCCGCTCGATGGGAAGCACCGGCACGTCGAACCGGCCCGCCTCGAACGCCTCCGACAGCCCCCGCGGCGCCGTGATGAACTTCAACGGCACCCCGCGAAGACCCTCCACCTCCTTCCCCAGCGCGTACCCCCGCTGCACGGTCTCCAGATCCGTCTCGTCCATCAGGTGCGTGTTCGAGACCAGGCCCCCCGCCTGGAGCCTCGAGGAGGCCTCGATCTCCCCGATCATCCGCACGCAGCTCTCGGCCGTGTCCGTGAAGGGGCGGTTCGCGTTGAGGACGAGCAGCAGCTGGTAGGAGCGCCCGGACAGCGCCGTGGCGAAACTGCCCAGGATCCGCGCCCCCACGTCGTCCCCCCCCACGTCCCCCAGGAACGTCGTCTGCTCGTCCAGAAGCGCCCCCTTGAGCTGGGGCTTGACGATGGGAAGGTCGGCCCACTGGAACCCCTCGTCCGGAATGATGAGACGAACGCCCTGCGCACGGAGCTCCTGGGCCGCTTCCCGGCAACGGAAGTAGGGGTTCACGACGTCGAGGTCGCCGAGCGCCACGGAACGCCCGTTGCAAGCATAGGCACGAGCGATGTTTACGGCGACCTCCGTCTTGCCGCTCCCGTAGTTCCCCGTGAAGAAGGTGACCCGTTTTTCCAGCTCGATCATCGGCTCGGCGTCTTGCGTTGCATCTCGTCCCGGGCTTCGGGACCGACGGCCGGCCCCGAAGGGGAAGCAGATACTCTACGACTTCAGGGGGGGGGCGGTCAAGGCGCGCGCGAATGGAGCGTTTCGCGGTGTACGTAGGTCATGTCCCTCCCTTCCTTTTCGTAGCTCAC
>CAZDSO010000097.1:0-19363 GCA_964508045.1 uncultured Planctomycetia bacterium | reverse complement strand
CTGGCCGACGAGATCAACCGCACGCCGCCCAAGACCCAGGCGGCGCTGCTGGAGGCGATGCAGGAGTACCAGGTGACGGCGGGGGGGCGGAAGCACGCGCTGGACGTGCCGTTCTTCGTGCTGGCCACGCAGAACCCCATCGAGCAGGAGGGGACGTACCCCCTGCCGGAGGCCCAGCAGGACCGGTTCATGTTCAACATCCTCGTGGACTATCCGAGCCAGGACGAGGAACTGGAGATCATGCGGCTCACCACGGCCGACTACCGGGCCGAGATGGAGGTGGCCCTGTCGGGGAAGGACATCCTGGACATCCAGGAGATCGTGCGCCGGGTGCCGGTGTCCGATCACGTGATCCGGTACGCGATGAGCCTTCCGCGGGCCACGCGGGTGGGAGGCGAGGAGGCGCCCCCCTTCGTGAAGGAGTGGGTCTCCTGGGGCGCGGGGCCGCGCGCCACCCAGTACCTGATTCTCGGCGGGAAGGCCCGCGCCATCCTGAACGGACGCTACTACGTGTCGGCCGAGGACATCCGCGCCGTCGCCCACCCGGTCCTGCGGCACCGGATCATCACCAACTTCTCCGCCGAGGCGGAAGGCATCCGGCCCGACGACATCGTGGACAAGCTGATCGAGACGACCGCTTCCGACCGACCCGAAGGGCTGGCTGATGAACGACTCCCAGAAGTACTTGGATCCGAGAACCCTTAACAAGATCGCCGGCCTCGAGATCAAGGCCCGGCTGATCGTGGAAGGGTTCATCTCCGGTCTCCACAAGAGCCCCTATCACGGCTTCAGCGTGGAATTCGCCGAACACCGGGAGTACGTCCCCGGCGACGAGATCAAGCACATCGACTGGAAGGTCTTCGGGCGGACCGACCGCTACTACGTGAAGCAGTACGAGGAGGAGACGAACCTGAAGGCCACCCTCCTCCTCGACACCAGCGAGTCCATGGCCTACCGCTCCGAGGAGGTGGCCGTGTCCAAGCTGGACTACGCCTCCTACGTGGGCGCGTCCCTGGCCTACCTCATGCTGCGCCAGCAGGACGCCGTGGGGCTGTCCATGTTCGATGCGGAGATCCACCGCGTCCTGCCCCCCCTGTCCCACGCCTCGCACCTGAAGCACGTCATCCACGCCATGGAAGAGGCGAAGCCGAGCCGGCGCACCGATCTCGGCACGGCCCTCCACGAGACGGCCGAGCGCGTGAGGCGGCGCGGGCTGATCATCATCCTCTCGGACCTCTTCGACGACCCGGACCGCGTGGCCTCGGGATTGCAGCACCTCCGCCACAAGAAGCACGAGGTGATCCTGTTCCACATCCTGGACCGCGACGAGGTCCGGTTCCCGTTCCAGCGCCCGACCCTGTTCGAGGGGCTGGAAAGCCTTCCCGCCGTCAACGTGGACCCCCGGGCGCTGCGCAAGGCCTATCTGGACGAGCTGCGACGGTTCCTGAGCGGCGTGAAGAAGGTCTGCCTCAAGAACGGCGTGGACTACGTGGAACTCCACACGGACATGTCCCTGGACGTGGCCCTCGTGGAATACCTCGCCACGCGGACGGGAACGCCCCGCCTGCGCGGCACCAATCGATGACGCCCGGGAGGAAACCCGCTCCGGGGCGGGTTCCGGCCGACGGAGGGCCGTGCGTTGGGTGAATTCTTCCTCAATCCGTGGTTTCTGGCGGGCGCGGCGGGCGCCGCGATCCCGGTGGTCATCCACCTTCTGATCCGCCGCCGCTACCGCCGCGTGCCCTGGGCCGCGATGGACCTCCTCCTCCGGGCCTTCAAGAAGACCAACCGCCGCCTGCGGATCGAGAACCTCCTCATCCTGCTCTTGCGCATGGCGGCGATCGCCCTGCTCGCGATGGCGCTGGCCCGCCCGGTCCTGCGCAGCGCCGGCGTGGCGGGCCAGCTCGGCGAGAAGACGCGCACCGTCTACATCCTCCTCGACAACTCCTACTCCATGCGGTACACGCGGGGGAAGCACACCCCCTTCGAGGGCGCGAAGAAGAGCGCCGCCGATTTGCTCGAATCCCTGAGCCCCGGCACCGACGCCGCCGCCCTCATCCTCGTCTCCGACCTGCCGGACGTGATCTACGGCGAGCCCACCCCGGAGATCGAGAAGGTCAAGCAGGCCCTGGGGGAGTGCCAGCCGGGCTTCGGGGTGAGCGACCTCGCCGAGGGGCTCGAGCGCCTCGGCGAGATCCTGGAGAACGCCTCCGCGAAGGCGGGCGTGAACCGCGAGGTCTACTTCTTCACCGACGGGCAGAGGCTGGCCTGGCTCCGCGGCGAGGAGGACGGCGAGCAGGCGGTGACGCGGAAGCTCGAGAAGCTCGCCGGGGAGATCGAGCTCTTCTCCGTGGTGGTCGTCGGCGAGGAGAGTACGGAAAACCTGGGCGTCGAGAAACTGACCTCGGAAGAACGCGTGATCGGCCTGGGCAAGCAGGCGACCTTCGCCGTGGAGGTGGTCAACCACGGGTCGGATCCGGGGGACGTCCACGTGGAATTCCTCGTGGACGGCAGCTCCCCCTTCTCGACCCACGTCTCGGTCCCGGCGGGCGGGAAGCAGAGCGCGCGGTTCCAGCCGGTGTTCGACGCCCCGGGCGCCCACTGGGTGATGGCGCGCATCGGCGCCGACGGCCTCCTGACGGACAACGAGCGCTTCTTCGCGCTCCGGGTGCGCGAACGGATCAAGGTCCTCCTGGTGGACGGGGAGCCGGCGAGCGAGGGGGGGGGCGGGATCTTCGGCGGGGAGACGGCGCATCTCGAGCTCGCGCTGTTGCCCGCCGAGGGCGGGGAGGCGCCGGAGGGCCTGAGCATCATCCAGCCCACGGTGGTCAAGCATTTCGAGCTCGACGCGCCGCTGCTGGGGCGCCCGTGGGATCTGATCATCCTGGCCAACGAGGGGACGACGCTTCCCATGGACCCCTCGCTCCTGGACGCCCTCTTCCGGTACGTGAAGGGCGGGGGCTCCCTGCTCGTCTTCCTGGGCGACCGGGTCCGGCCCCGGGACTACAACGAGCAGCTGTGGCGCGGGGGCGAGGGCATCCTTCCCCTGCCGCTCGGGGAGGTCCGCGGCGATCCCAACGAACCGGTGGGGCTGGAATTCCGGGGCCGGCTGCATCCCGTTTTCCAGGTGTTCGACGACCCGGCGTTCCGGACCCTGCTCACGAGGAAGACGACGAGCTTCTACATCGGGATGGAGGTCCCCGATCCTCCGCCCGAGGGGGTGCGGGTGGCGGCCCGGTTCTCCTCGGGCGCGCCGGCCGTGGTGGAGAAGACGGTGGGCGACGAACCGTCGGCGGGCCGGGTGATGGTGGTGGCCACGTCCGCCGACGCGGAGTGGACGGACCTTCCCAAGGGCATCGCCTTCCTGCCGCTGGTCCACGAGATGGTCTACCACCTGGTCCGGGAGGACCAGGGGCGGCGGAACCTTCCCGTGGGAAGCATGCTCTACCGGAACCTGAACCGGTCGCAGTATTCCGAGGACATCACGGTGAGCCTGCCGGGGGGGGGGCGGACGGCGCTGGAGCCCCCGCGGGATCTCGGCGAGGGCCGTTTCCAGGCGGTGTGGGGCCCGCTGTCCGAGCCGGGGCCCTATACGCTGGCGATCCGCAAGGGCGCGGGCGAGGCCGGGTACGCGCTGAAGGACGTCTTCGCGGCGAACGTCGATCCGGCGGAGGGGGACCTGAGGCGCGTGTCGGAGGAGTTCGTGGAGGGCCTCGTCCCGCCGGGGCTTCTGGAGAAGTTCGCCTTCGACCGCGAGCGGTACGAGAAGCGGGAGGCCGAGGCGCCCGGCGGGGCCGAGGTGTGGCGGCCGCTTCTCTTCGCGCTGGTCGGCGTGCTCGTGCTGGAGACGATCCTGGCGCAACGGTTCGGCGACTATTCCCGTTGAGGCGTACGCGAAGCCGATGGAATCCGTCATCCACTGGTTGCTGGGACTGAAGGGGGAGGCGATCTCCCCGGGCGCGGACTGGACGGTCCGCTTCTTCTCCGCGCCCCCGCTGTGGGTGGTGCTGCTGCTCGTCGTGCCGCTGATCGCGGGCTTCGTCTTCGTGATCTACCGGCGCGAGGGCCCCTCGGCGCCCCCGTTCAGCCGCGGCGCGATGGCGGCCCTGCGCTTCCTGGCCATCTTCCTCGTCCTGCTCATGCTGTTCGACCCCGTCGTCTCGGTGGAGCGGACCCTCTCCCGGCGCTCCTACGTCGCGGTCCTTGTCGACGATTCCCTCTCCATGGAACTCGGCGACCATTACGCCAGCGAAAAGACGAAGCGGAAGATGGCCCGCGTCAGCGGCATCATCGACAGCGACCGGTTCCTGATCCCCGAGGAGAACGAGCGCTTCGAGGAGACGAACCGCATGGAATTCTTGAAGCGGACGCTCGCCCGGCGCAAGGAGAAGATCTTCGGGGCGCTGGCCCGCGACCACCGCGTCAAGATCTACGCCTTCTCCTCCAGCGTCAAGCGCGACGTGGACGTGGATACACTCCGCCCCGAGGGGCGCATGACTAAGATCGGCGACGCGCTCTGGGAAGCCGCCGCCGACCTGAAGGGACAGCCCGTCTCCGCCTTCCTCCTCTTCTCCGACGGTTGCGAGAACGCCGGGACGCCCGCCGTCGAGGTCGCCGGCGAGCTCGGCAAGCGTGACCCCCCCGTCCCCGTCCACACCGTCGGCGTGGGATCCCCCGAGGCCCCCAAGGACCTCCAGGTCCTCGACCCCGAGGCGGAGGAAACCATCCTGGTGGGCGACGAGTGGGAGGTCGAGGTCACCGTGCGCCAGCACGGCTTCGACAGCATCCGCAGCGTGGACCTGCGCCTCGTCGGGGACGACGCGATCGCCGGCGGCGTCGTCAAGACGAAACCCATCCTGATCGGGGAAAAGCAGGGCGACCAGCGCGAGAAGATCGTCCACCGGCCGCGCAAACCCGGGCGATACACCTTCCGCGTCGAGGTGCCCGTCCAGGAGGGCGAGGTCATCTCCGACAACAACGCCGTCACCGTCCACCTCACGGTGGTGGACGACAAGATCCGCGTGCTCTACGTGGACCACTACCCCCGCTACGAGTACCGCTACCTGAAGACCGCCCTGATCCGCGACACGCACATGCGGGCCAACATCCTGCTCATCGCGGCGGACCCCACCTTCCCCCAGGAACGGAGCCCCGAGGTGGAGCCCCTCCAGGTCTTTCCCGAGACGGAGAAGGACCTCTACGCCTTCGACGTGATCGTCCTCGGCGACGTGAATCCCGAGGCCGAGGCCAGCCGCTCCATCTTCCTGGACCCCGAGCGACAGATGAAATGGATGGCCAGGTTCGTCCGGCTTCTCGGCGGGGGCATGGTCTTCATCGCCGGCGAGAACAACAACCCCGTCGCCCTCAAGGGCACCCCCCTCGAGCCCCTCCTGCCCGTCGTCCCCCCCGCCGCACAGTCCCTCCCCTCCGGACCCTTCGTCGAGTCCTTCCTCCCCCGCCGCACCCCCCTGGGACGGGACCACCCCATCCTGAGCCTCGATTCCGACCCCGCACGGAACGAAAAACTGTGGGGCGATCCGGACTACGCCCTCCCCGGCTTCTACTGGTACGTCGAGATCGACGAGATCAAACCCGGCGCCCAGGTCCTGGCCCGGCACCCCTTCCATCCCCCGAACGCACCCGACCACAAGAAGGACCCCGTCTTCGTCTTCCAGCACTACGGCGCCGGCAAGACCTTCTTCAGCGCCACCGATGCCACCTGGCGATGGCGGTACCGCTACGGCGACCGATGGTTCTACCGCTTCTGGAGGAACGTGATCCGCTTCGTGGGCCAGCAGCGGCTGCTCGGCGAGAAGAAACGATTCGTCCTCGGCGTGGACAAGACCGAATACATCCTCGGCGAGCCGGCACGCGTCTCCGCGAAGGTCCTCAACGAAAACTACCAGCCCTCCTCCCGCCCCTTCCAGGAAGTGGTCGTCGAGAAGCCCGACGGAACCCTCGACAAGATCCGCCTCCAGCCCAAACCCGCCGAGGAAGGCGTCTTCGAGGACACACTCAACCTCGACCAGCTGGGCCCCTACACCCTGGCCATCGAGGAGGAAATGCCCACCGGCGAGGTACGGCGCATGACCACCGTCTCCTTCTCGGTCCAGGTCCCCAAGCGCGAATACGAGAACCCCCTCATGGACCGCGTGACCCTGCGCCAGATCGCCGAAGCCTCCGGCGGGCGGTTCTATTTCCTCCACGAGATCGACAAGATGATCGAGGAACTTCCCGAGACCGTCCGCAAGCGGGAGCAACCCCTCCCCGGCATGCCGCTGGTACACCGGCTCTGGGATTCCTGGCTCTCCTTCGCCCTCCTCCTCGCCGTCCTCACCGCCGAGTGGCTCTACCGCAAGATCTACCGCCTGCTCTGAGCGGGCGCACTCATTCCAGCGTGCAGGCGTGGCTCAGGCCCTGGTCCCTGCAAACGAACAACACGTGGAGCCGCCCGCTCTCGTCCGCCGCCATCTGGAGGATCCGACCGTTGCAGCGCTCCTTGCGGATCTCTTTCGAAAACAGCCTCTGCGGCTTCCCCCATTTCCCGTCGCGGCACGCGCGGAAGGACGCAGAGAGGCCCGTGGTTGGGTGATTGTGTGGCTGGGAAGCTGCGTTGTTGTGTCGTTGGGTGGTTGCGTGGCTGGGTGCTTGGGTACGAGGTTGCCGCCGCTGAAACCTGAAATCTACAATCCTACCCTCCATACAAAGACCGGGGGCGCCCGAAGACGCCCCCGGCCTGCGAGAGTGCGTATGGATGGCCTACGACTTGCCGTGGCCCCGTTTCTTCCCCTGCCCGGGGTTCCCGGCCCGCTGGCGGGCCTTCCGCGATTTCTGGGCGCGTTCCATCAGCCGCTTGCGGAGCGCCTGGAGCCTCTTCTGGACCCGGGAGACGCCCTGGCCCATCCCCGGGTGCCGGCGGGAAGCCCGGCGTTTCATCTGGCGACCCTCTTTCCCCCCCGGCGTTTCGCAGGAACCGTCCCGCTTCCGGGCCTGAAGCCGCTTGCGAAGCTCACGAAGATGCTTCTGCCACTGCGTGAACCTTCGCTGCATCCGCCCGCCCTGGTCGCGGTCCTCGCCCTGGCGACCCGCGAAACGCCGCGCCTTCCGGCCCGAGGGCCCTTCGCCCTGGCGGGCCTTGGGCCCGGCGCCCTGCCGGAGCCGCTTGCGAAGCGCCTGGAGCCTCTGCTGGAACGACCCGCCCCGCGGCCGGGCCTGCTTCCGGTTCTTCCTCGCGTTGCGCAACCCCTGCTTTTGGCCCTGCGCGGAAGCCTTGGGGGCCTTCTTCTTGGCGTGCGCGGCCGCCTTCCGGGCGTGCCCCTTCTTGTGCCCCTTGCCTCTCCCCTGCCCGGCCTCGGCGGGAAGGGACAGAAGCCCCAGAAGCCCCAGGGCCAGCGCCGTCGTGGTGATGATCCGTTTCATGGCAATCTCCTCATCAAGGTCTCGTCTTGTCCCATCCGGTCCGAAGAGAAGTGGCTCCGGGGCCCGGGTTGCGACGGGGAATCCCGGATTTTTCCTATTTTTTTTCCTCCCGCCGGGGGCCGGGGCGGCGGTGTTTCCTCAACTCCCTGTCTTGAAAGGTCTTGAGGCGAGCGAGAAAGTCGTCCCGGAGGCGTTTTTCCGGAAAACGCCTCGCCTCTTCGGCCGTGGCCTCGAGCTTCTCGATCAGCCGCTTCCGTTCGTCGGGGCCCAGCCCCCGGGCCCGGTCGAAGAGGTGCTTCATCCGGTAGAGCCGCCTCCCGCGCCCCCGGCCGTGCGCGGTCGCCGTCGTCCCGGCCCCCTTCTCGAACGTCCGGTACGCCTCGTACAGGGCCTCCGCCGGGTCCTTCCCGGGCGGCTTCGTCTTCTCCGCGCCGGGCTCCGGGCCCGGGTCCTTCTCGTCCTCTCCGGGTCCGCTTCCGGCGTCTTCCGGCGGTCCGGCGTCCTCCCACGCGAGGGACCCGGTGTCCGCGGTCTCGTCGGGGAAGAAGCGATGCGGTGCGAGGAGCATCGCGGACGCGGCGGACCCGGCGCCGAGCAGGAAGGCGCCGAGGACGAGGGCGAGGAGGCGGCGGCGGCGTGCATCGCGGCGCCCGGTCTCCTGTTCGATGGCGTCGAAGACGCGGGCCGAGAAGGTCTCGGTGCTGGGGATGGCCTCGGAAGCGCCCTTCAGCCGCTTGACCGTGTCCTGGAGTTCGAGGTAGGCGTCCATGCAGGCAAGGCAGGTCCGGGCGTGGTCGAGGACCGCCTCTTCCACGGCGGGATCCTCGAGGGCGCGTCCGAACTTCGCGCGGGCGTCGAGGCAGGCGGGCGGGACCGGCTCATCCGGCATGGCGATCCTCCTCGGGCAAGAGAAAGTGGAGCAGGGTCGTGTAGCCCTGGAGGGCCTTGATGCGGCTCGCGACCATGGCGTGGCCCCTGGAGATTTGCTTGGTCACGGTGCCGAGGGGCCGGCCGAGCAGGTCGGCGATCTCCTGGCAGGAGTTGCCGGAGAAGTAGCGCATGGAGAGCACCTCGGCGTAGGGGTCGGGGAGTTCCTGGACGATGTGGAAGACCTGCCGGTGGAGGTTCGCCTTCCGCTGGCGGATCTCGTCCTTCTCTTCTCTTTCCGGGGCGGGGGGATCGCGTCTCTTCTTCCGGTCCTTGGCCCATTCCTTCCACAGGTTGCGGGCGATGCCGAAGAGCCAGGCGCCGAACTTCCCGGGGTCCTTGAGCTTCCCCAACGAGACGTAGGCCCTCACGAAGGTCTCCTGGGCGAGTTCCTCGGCGATCTCGACGGAGGGCACCCGGCCGAGCAGGTGGGCGAGGACGGGCCGCTCGAAGCGCCGGACGATCCGCTCGAACGCTGCGCGGTCGCCTTCCCGCGCGTCGCGGACCCAGCGGGCGATGGTCGGCGCTTCCTCGACGTTCGCATCCATGAAAACGAGCCTGCAAGGAGAAGGCGCGAAGGAAAGGGCCCTTTGCATGAAACCCGGAATCCTACCCTACCAGCGCCGGAGAGGGGCGGCAACGCGTTTCCCCGGCCGGCCTGGGGGGGACGCTGTCCCCCCCAGGAAACAGACTCTTACGATCGCGACAGCGATCGATAGAGCAGGTGGAAGAATTCGCCCTTGCCGTTGAAATGGAATTCCCGATCGGCCGAAACGAATGAATCCGGCGAATTCTTTCACAGGCTCTGAGCAGAGGGGTTTGATTGGGTGGGTGGGAAACCGGGTGGTTGGGTGGGTACGAGGTTGCCGCCGCTGAAATCTGAAATCACAGCGCGGGCATTCTGGCTGCCGCTGAAATCTGTTCCGAAAATTCGGGAAAAACCATGATCGGCGACCGCCTTGGAGGGCGAGGGTCCTCCCGAGCCCAAACACAGCCGGCTCGCCAGCCCGTACTACGCCGATCGGCTCTTGCAAGGGCTACGTAGGGTCCTCCGTAGCTCTCGCAACCACCGGCAAGCGAAGGAGGAGAGGCTGTGAAAAAATCCCTCACCCACGCACCCACGCAATGACCCAGCGACTCAATCACCTGGATTCATGCTGCTGCTCTTTGCAAAGCACAGCCACACAGGTTACGGGTGACTGGTTACAGACACGGCCTGTAACCATGTTGCGGGTTCCAGGCATCGCCATGAAGGCCCCCAGCGTGTAGCGGCCGGCTAGTCGGGCCCGTTTCGTTGCCGCCGGAAGAAGCCCGAGAGAAGCGCCGAGGCCTCCTCCGCCAGCACGCCGCCGATCACTTCCGGGCGGTGGTTCGAGGCGGGATGGCGAAGCACGTCCATCGCGGACCCGCACGCCCCCGCCTTCGGGTCGGACGCGCCGTAGACGACCCGCGGGATGCGCGCCAGGACCGCTGCGCCCGCGCACATGGCGCAGGGCTCGAGCGTCACGTAGAGCGTCGTGCCGGCGAGGCGCCAGGCGTCCAGCGCCTCCGCCGCCTGGGTGATCGCGATCATCTCCGCGTGCGCGGTCGGATCGCGCAGCTGCTCGCGGCGGTTGTGCGCCCGCCCGACGACGCGCCCCCTGCCGTCGACGATCACCGCGCCCACGGGCACCTCGTCCCGGCGGTCCGCCTCCTCGGCCTCGCGAAGCGCAAGGCGCATGAACCGCTCGTCGTTCCCGGTCGTGGCGGAAGGTTCCATCTCGCCCGCCATTCTACCTTCTCGAAATTCCGTTACCACTTGTCCGCGGATGGCCGTACACTACACGGTGATGCCGGGACCGCGCCGGGGCGGGCGGCTTCCGGCGCCCCGACCCGTTTTCCAGGAGGTGCTCATGTCCAGAAACCGCATGCTTCTCTGGCCGGCCCTGCTCGCCCTGTTGTGGCTGGGCGCCTGCAGGTCCTATCCCACGATCCAGATCCAGTACCGGCGACCGCCGGAAGCGGACATCCCGGACGAGATCCGCAAGGTGGGCCTGGTGTTCGAGAAATCCGCCGGCGGGCAGATTTCCGAGCCGGGCGTGCTCGAGCACCTGAGGACGCGCTACGAGCAGGCCCTCATCAAGAACGGCTGGTACCGCCTGGTGGACCGGTCGCAGCTGAAGGCGCTGATGGCGGAGATGAAACTGAGTTTCTCGGAATGGGCCGAGTCGGACTCGCGGGAGTTCAAGCTGGAACTGGTCGACGCGCTGATCATCGGGCGGGTCACCAAGGCGATGGCCATGGAGGGCCGCGCCCCGCTCACGATCCTCATCAAGGAGAAGCGGACGCGCCCCGGCCCGATGCGGCGCAAGCGCGTGGGCACGGACAAGGACGGCAAGCCCGTCTACAAGAACGTGCGCGGGCCCGACGAGGTCTACTACGTGAACGTGCCCAAACGCGTGCGGCGCGGGCGCTACGTCTACTGCGAGTTCGCCCTCACCATCAAGCTGGTCGACGCGCGGCGGGCCGTCACCTACGCCTCCTGGATCCACCGGGACATCTACGACTCGCGCAAGGCCGTGGTCTGGGAGGGCAACCAGTACGCGCTTCCCGAGACGCAGCTGCCCAGCCCCTCCCGCCAGCTGGAATCCATGATGATCGCCAGCATCGACCCCTTCATGAGGAAGATCGCACCCTACGAGGTCTCCAAGTCCGTCATCCTCATCCCCGGCGACCCGTGGTCGGACAAGGGGATCGAGCTGGCCCGCAGCGGCATGGTCGAGGAGGCGCTCCAGCAGTTCGACCTGGCCGTCCAGAACACGGTCCCCAACGACGAGCCCCTCTACAACAAGGGCGTCATGCTCGAGGCGCTGGGGGACTACCGCCAGGCCTACGCCGTGTTCAAGCAGGCCTACGACCAGAACGGAAAGCAGCTCTATCTCCAGTCCATGCAGCGCATGAAGCAGGAGATCGACATCGAGGAGGAGGACAAGTACTAGCCGCCAGGGCACGAAGAAAGAGGGATTTTTTCACGGCCTCTCAGACGTCCGCCCCGAGCAGCCCCTCGATGATCAGGTCCGTCGCCCGGTCCTCCTCGAGACCCCGCGACATGAGCGTCTCCAGCTGCTTCGAATCCACCGACCCGATCGCCGCCTCGTGCGTCACGTGGGCCTTGGGATGCAGCACCTGCACGATGGGTACCGCGAGGGCGTCCGCCTCGTCCTGGACGATCTCCTTGCAGTCCACGTGGCCCCGCGCGTACGGCGCCGAGGCCTTCAGCGTGTTGCGGGCCTCCGCGCGCGCGCGGTCGCGCAACGCGATCACGGTGGTCAGCGCACCCCGCGCCCCCTCCCCCGCGAGGTGCGCCCGCTCGTCGATCACGACGGCGTCGTCCCCCCGCCCGCCGATGCGCGCCGACATCTCCAGCACGCTCCGGGGCCCGCATTCCGCCTCGTAATCGATGTCGATCCGGCCCGCCCGGCCCTTGATCAGCTCGAAGTCCGTGCGGAACCTCGCCGCCTCGTCGAGATGGACCTTCGCCTTCGGCACCACCCGCACCCCCCCCCGGTCCCCGTGGACGTGCCGCTCCAGGTACGCGTACGCGGCGCGCTTGCCCAGCCGGAGCTCCGCGTCCATCGTGTGGAGGACGTCGACGGCGTTGGGAAACGTGCAGGAGGCCAGGATCGCGATGCGCGCGTCGTCCTCCAGCCGGACGTCCATGGCGATCCGCTGCACGCCGCTCTCGGGAAGCATGCCGAAGCAGATGCGCACGGGCTTGTCGATCTTCACCCCCTCCCGCACGACGATCCTCGCGTCGATCCCGTCCTCCTTCTCCTCGGCCTCCACCTCGAAGCCCGGCACGAGGTGCACGCCGAGCACGCGGTTGCCGTGCACCTCCACGTGCGCCACGCCGGGGTCGGTCACGCAGGATTCCCCCAGGCTCGCGTAGAGCTTCTGGATCAGCTCGTCATGATCCATCGACGGCCTCCGTTTCAGGAAGATTCTTGTGGTTGCAGGGCACGCACCGGTCGCCGAAGAAGGACCGGATCTTCTCCACCGGGCCCTTGTCCATCAGCATCCCGCAGCAGATCAGGAACGCGTGGTCGGCCTGCTCCAGCACCGCCAGGCTGTGGGTGATGAGAAGCACCGTGACCCCCCGCTCCTTGAGGACGCGGATCGCCTCGAAGATCTTCTGCAAGGCCTCCACGTCGATCCCCGAGTCCGGCTCGTCCATGATCACCAGCCGCGGGTCCATCGTCAGGATGGACGCCAGCTCGATCCGCTTGCGCTCGCCCCCCGACAGCGTCCGGTCCACCGACCGGTTCAGGTAGGCCCCCGGATCCAGCCCCACCTGCGACAGCGCACCGCGCAGCGTCGCCTCCGCATCGTCCTTCGCCCCCGCCGACAGGAAGGTCCGCACCTTCAGACCCTCGAACCGCGCCGGCTCCTGCCACGCCATCGTGATCCCCTTCGCGGCCCGCCGGTCCACCGGCAGATCCCGGAGGGATTCCCCCTCGAAGAGGATGTCCCCCTCGAACTCCCGGTAGCCGGCGAGGCCCATGATCGATGCCGCCAGCGTGGACTTCCCCGCTCCGTTGGGACCGACCACCGCCTGGACGTGCCCCGCCCACAGCGAAAGCGAGAGATGGTCGAGAATCCGCTTGCCCCCCAGATCCATGACCACGTCCCTGATCTCGAGAAGGGTCTTGGGTTCCATCGCCCGGTCCTTTCAATCCTGTCAGTGCTTCTTGCCGAGGATGTAATGGATGGTCGTCTTCTCGCCCGGCTTGATCCGGACGGTGGCGTAGAAACGCCGGTGCCCCGCCTTCTCGAAGATCAGGCGCCAGCGCCCCGTGGCGAGCTCGAGCCCCTTCGCCGGGACCCGGAAGGCGATGGACCGCCCGCTCGATCCGTCCGGCTCGAGAAGGATGGCCTTCATGGAGGCGTCCTTGACGAACCCGACGGCGTTCAGCACGCCCGTGGCCCGCCGAAGATCGTACGCGAGCACGCCCGTCTCCCCCGCCGAGACGAACAGCGTGGTACGGTGCGTCTCGAAACCCGCGGCCGCGATCTCCAGCCCGTGCGCCCCCTTGGGAAGCCGGTACCGCCGCACCGACCGGACCTCCGCCGCCTCCCCCTCCCCGGACGTTTCCGCCGAGGCGCTCTCGAGGAAGTCCCCCCCGTCCCGGCGCTCGCCCTCCACCAGGAAGACGACGCCCGCCTTCGCCGGGCCCGTCTTCAAGACGAAGAAGCCGTGGTCCTCCACCAGGGTGAAGGAGACCTCGTTCGCGGCGAGGGCCCCCGCCCCGATCTCCTTCGCGGCCGGGTCGTATCCCTCCCGGCGGAGAACGATCTCGCGCCGGCCCGGCGGCCAGAGAAGGCGCGACGTCACGGGCGTGGTCCAGCCCGTGTCCCGGCCGGACAGGTAGACGCGCGCGCCCGGGGGATCGGAGCGGATCGTGACGGAGGCGGGCCCGAGGGTGACGCCCGCCAGGACGATCAGCAGGACGAGCGAGGCGACAAGGGAGAACGCGGCGACCTTGTTCCGCCGGGCGCGCTTCCAGAGCCGGGCGAGCCGGCTGATCGGGCGGGCGTGGATGGGCCGGCTCGCGAGGTAGCGCTCCAGGTCGTCGGCCAGGGCGCCGGCGTCGGGGTAGCGCCGCGCGGGTTCCTTTTCCAGGCATTTCAGGCAGATCGTCTCGAGATCGCGGTCCACGGCAGGGTTCCGCTTCCGCGGGCGCTCGGGCTCTTCCAGGATCAGCTGGCGGATGATGTTCGCCACCATGTCCCCCTCGAAGGGGGGGCGCGTGGTGAGCATCTCGTAGAGGGTCGCGCCGAGGGAATAGAGGTCCGAGCGGGCGTCGATGTCCTCCAGCCGCCCCTCCGCCTGCTCGGGGGGCATGTAGTGCGGCGTGCCCAGCGTCGTGCCGGAACGCGTCACCTTGTCGTCCGACTCCACGTCGCGGGCGAGGCCGAAGTCGGTGATCTGGGGCTCCCCCTCCGGCGTGACCAGGATGTTCGGCGGCTTGATGTCGCGGTGCAGGATCCCGTGGCGGTGCGCGTGATGGAGGGCGCGGGCCACCTTCATGGCGATGCGCGCGGCCCGCCGCGGCGTCACCTCCTCGTCCTCGATGAGCCGGTCGAGCGGCTTCCCCTTCACGAAGTGCATGGCGAAGTAGTGGAGGCGGCCCGCGCGCCCGATGTCGTGGACCGGCACGATGCCCGGATGATGGCCCAGCTTGGCCACGGCCGCGGCCTCGCGGTGGAACCGGGCGATCGCCTCCGGTGAGGCGTCCTCGCCGGCGATGAGCGCCTTGAGCGCCACCGTACGCGCGAGCGCGGGGTGGTGCGCGCGGTAGACCACGCCCATGCCCCCGCGACCCACCTCGTCCAGGATCCGGTAGGGCCCCATGGTTCGTTCCCCGGAGGCGTCCGGCGCTTCCTCCGCCGGAGCCCCCGCGGAAACCCGCGTGGGGGGAGGCGGGGCGACATCGTCGGGGGCGAGGGTCGGCGCCGTGTCCGGATCCGGCGAGCGGTGCGTGAACAGGGTCTCCCCGCGGGTCGAGGGCGCCTTCCCCGGGGCCGGCCCGGAAAGGTCGTCCCCCCCCGCCTCCACGCCGGAGGCGTCCTCGGGGTCCGCGTCGGGGGTGCGATCCGTTTCCATGGCAGGTTCCGAAAGGCGCGTCGAATCGAGCGTACCAGTCGCCGGACCGCTTTGCAACGCGATGGGGGAAAGAGAGCCATTCGCGCTGCAACCAAGCCGCGTTTGCTGTTTGTGGGAGGCGTGTGTTCCGGGCCACGCGGGCTTTCGGCCCGGGACCACGGCGATGCCGCATGCTCGCTGCATGGCGGTGTCTGTAACCGGTAACCGGTAACCCGTGCTGGCCGTGCTTTGCTACTACGGGTTGGTGCAGCCCACAGCATAAACAGGTTACGGGTTACCGGTTACAGACAACCCAGATCCAATTGCCGGCGTAGCCGGCATCAGGGTGATCAGGGGATGCTACAATCTGAAATCCCTGCGCATCCCCCCTCCCTACTTCTTCGCCCCCAGCGCCCGCACCGCCATCAGCTCGTTGCCGCGCTCGTCCACCGCCTTCACCGCAACGCGGCCCCGGGCGCCGGAAGCGAAGGGCGCGCTCTCCGTGCCCGACAGGCGGTCCCACGCCTCCTTCCCGCCCCGCTTCCCGAACGCCCCGCGCGCCTCCGTCCACGCGCCGGACCGGGGAAAGAACGCCTGGCGCGCGCAAAAGCAGCGCCCGTCGAAATCGGTGTCCAGGAACCAGGCGGGTACTTCTGGCCCCGTTTCTTGGATCGTGTCCCCCGTCGCGGGATCGCGGCACGCGATGCCGAGCAGCCTCACCCGGAACATCCCGCCCTCCCCTGCGACCTCGATCCGCACAAGCCCCACCACGCTGAAGATCTCGCTCGAGGGACGGTCCGCCAGAAGATCCCCCATCAGCAGATCCGGCCTCGCCTGCACGTACGAAGCGGGCATCCCCGCCGCCTCCCCGCACGACGCGACCGCCTCGCGCGCCCCCGGCGTGACGGCCATCCCCGTGACCAGGAGCCGGTCGCAGGGCCCCGCGTCCGCCTCCCGGGCCGCCCGGCGGACGAACGCCTCGTCCACGGCGCCACGCGCCGGCCCCACGGCGAAGGCCGCCCGCAACGGCCCGGGGGCGTCGAGGTCCGCTTCCGCGAGGATCGCCCCGCGGGGATCCGCCGGCCGTACGTTTCGCCAGGAAAGGGTCCGGCCCCCGGGGAGGCGCGCCACGGGCGCGCGCTGCAACGCCTCGAGCACCCGGTGCGCGAAGGCCTCGTCCGCGCGGGACGGAGAATCGCCCGTCCCGCTTTCGTCGCCGGGGTCCGGCGCCGGTTCCATCGCCGCTTCCACCGTGAACGGGCCCGAGACGCGCGGGGGTCCGCGCCGGATCTCGGGGCGGTCGACGAGGATCTCTTCCGGGGGTCTCGCGCCCGCGGCGACGATCTTTTTCGTGAGGTGAGGCACCCGCCCCCCGACCGGGTCGCCCTTTCGGTTGCGCTTTTGCTTGTAGACAAAGCCCCCGGCGGGTCCGCGGGTCTCGTCGCGGAGCGCGTAGGGGGGAAAGGTGGCGGTGAGCATCCGCTGGCGGGTCAGGGCCACGGGCAGGCGGGAGACGTCCGCGGCGATCCAGCGGCGGCCCCACTTCTCTGCGGCCCAGGGGGTCGTCCCGCTTCCGCACATGGGGTCGAGCACGACATCGCCCGGGTCGGTGGAGAGGAGCAGGCATCGTTCGACGGTGGGCCGGCTGGTCTGGACGGCGTAGAGACGCTCCCGCGAGTAGGTGGAGATGACGGTGCCCGTCCACCGGGTGTCGAGCTTCACGTAGGGGAAGTCGGACGCGAGGCGCTTGTAGTACTTCCCGTCCGCGCTCAGGCGCCCGGCGTTTTCGAGACGCGTCCGTTCTTCGGCGGTGACGGGGCCGAGTTCGGCGAGCTTGAATCGCGTTTGCCCCGCCTGCCGGTCGAAGGTCCGCTCGATCTCCCACGGCTCGCGCGGGCGGTAGAGGGTGCGGCGCTTCACCTCGGGCGCGGACTTCGCGTACCACAGGAGGTTGTCGCACAGCCGCTGGATCGTCCGGGTGTTCCGGTTCGTGGCCGTCTGGAAGGAGATCCGGGCGAGGAAGTTTTCTTGGCCGAAGACCTCGTCCAGCACCTCGCGCACGTGGTGCGCGTGGTCGTCGCCGATCTGCACGAAGATCGAGCCCGAGGGGTGGAGGATCTCCCGGCAGGGCCTGAGCCGCTCCAGCAGGAACGTGAGGTAGGAGGGCAGGCCTTTCGCCCAGGCGTCTCGGTAGGCCCGGACCTTTCCGCGGCGGGGCGCCGAATCGCCCCGGGAGGCGAAGGGCCGGAAGGCGGAGGCGAAGTCCACGCCGTAGGGCGGGTCGAGATAGATCATCTGCACGCGACCGCTCATCGACGCGCGCGACAGGAGGGCGTCCAGGATCTCGCGCGCGTCCCCGAGGATCAGTCGGTTCGGCCGGTCTTCGCCGTGGTGGAAGGCGCGGGGGGGCGGATCGGGCAGGGGGGGCCGGCCGCGTTCCTTCCCGAAGGCGTTCAGGGTCCGGAGGATCTCTTCCGGGCAGAGCCGCTCGGGGGCGGAAAGGCGGGGGGGCGGGAGGGGGGCCCCCTTTTCCTCGTCCTTGCCGGGCCAGATCAGCGAGGGCTTTTGCACCGGTCCTGATCGTCGCAAGGCGCGGATGCGTTCCGCGAGCGCGGCCTTGTCGCCGGCGGCGTCCAGGCCCAGCTCGGCGCAGAGATCGCGGAGCTCGGTTTCCTTCAGTCTCTCGAGGGCGCTTCGCGTCCGATGAGAAGGGGTCATTCCTCGAGGTCGAAGAAGGTGACGGAGTAGGTATAGTCGATGCGGCGGTCGCCGTCGATGTCGTAGATGTCGCGCACGGTCACGGTGTAGGTCTCGTCCTGGTTCGCCTCGCCCGGGTCGAAGCCGATCGTCGGGGTGATCCCGTAGCCGGGGGTCTTGACCTGGGTCGTCACGCCGAGGTCCGTCGCGTCGGACCCGCGGACCACCTGGGCCTGGGTCAGCGCGTCGAAGTCGTACCGCGACCCGTTTGCCGAGAAGCTCCAGAGCGCCTGGGGGCCCGTGAAGCACTGCATGGGGTAGCAGCCCGGCGAGGGGTAGGCGACGAAGTCGAAGGCGGGCGCGGGGTTGGTGAAGTTCGGCCGTTCCACCACGTACATGACGCTCGCCCACACGCCTCCGCCCGCCACCGTGCCGAAGGCCGTCTTGCCGAGCCGGGGGTAGAGGATCCATCGCCGGTGGCCGAGGGTGGTGTCGTTGCCGTAGTCGTCCATGTACCCGTCCACGGTCGCGGCCGGCGTGTAGGCCGAGCCGCCCCACCCGCGGAAGATGTTGCCCGAGGCGCAGGCGATCCAGCCGCCCGTGTTGCTTCCCAGAAGGGCCGGGCCGCCGTAGATGTCGGACTCGTACGAGCCGGAGGCACCGCTCGGAAGCGGCGGATCGTGCGGGCTCGTGTAGGGGTCCCCGTTGATCTCCAGCATCGCGAGCACGTGGGATCCCTTCTGGCAACGGGTCGTCCAGACGGTGTCCTCGACGACATCGTCGGGAAGGCCGGCGAGCCAGCGGTAGAAGTTCACCCACGCGACGCCCTCCTCGACCAGCGCGTGCTCGAGGACGCCTTCCTCCGCGGTGTCGTTCACGGCGAGCACGGGGGCGGTGGTGAAGGTGACCGTCGTGCTCGTGGGTTTGATCGCGTTCCAGTACGCCTTGATCTCCGCCCGGCTGCGGAGCGACGAGGCGGGCACCACGTCGACGGCGATCGCGGCCGTATCGCTGAGGGCTGCGCCGTCCGTGACGGTGAACGTGACGTGGTACGTGCGCGCGGCGTAGAAGGTCACCGGCCCCGGATCCTCGACGGCGGAGGCCGGCGCCCCCCCGTCGAAGTCCCAGGCATACGCGTAGGGCGCGACGCCGCCGCGGACGTCGCCCTGGAAATCGACCGCGGTGCCGGTGGTCGCGGTCACGTGGTCGGGGGGGGAGAGGATGGAAGCGATGAGGTCCTTGACGGTCACGGTGACGGTGTCGTCGTCGCGGTTGCCCATCGCGTCCTCGGCCTCGCAGACGACGAGGTAGGTGCCGGGGGCGTCGAAGACGACGTCGCCGGGGTTGCGCGCCGAGGAGGGGGGCGCGGCGCCGTCGAAGGTCCAGGCGACGTCGTAGGCGCCGGTGCCGCCGGTGATGTCGGCCAGGAAGGAGGCGGACTCGCCGGTGAGCAGTGTGACGTCTCCGGGCGAGGCGATCTCGACCTCGAGGCGGAAGGGGTTGCCGCCGTGGGAGCAGCCGGCCGCGACGAGAAGCGCGGGGAGGATGCCGGTCAGCAGCAGGCGCCGGGCAAACGATGCGGCCATGGCCAATTCCCGCGAACAGGGGCAAGGGGGGTGTCCGGGGACAGTATAGGGAAAAACCCGGCTCGCGTAAACGGCGCGGCGTCGGAAACGTTTCGCGCGGCGTGCTGCAAAG
>CAZDSO010000096.1:0-19612 GCA_964508045.1 uncultured Planctomycetia bacterium | reverse complement strand
GGCGCCGTCCGGGGGGTGTGCGTCCGGGGCCCCGGGGGGGATGAGGGGGGCCGGGCGGCCGGGGGCCGGAAAAGGCGGGTCCCTGGCCGGGCGGGGGAGGCGCGGGTCGGGGCCCGTCCTCCGCGGGGGGCGTGGGCCCGGGTTCGGGCGCGGGTCCGTCCTCCGGTTCGGGGGACGGGATGTCGTATCGTTCCTCGTCGGGTCCCGGGCCGTTCTTCTCGTCGTTCATGCCTGCCGTCTCTTCTTCATCTCTTCCCGGATGAACTCGATGATGTCGCCGGTGGGGGTGCCGGGCGTGAAGAGCTTGCCGACGCCCGATTCCCCCAGATGATCGATGTCTTCCTGGGGGATGATGCCTCCTCCCGTCAGGATGACCTGTCCGGCGCCCTTGTCTTCCAGCAGCTTCTTCACGCGGGGGAAGAGCGTCATGTGGGCGCCGGAGAGGACGGAGAGGCCGACGACGTCGACGTCCTCCTGGACGGCGGTTTCCGCGATCATCTCGGGGGTCTGGTGCAGTCCGGTGTAGATGACCTCCATGCCGGCGTCGCGCAGGGCGGCGGCGACCACCTTGGCGCCACGGTCATGGCCGTCCAGGCCGGGTTTCGCCACCAACACCCTGATCTTGTCCGTGGTCTCGGTCATGAATCGTCGCTCCTTCCCTCAGAAGATGGGGGGTTCCTGGTACTCGCCGAAGACCTCCTTGAGGAGACCGATGATCTCGCCCAGCGTGACCTCGGCGCGGACGGCGTCCAGGATGTGGGGCATGAGGTTGTCGGTGCCCTCGGCCGCCTTCCGGATGGCGTCGAGGGTCCGCTTCACCTCGCCGTCGTCGCGCCGCTTGTGGATCGTATCCAGGACGTCCCTCTGCTGCTGTTCCACGCGCGGGTCGATCCGGAGGAACTCGATGTCGGGGGACGCGTCGTCGGCGAACTCGTTGACGCCGACGAGGATCTTGCGCTTCTGTTCGAGCTCGCGCTGGTAGCGGCAGGCGGAGAGGTGGATCTCCTTCTGGAAGAATCCGGACTCGATGGCGGGCAGCACGCCGCCCAGGTCGTCGATCTTCTTGAAGTAGGCCTCGGCGCCGTCCTCCATCTTCCGCGTGAGGGCTTCCACGTAGTAGGACCCCGCCAGCGGGTCCACGGTGTCCGCGACGCCGATCTCGTGGGCGATGACCTGCTGGGTTCTCAGCGCGATCTTCACGGCTTTCTCGGTGGGGAGGGCGTGGGTCTCGTCCATGGAGTTCGTGTGGAGGGACTGCGTGCCCCCGAGGACGGCGGACAGCCCCTCGAAGGCGGTCCGCACGATGTTGTTCTCGGGCTGCTGGGCCGTCAGGCTGACGCCGGCGGTCTGGGTGTGGAACCGGAGCAGCAGCGAGCGCTTGTCCTTGGCGCCGTACTTCTCGCGCATCTTGCGTGCCCAGATGCGTCGCGCGGCCCGGAACTTGGCGACCTCCTCGAAGAAGTCCAGGTGGGCGTCGAAGAAGAAGGAGAGCCTCGGCGCGAAGACGTCGGGGTCCAGCCCGGCTTCCATCCCGGCTTCCACGTAGGCCATGCCGTCGGCCAGCGTGAAGGCGAGCTCCTGCAGCGCGGTGGCGCCGGCCTCGCGGATGTGGTAGCCGCTGATGGAGATCGTGTTCCACTTGGGGACGCGCTCGGTGCAGAAGCCCAGGATGTCGGTGATGATCCGCATGCTCGGCTTCGGGGGGAAGATGAAGGACTTCTGGGCGATGTACTCCTTCAGGATGTCGTTCTGGATGGTCCCCCGCATCCGGGTCGACGGATGCCCCTGGGACTCCCCCACCGCGACGTAGAGGGCCAGCAGGATCGAGGCGGGCCCGTTGATGGTCATCGACGTGCTCACCTTGTCCAGCGGGATGCCGTCGAACAGGGTCTTCATGTTCTCCAGGCAGCAGATCGCCACGCCGCAGCGTCCGACCTCGCCGTGGGCGCGGGGATGGTCGCTGTCGTACCCCATGATGGTGGGCATGTCGAAGGCCACGGAGAGCCCCGTCTGGCCTCGCTCCAGCAGGTAGTGATACCGCTGGTTCGTGTCCGCGGCGGTGCCGAACCCCGAGAATTGCCGCATCGTCCAGAGCCGCCCCCGGTACATGTCCGGGTGGATGCCGCGCGTATAGGGGTAGACGCCGGGATACCCGAGATCCCGCTCGTAGTCGAGATCGGATACGTCGCCGGGACCGTAGAGCGGCCGGACGGGCTCCCCGGAGAGGCTGGTGAATTCCTCCTTCCGGGGTTGGCAGGCCTCCAGACCCTTCTCGTATGCGGCCTGCGCGCTCTGCTTCTTCTCGAGGCGGGAATCGTCTCCGGTTTCCATCCGTCTGTGTACTCGAATGCGTCCGGTTTCGGGGCGACCCTTCGCTTGAAACCCGAGGATGCAATGGTACTTGGACGCTTTCGGGCTGTCAATCCCGAGCCGTCCGCGCTGTCAAAAGAACGTCTGCAGGCGTTGGATTGCATCCTGCAAGGATCCCACCGCCGAGGACGCCGGGAACGCAGGAATGACGAATTCCGAATTGAGGGGACGAATTCCGAATTGAGGGATTGAGGGATTGAGGATTTCTGGGATTTCAGATTTCAGATTTCAGCGGCGGACATGCCTCTGGAACAAACACAGATCCGTTCCTGTTGTTCAACCGAGCACAGGAGGGAACCGCGGGCGCGAGCCCGCGGGCCCACGCGGATGCCGCCGGGCTGTGGTGCTGTGGGCAGCACGGCGCCGCTACAATCGAAAATCCCTTCATTCGCAATCCCGAATCCCTCCGAGATCTCCGTGCGCAAAAAAGCGGGGGCGCCCCCCTGCAGGGCGCCCCCGTCCTTTCCTCCCGGCGCTTCCCGGTTCGCGTCACCGGGACAGCCCCGTCGCCTTGTGGACCAGGGTCAGGAACTCGGCCCGGAACCCGTGGCGATCGCCTCCCAGGCATCCGGCGGCCATCTCCTTCACGCCCTGGAGGGAGGCGTTTCCCTTGTGGGGCGAGTCCCGGAGCAGCATGCCGAAGGCGGCCACCGCGGAGGCGAAGCGGAAGTTCTCCGAGGCGGAGGCGAAATCGAGGATCTCGTCCTGCAGGGCGAAGCTCTGGAGGCGGCTCTTTAGGCCCTCGGGATGCTTGTGCCTGAGTTTCAGGGTCAACAGCTCCCCGTGATAGGCCGCGGCCGAGGGCTTGAGCCCCTCCTGGTACTTCAGCGGGTCCACGCGGGGGCCCTTCCTTTTCGCCGACGCCGGCACGATCTCGTACAGCGCCGTGACCGTGTGCCCGGCGCCGATCTCGCCCGCGTCCTTCTCGTCGTCGTTGAAGTCCTGGTGGGCGAGCACGCGGTTCTCGTAGCCGATCAGGCGCCAGGCGCGCACCGCCAGCGGATTGAACTCGACCTGGATCTTCACGTCCTTGGCGATCGTGATCAGCGTGCCGGACAGCTGGTCCACCAGCACCTTCTTCGTCTCGTTGAGGGTGTCGATGTAGGCGTACATCCCGTTGCCCTTGTCGGCGAGCTTCTCGAGCGTGGAATCCTTGTAGTTGCCCATCCCGAACCCGAGCACCGTCAGGAACACGCCCGACGCCGCCTGCGCCCGGACCAGGTCGATCAGTTCGCTCTGGCTGGTCACGCCGACGTTGAAGTCGCCGTCCGTGGCCAGGATCACGCGGTTCACGCCGCCCTCCACGTGGTGGCGGCGGGCCTGCTCGTAGGCCCGTTGGATGCCGGCGGAGCCGTGCGTGGAGCCGCCGGATCGCAGGTCGTCGATCGCGGCCAGGACCGGTCCCGGCGGCGAGGCCGGCGTGGAGGGGAGCACCAGGGCCTCGCGCCCGGCGTAGGTGACGATCGAGACGCGGTCGTTCTCGCCGAGCTGCCTCACCATCATCTTCATGGAGCGCTGGAGCAGGGGCAGCTTGTTTCGCGCGCCCATGGATCCCGACACGTCGAGCAGGAACACGAGGTTGCTCGGCGGCCGGGATTCCTTCTCGATCACCCGCCCCTTGAGGCCGATCAGGACCAGCTTGTGCGAGAGGTCCCACGGGCACCGGGCCGCTTCCATGTGCACGGCGAAGGGCTCGTCGCCCTCGGGCGGGGCGTAGTCGTAGTCGAAGTAGTTGATCATCTCCTCGATCCGCACCGCGCCCTTCGGCGGGAGGCGGCCGTGGTCGAGGAAGCGGCGGACGTTGGCGTAGGAGGCCGTGTCCACGTCGATCGAGAAGGTGGAGCGCGGGTCGTCGGCCGTGTTCACGAAGGGATTGTCCACGACGTGGTCGTAGGTCTCCGTGTTGAAGACCGTTTCTCCGTCCGCGCCGGTGCGGGCCTCTTCCCTCTCCTCCGCGCCGGCGGCCCCCACGAGGTTCACCCGGTGCGCCCGCCCCATCTCCAGGCAGGCTTTCCCCGGGGGGACGCCGCAGGCGCAGGAAAGGATTCCGATCATCGAGAGGACGGCTCCCAGGATCCCGAGTTTCGTTGCGGTGCGTTTCATGGCTTTCTCCTTCAAATCGCGTTTCACATACACAAGCCGGCGGCCCGGCGAAGCGTTCACGGAAAAACAAAAAAAGGACGCGTTCCGCCGGGAACGCAGAGCGAAGCCAGGAACCGAGGCGCGTTGCCTCTGGTTTCGGGGACACAGGGGCTTGACGGCCCGGACCGGCGTACCTGCAATGAAATTGCATTCTGTGAGAACGCGCCATGAAATCCAAAAGACGCGGCCCTGTCTCGTCGTCTCTCCCGACGAGATGAACCGGCACATCCGCACCGTCCTGATCGCCCCCATGACCACGAAAGGGAAAGCGTACCCCACGCGCGTCCCTTGCCGGTTCCAGGGGAAAAACGGGCTCGTCGTTCTCGACCGCCTGCGGACGGTGGACAAGTCGCGGCTCCACCGGAAACTCGGAAAAATCGGACCCAAGGCCCGATCCGCCGTGCTCGACGTGCTCCGGGAGATGTTCGCGCCGTAAGCGTCCCTACCGCTTCACCGCGGGGGGAATGACGTCCGCCGTGCCGGGGACCGGTTTGCCGCCGGGCCCGTAGAGGGAGCGGACGGACACGGAGAGCCCGGCGGAGCCGCCCCCCCTGGGCTCGAGAAGGACGCGGGCGATCTCGACGCGGCCGCGCGGATGGGCGCGGCCGACGTGGAAGCCCACGATCGGCGTCGCGCCCGTGTCGAAGGTGGCGGGATCGGCCATGGGGGCGCCCGGGAACCCGCCGGGACCCGGCGCCTCGACGTCGAGCACGCGCGCGGCTTCGGGGTCATAGCGGAGCACCACGGTATAGGCGCCGAGAGGGCGGTCGCCGGTATCGATGCGGACCGAGACCACGGTCCCCTGCTTCTCCCGCGTCCGGGCGATCTCGGCGCCGCCGGCCCTTTCCATCTTCATGGGGGCGGAAGCACAGCCCGCCAGGACGCCCGCCATGATCAGGACCGCAACGCGCCGGACGGCCCGGCCAGACTTCCCTGCAGGGTTCAAGTTCATGCGTTCGTCCTTCAACGTTCAACCTTCGGCTTTCGACCTTCAACGCTCTCTGCGGATATACAACGACACGAATCCACGCCCCCCTACCCCCCCCCGCCCGCGGTCTGCATCGCGATGAGCAGCGCGTCGGCCACGTCGATCCTCCCGTCGCCGTTCAGGTCGGCCTCCTCGATGAAGTCCACTTCCTCCCCCTCCGTGAGGCGCGCGCAGATCGCCCAGGCGTCCCGCACGTCCGCTTCGCCGTCGCGGTTCATGTCGCCCGGGACCTCGAGCCGCTCCGCGAGGGAGGCGTTTCTCCGCTGCAGGAGATCGACCTGCCGTCTCGCGCCGGCGAGGTCGCGGTCCAGATCCTCGTTCCGCTTTTCGAGGTTCTCCACCCGGGTGCGGAAGTCTTCGATCTGCGCCGTGGAACCCGCGAGCTTTCCCGCGAGCGCCTCCACGCGCATCGCGAGCTCGACCCGCTCCCGTCCCGCCGCTTCCGCTTTCTCGCGTTCCCGCGCCACGGTTTCCGCCAGCCGTTTCGACTCCCCCTGGACGGCGCGCAGGGCGCCGGTCGCCTCTTGAAAAAGCGCCCGGGTCTTCTCGAGATCCTCCCGGAACGGGTCCCGGCGGGCGCGGACCGCCGCCAGATCCTCCCGCAGGCGCTCCACGGTTTCGCGAAGCCGCTTCCCCTCGGCGTCCCCCGTCCGCCTCCCCGGCGGCGTTCCCGCCGCATCCGTCGAGACGCGCGCGCCCGTCGAGGCCTCCGGCGGCGTCTCCTGAAACGCCGCCCCCGACAAGACGCCTGCGGTGAAGCCCGCCACGGCGAGCAGCAGCGAGGCGGCGACGGGGAGGAGGATGCGGAGGAACGGCCGGGGGACGCGGGCGATGCCCGTATCCGCGGGCAGCGCCTCCGCGATCCTGCCGATCTCCGCCGCCACGGCCCGGTCCACCCGCGCGGGCATGTCCGTCTCCTCCGGCCAGGCGGACGCGGCCTCGAGAAGATCCCGGATCTCCTCCGCGCGTTTCCGGCACGCCGCGCATCCGGCGAGGTGGGCTTCCGCCTCCCGGCGCCCCTCCTCGTCGAGGGATCCGTCGTGGAGGTCGGCCAGCACGTCGTTCGTCAGTTCATCGCATTTCATGCGCGAAAGGCTCCTTGCAGGCACAGCGGTTCAACGTCCAAGGTGCAAGGTCCAAGGTTCTTCCGACTTGGGACTTTCGACGTTCGAACTTCCTCTTCCACCTACGCTCCTCCATTCTCTTGAAGCCGCCGCCGGCCCGCATCGTTCACGATCCTTTCATCTTTTCCCGGAGTTCCTCCAGCGCCTTGTGGAGGCGCGACTTCACCGTGCCGGCGGGGATCCCCAGGATCTCGCCGATCCGGTCGTAGGAGAGGCCCTTCATGACCTTGAGCGCCACCACCTCGCGGCGCCCGGGATCGAGGGTCGCCAGCGCCCGGGCGACCCGCCGCGAGAGGTCCGCCGTCTCGGCCAGGGAGGCCGGGTCCAGAGCATCGTCTTCCGCTTCCTCGCCCTCCTCGCCGAGCGTCTCCCCGCGCCTTCGCCGTTTTTCCAGCGCGTTCAGGCACCGGTTCCTCGCGGCCCGGAAGAGCAGGGTCGAGGGCTTCGCCTCGAACCGCCAGGTCGGGATCTTCCGGAAGAAGTACTCGAAGCAATCCTGGACCACGTCCGCGGCGGCGTCCTCGTCGGCGAGCATCCTCCGGGCGAAGCGGAAGACGCCGCCCTTGTGCCGCTCGTACAGGGCGAAGAAGGCGTCTTCGTCGCCTTCCCGGGCCCTCAGGATCAGGTCCTCGTCGGACGGGTCTGGCAAGTGACTGGCTCCCTCTCACGGTTCAGGCGAGCGACGTGGGACTTTCGACCTTCGACTCGAACCCTACTCGCGGAGGCGGCGGACAAGATCGTCCAGGCTCTCCGCCTTCTCCAGGCCCTCGGGGGGCGCCAGCTTCCCCACGGCTTCGTCGTCCTCGACGGCGGCGCGCGTCCGCTTTGTCCACCGCGAGGACAGGATTTCACGGGCCCTTTTCCATGTCTCGTCCGGCGCGTCGAAACGGGCGATCCGGGTCGCCCGGTGATCGCAGCCGGGGCGCCCGGGCATGTCGCCGACGAGCCACGCGTCGATGGGGCTCGTCCCCTTCAGGCCGGGGTATTCCGTGAGCGAGAGCCAGGGCACGCCCGGCGCCGCGCCGGCGCGCGCCCCGGCCGCCTCCTTCGTCTCGTCTTCCGGCAGGACGACGGCCACCTCGATCTGCTCCCAGCCCGGCCGATCGTCCGCGCACCGCGTGGATTCCATCACGCGCCACCCGGCTTCCGGCAACCAGTATTCCACGACGTAGTGGGTCTGCAGGGGCCCCGACCACGTGGGGTACCCGGCGACGATGCGGGCGGGAATGCCGAGCCCCCGGAGCAGGGAAGCGCCGAGGTTCGCGCAGGAGGTGCAGCTGCCGTCCCGGGTGAGGGCGGAGGAGGCGGTGAGGTCCCGGAAGGTCTTGTCGGCCTTTTGGAAGATCGTCTTCATCCGGGCCAGGGTTTCCGGGATCGCCCGATCCGCCGTGGGGGCCGCTTCGAGGATCTCCTTCGCGACCTTCCCGACGGCCTCGTCCTTCCATCCCGCGCACCACGTGCTCGCCAGCCACCGTCCGGGCCCTGCGGGAACGTCCTTAAGGGGAAGCGAGACGCCTTCCGGAATCGGGCTCTTCTCGTGGGGGCCGACCAGGACGAGGGACCGCCAGCCGAAGGAGAAGGACTTCCCTTGGGCGAGGTCGACCAGCCGGATCTCGGCGACGAGGAAGCCGTGCTCGCGCCGGATCAGGCGGACCGCGCCCAGGTGGGTTCCGGGCTCGGTCCAGGCCCGGAAGCTCAGCGGGATCTGGTCCCTCCAGAGGAGGGGGACGGGGACCAGGAGGACGAGCGCGTCGGTGTCGCCGGAGGCGACGGTCTTGTAGCGCCCTTGCGCGGCGTAGAGTCCGGGGCCGCCTTTCGGCGCCTCGTCCGTCGGGGACGTCCTCTTCTCGCGTGCGTGGAGCGCGTCGAGCTGGACGGTGCCGCGTCCGCCGGCGAGGACGCCGAAGACGAGCGCCCGGGTCTCGTCGCCGGGGGTGACGCGCACGGTGACGGGGGACCACACGGAGTCGCCTTCGAGGCGGTAGCCGGCGCCGTTGGAGTTCTGGAAGGCGTCCCCGCGGTCTTCGGGGCCGTGTCCGCCGTCGCAACGGGCCCAGACGACGCAGGTGCCGTGGAAGCCGGTGAGCCTGAGCCAGGCGGTCACCTCGACGGGGACGCCGGGCCGGAGGTTCCTGAGCGTCCGGTTGACGCCGGCGGGGGCGGCGTTCTCCTTCCCTTCTCCGGGGGGGGAGAACCGGATCCCGCGGCTTCCCTGGATTCCGAAGGGGCCCCATTCGGCCTTCATGCCGCCGGGGGGCTCGAAGATAAACCAGCCGGCGGGTCGCTTCCCCTCGCCCTGCTCGAAGTCGGGATTGGAGGCGAGGTCCTTGCCCCCGGGCATCAGGGGTTTCCTCTCGGGGGCTTCCTGGGCGCGCGCCGGCGCGGAGAGGAGGAGGAAGAGGGCCAGCAGGGGTGCGAGCTGCAGGACGGTTTTCACGGGCGACCTCGTTTCTCGGGATCGAGGGGGAACGTGCATCATACCATGCGAGGCGGCTTCCGTGTCAGGCGCCGCCCATCGTTCACCGCCGGGAACGCGGAGATCGGAGAGAGGATTGAAGGGCGGAAGTCGAATGGGACTGTAGATTTCAGCCGCTGCGTGGACCGCGGGCTTCCAGCCCGCAGCAGCGGGAAACATCACTGCCCGGCCCGCGGCGGCCTCCTGTGTTCGGTTGTACAACGTCGATCGCCTGTCAGACCCATCCCCTCAGTTTCATGGCCTCGGCCACGCGGGAGACGGAGACGAGGTAGGCGGCGAGCCGGTTGTGGACCTGTTTGGCCTCGCGCATCTTGTGGACGTCGTGGAAGGCCTTGGTCATCTTCTGGTCCAGCTGCGCGTAGACGTCGTCCAGGGTCCAGTAGTAGTTGTAGGTGTTCTGGACCTGCTCGAAATAGGAGACGGTGACGCCGCCGGCGTTGGCGAGGAAGTCGGGGATGACGAAGGTCCCTTTCTCGTGGAGGATGACGTCGGCCTCGGGGGTGGTGGGCCCGTTGGCCAGCTCACAGGAGACCTTGGCCTTGATCTTGTCGGCGTTCTTGTCGGTGATGACGTTCTCGAGCGCGGAGGGGAAGAGGATGTCGACGCCGAGCTCGAGCAGGTCCTCGTTGGAGATGGGCTCGGAGCCGGGGAACCCCTCGACCTTTCCGGTCTCCAGCTTGAACTTGACCAGCGCCTCGCAGTCGAGGCCGTTCTTGTTCATGACGCCGCCGCGGGAGTCGCTCGCGGCGATCAGTTTCCTGGTTCCGAGGATCCGGGGGGTGAGGAGCGCGGCGAACTGCCCCGCGTTCCCGAAGCCCTGGATGGCGAACGTGGCCTCCTTGGCGTTGATGCCCAGCGCCTTGCAGGCCTCGCGGACGGTGAAGATGCCGCCGCGGGCGGTGGCGTCTCCGCGTCCCTGGGACCCCCCGACGGGGATGGGCTTGCCGGTGATCACGCCGGGGTGGCTGTAGCCGACGACGGCCTCGTATTCGTCCATCATCCAGGCCATGATCTGGGGCGTGGTGTAGACGTCGGGCGCCGGCACGTCCTTGTGGACGCCGAGCTGGGGGCCCACTGCGCGGATGTAGGCGCGGGCGAGGCGTTCCTTCTCGGTTTCCGTCATCTCCTTGGGGTTGCAGGTGACGCCGCCCTTGCCGCCGCCCAGCGGGATGTCGACCACGGCGGTCTTCCACGTCATCCAGGCGGCCAGCGCCCGCACCGTGTCGATCGTCTCGTCGGGGTGCCAGCGCAACCCCCCCTTGGTGGGGCCGCGGGCGTTGTTGTACTGGACCCGATAGGCGCGGAACACCTTGAAGGAGCCGTCGTCCATGCGCACGGGAAGGGTGTAGACGAATTCCTTCAGGGGCCAGCGGAGAGCCTGGTGGGTGGCTTCGTCCAGCCCGAGGAGGCCGGCGGCCTCGTCGAGCTGGGCCTGGGCGATCTTGAACGGATTCAATTCGGCCATGGAACGGGACCTCCATTTTATGGGAAAAAAGCGATGTCCAGGAACCGGGAAGCTTAGCGGTGCCGGAAAATCGTGTCAATCCGAAATTGGAAACCGTGGAGGGGTGGGTGAACGCACAGCGGTGCACCGAAATCTCCGGTCTGGAATCCCTTTCTATGCAATCCCAGATCCCTTCCCGCCTCGCCTCGAACGCCGGCTCTACGAGGGTTTTCCCGCGGACTTCGGGTCCATCACGTCCCGCAGGCCGTCGCCCATGAGGTTGAAGCCCAGCACCGTGAGGGTGATGGAAAGGCCCGGCGCCAGCACGGCCCAGGGCGCGCGCATCAGGAAATCGCGCGCCTTGGTGAGCATGGCGCCCCACTCCGGCGTCCCGGGCTCCACGCCCAGCCCCAGGAAGGAGAGCCCCGCCGCGCTGAGGATCGCCGTGCCGAGCCCCAGCGTCGAGAGCACGATGACGGGGGCCAGCGCGTTGGGAAGGATCGTGAGGAACATCACGCGTACGTGGCCGGCCCCCAGCGCCCGGTTCGCCATCACGAAGTCGTGCTCCTTCACGCTCAGCACGCTCGCCCTCACCTGGCGGGCGAACACCGGGATGTTCACCAGCCCCACCGCGATGACCACGTTCCGCTCGTCCGGCTTGCCCCCCAGCGCCGCCATCACGGCGATGGCCAGAAGGATGCTGGGAAAGGCCAGCAGGATGTCGGCGACCCGCATGCCGAGAAAATCGACCCAACGCCCGAAGTACCCGCAGAGAAGCCCCGCCGGAACCCCCACCAGAAGCGCCAGCAAGACCGACCACAGCCCGATGAGCAGGGACTTGCGCGCCCCGAACGCCAGGCGGACCAGGATGTCCTGGCCCAGGTCGTCCGCCCCGAGCCAGAAGCGCCCTTCCGCCCCCGCCGCGCGCTCTCCCGGCGAAAGGAACTGCGCGGAGGCGTACTGTTCCTCGACGTCGTGCCCGGTCCACGCTGCGAGCCCCGGCGCGGCCAGGGCCAGCGCGGCGAAGAAGACGACGAGCACGAGCCCTGCAAGCGCCGTGCGCTTGCGCGCGAAGGCCCGGAGGCGCCGCCGCTTCACCGGGCTCGCCAGGATGGGGGCGTCATCGGTCATGGGTCACGGGTCATGGGAACCGAAGGCTGAAATCTGACGGCTGCAATCCGAAATCTGAAACCCCTGCATATCAACAAGGCGTCACCCCACGCGGACCCTCGGATCGATCAGCCCGTAGGAGAGGTCGACGATCAGGTTGATGACCACGAAGGAGACGGCGACGAGGAAGATGCCCCCCTGGACGGGGTTGTAATCGTACGCGAGCACGGCGTCGACGACGTACTGGCCGAGCCCCGGCCAGTTGAAGACGGACTCGGTGAGCACGGCGCCGGCGAGGAGGTAACCGAAGTTCAGCCCCACGACGGTGACGATGGGGATGAGGGAGGCCCGGAAGGCGTGCTTGAGGTGGACGATCCTCTCGGACAGGCCCTTGGCCCGCGCGGTGCGGATGTAGTCCTCGCCGAGGACTTCGAGGACGGAGGAGCGGGTCATGCGGGCGATCATCGCCATGGGGATGGTGGAGAGGGCGACGGCGGGGAGGATCAGATGGGCGAGGTAGTCCTCGAGGACGTCCGGTCGGTTTCCGATCAGGGCGTCGAGGGGCACGAAGCCGGTCACGGCCTCGATATCGAGGGTGATGGAGAGCCGTCCGCCGCCGGGGAGGAAGGGGAAGGCCATGAGCATGAGCAGGCCGAGGAAGAAGACGGGGACGGAGACGCCGATCAGGGCGCCCGTCATGGAGGCGTAGTCGGCGAGGCGATTCCGCTTGACGGCCGCGAGGATGCCGGCGGGGATGCCGATCATCACGGCGAGGAGCATCGCGGCGAGGGAGAGTTCCATGGTGGCGGGGAAGCGCTGGGCGAGCTCCTCGGAGACGTCGATGCGGCGGTGATAGGACTCGCCGAAATCGAAGCGGAGGAAGACGTCACGCATGAACCGCCCGTACTGGACGATCAGGGGCTGATCCCAGCCGTTCTCCTCGTTCAGGGCCGCGATCTTCTCGGGGGTGGCCTTCTCGCCGAGTACGGCACGGGCCGGTCCGCCCGGCGGGACGCGCACGACCAGAAAGGAGATCAGCGTCACGCCCCAGAGCACGGGCGCGGCCAGCAGCAGTCGTTTCAGTGCGTAGGTGGTCATCGGAGCGGATTGTAGCGTGTCGATCTCCGATCTCTCCCCCCGCAAGGCCCCTCACTTCAGCCGGACGGGCCAAAGGCGGACGACGCCGATGGGGTGGACCGTGTAGCCCTCGACCTCCTTGCGGTGGGCGATCATCTGGGGGAGGTAGAGAAGCGGAATCATGGGCGCGTCGCGGTGGATGCGCTCCTGCGCCTTCTCGTAGAGGGCCTTCCGCTTCCCGGGATCCAGCTCCGACTTGGCGCGGTCGAGGATCTCCGAGACCTCGTCGTCGCGATAGAAGGCGACGTTCTGGGAGGCGCCCTTGACGGCGTTCTCCTTGGAGAGCAGCTGCCACAGGAAGTTGTCGGGATCGCCGTTGTCGGTGGTCCAGCCCAGGATGCACAGGGGGTGCTCGCCGCTCTGGACCTTGTCCAGGTAGGTGTTCCAGGGGGGGCTGAGGATTTCCGCCTCGATGCCGACCGCGGCGAGATCCTGCTTGATGATCTGCGCCGCTTCCTTGGGCCGGGGCATGTAGGGGCGGGGGTTCGGCATGGCCCACAGCTCCGTCTCGAAGCCGTCCGGGAATCCCGCCTCCTCCAGAAGCGCCTTCGCGCGGTCGGGGTCGTGGGGGTAGTCCTCGATCCCGTCGTGGTATCCCCACACCGAGGGCGGCATGGGATTGGGGCCCGTGGCGCCGTAGCCGAAGACGGCGAGCTGGATGAGCTTCTTCTTGTCGAGGGCGTGGGCCACGGCCAGGCGGACCTTGCGCTTGTCGAAGGGCGGATGCGTGTTGTTCATCGCCAGGTAGGCGAAGTTCATCCCGGTGACGCTCTCGAAGACGAGGTCGGGATCGTCGACGATGGGCTCGATGTCCGAGAAGGAGAAGTTGTCCATCATGTGGATCTCGCCCCGCTTGAGCTGCTGGAGCCGCGCCGCGTTCTCCTTCACGGGCTTGAAGATCACGCCGCCGAGTTCGGGCTTCTCGCCCCAGTAGTCGGGGTAGGCCTCCAGGACGATCTTTTCGGCCGGGACCCACTTGACGAAGCGAAACGGCCCGGTGCCGACGGGGTTCCGCTGGACGTCCGCGCCCTTTTCCTTCACCGCGGCCGGCGACACGATCGAGGCGGGAAACATGGCGAGGTTGGCGAGGAACACGGCCGAGGGCTCCTTCAGGCGGAAGCGCACGGTATGCGGGTCCACGGCTTCCATCGTCTCGATGACCCGGTAGTTGCTCGAGTAGGTGAACGCCCCCTTGAAGCGGTAGGGATTGTCCGGGTCCACGTGGCGGTCGAGGGAGAAGACGACCGCCCCGGCATCGAAGGGCGTCCCGTCGTGGAACGTCACGCCTTCGCGGAGATGGAAGGTCCACGTCTTGCCGTCCTCCGACTGCTCCCAGGACGTCGCCAGCAAGGGCACCAGCTCCGCGCTCTGCTTCGCGTAGGTCACCAGCGTCTCGAAGATCTGGTTGCACACCTTGACGGACTCGCCGTCGTCGATGTCGGCGGGGTCCAGCTTCTTGGCATCGGCGCCCCGCCCGAACACGAGGATCGCGCCCGCGCCCCCCTCGCTTCCCGGGCCGGCCTTCCGCTTGCCGCACCCGGTGCCGAGCCAGAGGAGCAGGAACAGAAGGAGGATTCGCTTGATCGTCATGGATGGGTCCGCCAGAAAAGAAGACATCTTCGCCACGCCGCGCCTGCCATTCTTCCCATCGGGAGAGGCGTGTCAAGGTCGAGAGGCGGAAGTCGGAAGTCGAAGGTGATTGTAGATTTGGGATTGAAAATTTTAGCAACGTGCGCAATGTCATCCTTCCACGGCCCATCCCCCTCCCTCACGCCCCCTTGCCCCGCTTGCGCAGGACGAGCCGCACGGGCACCTCGGAGAAGGGAAGTTCCTCGCGGAAGCGGTTCTCGAGATAGCGAAGGTAGTCCCGCTTCAACAGCGAGGGGTCGTTGGCGAACAGCACGACCGTGGGCGGGGCGACGTCGGTCTGCGTCGCGTAGAAGATCTTGGGCAGGCGCCCCGAGCGCGGGGGCGGCGAGCGGCGCTGCATCGCCTCCCGCAGGACGCGGTTGACCTCGGCGGTGGGGGCGCGCAGGCGCCGTTGCCCGCCGAGCTCCAGGGCGAGATCGAAGGTCGGTCCGACGTTCAGGCCGGACAGGGCCGACAGGAAGGAGAGGGGGGCGAAGGCGAGGCCGCGCAGGCGGTCGCGGACGTAGGCGGTGTAGCGGTCGGTCCCGGCCTCCGCGGGCACGGCGTCCCATTTGTTCACGCAGATCACGCAGGCCTTGTGGTGCCGGATCACATAGCTGGCGATCTTCTTGTCCACGGCCCCGATCTCCGAAAGCGCGTCGAGGAGCAACAGCGTCACGTCCGAGCGCCGGATCCCCGCCTCGGTCCGGGTCTGGGCGTAGAACTCCACGGAATCCTGCAGCTTCGATCGCTTCCGCACGCCGGCCGTGTCCACGATCGTGAAGGTCCGCCCGCCCCGCTCGATCGTCACGTCCACCGCGTCCCGCGTGGTGCCGGGCGTCTCGCTCACCAGCACGCGTTCGCCTCCCGCCAGCGCGTTGATCAGGGTGGATTTCCCCGCGTTCCGCCGTCCGACGACGCACAGCTTCATCGCCTCGCCTTCGCCTTCCTCCGCCGGGATCTCCCCGGGAAGGGTCGCAGCGATCCATTCCATCAGCTCGCCGAGATTCCGGCGCTGCTCGGCGGAGACGGGAAGCGGGTCGCCGAATCCGAAGCGGTAGAACACCGCGGCGTCGTCGTCGAGGGCGGGGTGGTCGGCCTTGTTCGCCACGGGCAGGACGGGCTTTCCGGTGGTGCGCAGGAGGTCCGCGACGGCGCGGTCGAGCGGCGCGTCGCCTTCCTGGACGTCGGTCACGAAGACGATGGCCCGGGCCTCCTCGAGCGCGAGGCGGACCTGAGTCTGGACGCCCGCGGCGAGGTCCTGGCGGTCGACGACGCCCACGCCGCCGGTGTCAGCGATCCGGAACCGCTTCCCCTCGGCCTCGGCCTCGGCGTAGAGCCGGTCCCGGGTGACGCCGGGGGTGGGTTCGACGATGGCGAGCCGCTTGCGGATGAGGGCGTTGAACAGGGAGGACTTGCCCACGTTGGGGCGTCCGACGATGGCGATGAGAGGGGGCGGCATCGGGCTCCTCGGAACGGACGAGCAGGTCGCATGGGATTCCACGACGGGTCAGGGATTCCGGATTCCAGACGGGAAACGAGCGGTGCAGGACTAGGCCGGTTCGCTCCGGAGCCCCATCTCGTACAGTCTGCCCGCGAGCTCGAAGGCGGGGAGGGAGGAGACGAGGATGGGGATGCCCTCCGCCTCGGCCTTCCGGGCGGTCGGCTCGGCGGGCCGGCGGTCGTTCACGAGCAGGATCGCCTGGATCTGCTTGAGCGAGGCGACGGCCACGATGTTCTCGTGGACCTGGAGCGTGATCCAGAGGCACTTCTCGGGGGCGTTCCCCATCACGTCGGAAAGCAGGTCCGACACGTAGGCGGCGGTCACCTCGCGGTCGAGGGCGCCGGAGGCCGTTTCGACCGTCAGGCCGAGCCCGTCCTTGATTTCCTGGATCTTCACGTCATCCCCCTTCCCGAAGCGGAATCGCTTCATGATTGCCCGGGCTTCATTCGGTTTTCGCCCCGGAGACCAGGACGAAGAACTCCAGCGTGGTCCCCTTGTTGATGTCGGAACGGATCATCATGTGGTCGGAGCAGCGCTGGATGTTTTGGAGGCCCATGCCGGCGCCGAAGCCCATTTCCCGGACCCAGTCGGAGGCGGTGGACCATCCGGGTTCCATCGCCTGCTCCACGTTCTCGATGCCGGGTCCGACGTCGGTGGCCGTCACCCGGATGGTTTCCGGCGTCACCTCGGCGGTGATCCGCCCCTGTTCGGCATAGATCACGATGTTCATCTCCGCCTCGTAGGTGGCGATGGCGATCCGGCGCATGAGGTCCGGCGGCGTGCCCAGCCTGGAGAGCGTCTTCTTCAGGCCGCTGGAGGCGGCGCCGGCGTTGGAGAAGTCCTTGCCCAGGACGCCGTAGTGGAAGGTCAGGGTGGTCTGGTCGGCGACGATGTCCTCGAAGAAGTGGCTGGCGCGGTACTTGTGGATCTCCTCTTCGTGATAATCGACCTCCAGCTGCTTCAGGAGTCCCTCGATGATGTCCCCTTTCGTGAGGATGCCCACGAGTTTTTCGGAATCCCGGTCGAGTACGGGAAACCGGCCGAATCCCTTCCGATCGAACTTCTCCACCGCGTGGACGAGGGGTTCGTCCGCCCAGAGGATGTCCACCGTCTTCGTCATGTGCTGCCCGACGTTGCCGTCGACTTGTCCCGCCGCGAGGGCGTTGATGAAATCCTCGATGGAGACCATCCCTGCGAGGCGTTCGCCTTCCACGACGGGGAGACCGGAGATGCGCCGTGTCTTGAGGATGTCCCTGAGGTCCAGAAGCGGGGCGCCGGCCGTGATCGTCACCGGGTCCGATCGCATGGCCTGGCCCACGGTCATCTCGTACGCGAGTTCCTGGACCTTCGTGAAAGCCCGGATCTCGCTCGTGTCTCTGGATCGGTGTTTCATCCCTCTCCCTCACCGCCCGCGCGGTCGTCGTGAGGCGCCGGTCAGAAACAGGGCTTCAACCCCGAGAGGTAGAGCCGCCCGCAGGATTCGAACATGGTGAAACGGGATTTGAGGAGGGGAAGCCCCTTGGTCTTGGCCAGGGAAAGCGTCTCTTCATCCGGATGCTTGCCGCGCACGAAGACGACCCCGCACAGGTCCGCCATCTCCGCCGTCCGCACCACCTGGGGGTTCTTCAGCCCGGTGAGGAGAAGGGAACCCGTATGCATGAAGGCGAGGACGTCGCTCATCAGATCCGACGCGCCCGCCAGCGTCACCTTCTCGTCCCGCCGGTCGCCCTCGTTGAGGATCTCGCCCTCGAGAATCTCCGCGATCTCTTTCAGCGTCTTGGGCCCCCGCTCCACCGCCGGATCCGCCGCGGGAACCCTGGGCGTGTTCTCTTCCTTCATCAAGCCTCCAGATTGGATGGCTCTCCAGGCGGCATGGTAGCCCTTCCCACCTCCGGCGTCAATGCGGGCGCCGGGCCGGAAATTCTCCCCGCCGCGTCCTTGCACACGCATTGCCCCTCCTTATAATGTTGAGGTTCCGATTCCGGATGGAGCGGAATGGAGGACCTTTCCCTTCACGTTCTGGACCTGGCGGAAAACGGCGTTCGGGCCGGCGGCCACAGGATCGAGATCCTGGTCGCGGTGGATCCCGGACGCGACCGGCTGGTGGTGGACATCCGGGACGACGGCAAGGGAATGACGGCGGAGGAGATCCGGGAAGCGCACGATCCGTTCTACACGACGAAAACGGAACGGCGCGTGGGCCTGGGTCTTCCGCTGTTCGGCCAGGCGGCGTCGGAAGCCGGGGGCGGCATGACGGTGGAATCCGAAGTGGGCGTGGGGACGCGGGTGCGAGGCGTGTTCCAGCTGAAACACATCGACCGGAAACCCCTGGGCGACCTGGCGCGTTCCCTCACCGTCCTGCTCGCGGGAAACCCCGGCGTCGACGTCCTTTTCACCTGCCGGGGCCCGGGAGGCGAGACGTCCTTCGACTCGGCCGATCTGAGGGAAGCCGACGAGCAGACGCCCTGGGACATCCGGCTGCTGCAGGCGCTGGAAGAGACGATCCGGGAAGAGATACGCGGAATCATCGGGAACCAGGAATAGGAGGCTGCACATGGGCACGGTTACGGCCGACATCCAGGACCTTCCCGCCGAGGAGGAATTCGAGGCGGGCGACCTCGCGGAGGTCGACGAGATCATCCGATCGTTCCGGGGCACGCCGGGTTCGCTCATCCCCTGCCTCCACAAGGTGCAGGAGAAGCTGGGCTATCTACCCTACGACATCCAGCGTCGCGTGGCGAAGGGGCTGAACCTTTCCGCGAGCGAGGTGCTGGGCGTGGTTTCCTTCTATTCGTTCTTCAGCATCAAACCCCGGGGACGGCACATCATCAAGGTCTGCCTGGGGACGGCGTGCTACGTGAAGGGCGGCAACAAGATCGACAGCAAGGTCCGGCAGAAGCTGAAACTCGAGCCGGGGGAGACCGACGAGGAACGCCGTTTCTCCTACGAGATCGTTCGATGCCTGGGCGCCTGCGGAAAGGCGCCCGTGGTGGTGGTGGGCGAGGACACGCACGGGCTGGTGGACCCGGACGGCATCATGGATATCCTGGACCGGTACAAGTGAGGCGCGCCGGCGGGAGTGGTTGCCAGGCAGCGCGCGAGATCCCTGAGAGAGGGGGGAGATCATGGCCAAGTTGAAGCTGGACGATCTGAAGAAGATCCAGGAGAAGGTCAAGGCCAGCACGCGCCTTCGCGAGGGCGAGAACCGGGCGCGGATCACCGTTCACATGGGCACGTGCGGCATCGCGGCGGGAGCCCGCGACGTGATGCAGGTCTTGATGGACGAGGTCGCCAAGCGGGAACTCAACGACGTGATCGTCACGACGTCGGGTTGCGCCGGCCTTTGCAGCCGCGAGCCCATGGCCACGGTGGAGATCGTGGACCAGGCGCCGGTGAAGTACGCGGACCTCGACAAGGAAAAGGTCGTGGAGATCCTCGAGGAACACGTCCTCAAGGGGAACGTGCTGGAGAAGTACGCCCTGGCCCACGGGTCGGAGAGGACGTACTAGGGAAGAAGATCGGTCAGGGATTTCAGGCTGTTGATGGGAATTTCGGTGGAACGCCGGTCGCAACCGCTGAAATCTGGAATCTGGAATCTCCGGTCCTTTTTTCGCTGAAGAATCGAAGAGGGATGCCGTGATCCCGGGCGTTCCGGGGGGCGGGGTCCCGAAGAAGAAACGGCAAGAAG
>CAZDSO010000095.1:0-19748 GCA_964508045.1 uncultured Planctomycetia bacterium | reverse complement strand
CACGCCCCCCCCGCCGCCCACGCCATGAAGAACGCCGCCAGCGCCCCCAGGTGCGCGTAGACGTACCCCACCTCCGACTGGAAGGCGAAAAGCAGCCCCACCTCGAAGGCCATGCCCGCCGCGCCCGCCGTCACGATGGGCGCAGACGCGCGAAGCGAGCGCCGACGCGACGGCGCCCGTCTCCAGCCGTACACGAGCGCGCCCAAGAGCAGCAGCGCCGGCCCCAGAAGCAACAGAGATGAGACGAGACCGCCGGATCCCCCGAACCGGGACGCCCTGAGCGAGAAGGCGAACAGCGGGCTCACCGGCTTCAGATCCCGGTTCAAGGGCGCCTCCCCCGGCGCCTCCGCCCCGAAGCGAAGCCCCGCCTCCCGCCGCTCCAGCACCGACGCGACCCACCCCCCGCTTCCGAACGGCGAAGACAGGCCCCGGGACCGGGCGCGCGCCGACAGCCTTTCCGGAGACAGCACGATCGCCGCGTCCGACCCCAGGATCACCGTCCCCGCCTCGTCCGTCCTCACCGTCTCGACCGCGCAAAAGGCCTCCGCCATCGAACGGCGGACCGAGGCCAGCAGCCGTCGACGCGCCGCGCTCCTGTACCCCGGCGCCCCGGACAAGTTGACCCCCGCCACCCCCCCCGGCGATAGCGCCGACGCGCAGGCCCGGAAGAACTCCACCGTGTAGTACCGGTTCAAGGCGCCGGTGGAAGGGTCCGGCACCACCGCGAGCAGGACGTCGAACGACCGCCCGGCCCGGGCAGACCGCTCCAGGAAGGCCCGCCCGTCCCCGCCCAGGAGGCGCGCGCGCGGCGAGGCGAGGGCGTCGCGGTCCTCCGCCCGCAGGAAGGGCTCGAGAAGCCGGAAGGCGCCCCGGCCGGCGCGGGCGAGATCCGCACGCGCGCCGTGCTCCAGGACCGCGTGCAGCGCGCCCGTCTCGCCTCCGCCCAGAAGGGCGACGGTTTCCGGGCGGGGATGCGCGAGCATCGCGAGGTGGACGAAGGCGGCCGGGGCGGGATGGGGACCGTCGTCCCCGATGCGGGCGCCCATCATCCGGAAGGTGCGAAGCCCCCCGGTCTCCGTGACGGTGAGCGTGCCCCGCGGCGCGTCGGCAAAGGCGAGGAGCGACTCCCCCTCGAAGCGCGCGGCGCGCGTGAGGTGATCGAGACGGCTGGAGACGGGCAGAAGGAGGAAGACGACGAGGGCGGAAGCGAAGAGGGCGCCGCCGATACGGGCGGCAAGCCGGTCGCTCAGGCACGCGGCCGCAACGACGGAAACCGCCGCGACCAGGAACGCCCCCGCGAGATTGGAAACGCAGGGGACCAGGACGAAGGCCGCGCCCGTCCCGCCGAGAAGAAAGCCCGCCGATTCGAGCGCGTAGCCCCGGGCGGGGGAGGCCGCGCCGCGCCGCGCCAGGAGGACGGGAAAGAGGGCCCCCGTGAGCAGGCAGAGCGGCGCGAGAAGGGCCAGGCAGGAGAGCGCCATGGACGCGAAGGTGGGGGAACGGCCGGGGAGATCCGAGAGCAGCGGGTGCCAGAAGCGGGTCGCGAGAAGGGAGAGCAACAGGGCCGGCCCGACGGCGAAGGTTCCCGCCGCGGACGCGATCCCCGCCCTCGGCCGGAACCACTGGAGGCCGAGAAGGGCGCCGGCGCCCGTGAGGAGGAGCCACGCCGCGAGCATGGCGGACGCGACGATCTCGTCGCCCTCGAAGAGGAGGCCGAGCTCCCGGAACATCAGCGCCTGCCCGGCCGCCGACGCGAACCCGAGGTTCAGCAGACCGGCATCGGCGCGACGCGGTTCGGAAAGGCTTTTCACCCCCGCATTATACAGCCCGGGCGGGGCGGGTCACGGCGCACGGACAGCATGGGAATGTCGAATGGAGGAACGGGATTGTCGATGCCGGTGGCTGACAATCCAGGTGTTGTGTCGTTGGGTGGTTGCGTGGTTGAGTGGGTGCCGCCGCAACAACCTGCTCCGAAAATGCGGGAAAAACCATGATCGACGACCGCCTTGGAGGGCGAGGGTCCTCCCGAGCCAAAACACAGCCGGCTCGCAAGCCCGTACTACGCTGCGTTTGCCGTTTGTGGGAGGCGTGTGTCCCGGGCCACGCAGACTTTCGGCCCGGGACCACGGCGATGCTGCGGGCGGTGTCTGTGACCTGTCACCCGTAACCTGTGTGGCCGTGCGTTGCCATGGAGTAGTAGCAGCCCACAGCATCAAACAGGTTACGGGTTACCGGTTACAGACAACCCGGATCCAACAAACCGGCGGCCTCATGTGCTCGGTTGTACAACAGGAGAGCAAGCAAGGGCCTCCCCTTCATTCGGAATCCCTATTTCTTGCGCTTCCGGCCCATGTCCAGCGTCCAGTAGATGCCGGAGACGCCGAGGCCGAGATCCTCGAAGCCGGGCTGGAGGAGGTTTCGGTGGTGGCCGGGGGAATCGATCCAGGCGTCCAGCGCTTCCCGGGCGGTCAGGCCCCCTTTCTTCCTCGCGATGTTCTCGCCGGCCACCCGGAAGTCGTACCCGGCCTCGGCCATCCGCCGGTAGGGGGTGCGCCGGGCGGGCATGGGCGAGTCGTGCGCGAAGAAGTCCTTCTCGTCCATCTCCCGGCTGTGTCCGGACGCCGCGGACTGGAGCGCCGGATCGAGGCGGAGGCGGTTCAGGCCCATCCGTTCCCGGTAGTCGTTGACGGCCCGGATGCCGGCGCGCTCGAGGGGGCCGAGGCCGAGCGATTTTGCCGTCCGCTCGTTGCGGGCCCGGATGTCGCGCCCGGCCTGGCGGGCTTTCTCTCCAAGCCAAGGGAATCCTTCGGCCTCGAGGACGCAACGCAGGCCTTCCAGGGCGGGTTCCAGGGGGCCGGGGGGGACTTCGCCGGGGGGGAAGAAGGTCTCCCGGGCGCGCTGCAGGCGGCGCCCCTCGTCCATCGATCTCTTCAGGGGGGGGTGGAGGGCGAGGAATTCCGGGTCGCCGGGATCGGCGAGCATGCGGCGGAGGGTCTCGACCCAGCGGCGGACCCGTTGTTTCGTCTCCTCGGCCTCGTCGGTATAGAGGCGTTCGTTCATGACGGTGTTTCGCGTCCAGCGCCGGAGGCGGTCGAACGCGCGTGCGAGACGCCGTTGCACGGGCCGGGGATCGCGGGCGAGGGCCTCGACGGCCCGGGCCCGCGCCCGGAGGGCGCGTTCCACGGCGAGGCGTCCGGCATCCTCCAGGCCGGCGAGGCGGGCGATGCGGGCCGGGAGATCGGTCGGTTCCGCCGCGAGCAGCTCGTTCACGGCGTTGTCCGCCCGCAGTCTTTCGAGGCGCTCCCGGGCCTCGTCGAGGTCGGGGTCGGCCCGGCAGGCGGCCTCGAGGCATCGTTCGGCCTCGTCCCGGAAGTCGTGTGCCAGGCAGAAGTCGGCGAGGTCCAGCCAGCCTTCCGCGTCGCCGGGGTCGAGGGCGCCGCGGCGATTGCGGTAGATCTCCCGGGGGGAGGGGGTCTTCTCGATGCGCTCGATCTCGTCGCGGTCGATCCAGACCGCGCCGAGTCGCATCTTCACGCGGACGCGATCCTCCTTTTCCTCGACGACTTCGCCCTCGAGGACGCGGCCGTCCTTGAGGTGGATGCGGTCGGCCCGGGCGGAGGCGAGGGACGCTCCCGCGACCAGGAGGACGGCCGAGACGCGAAGAAAGGCGTTCATGACGTCATTGTACTGGACATTCGGGGACGCCGGACCTAGAAAGGAGAGGAGAAAAAAAGGGAACCCGGGGCTTCCCTTCGGCGTCGAAGGGGAGAGCCGGCCGGTTCCCGGGCGGTGGTCGGCGATCGACGAAGCCCGAGGCAGGAAGGAGGACGCATGCGAAGACACAAGAGGATTCTGCTCTTCATGGGGGTGCTGTATGCGCTCCCGGCCCTGCCGGCGTTCGGGGACGTGGACCTGACGGTCCTGCCCGAGCGGGACACCGTGCAGATCACGGTGTACAACGCGGCCGACCTGACGCTCGTGAGGGAGACGCGCGTGCTGACCCTGGAGAAGGGGGACAACCGTCTGTCCTTCGCGTGGTCGGGGACGCTGATCGACCCGACGTCGGTGGCGTTGCGGGCGCCGCGGCACGGGGACCAGGTGGAGCTGGTGCACGCCTCCTACCCGCCGCGGGTCCGCGGCAAGGCGGTGTGGACGGTGCGCTCGGAGGTGGCCGGCGCGGTGCCGGTGGAGATCACGTACTTCATCTCCGGGGTGTCGTGGCGCGCGTTCTACATGGGGACGCTGTCCGCGGACGAGACGACGCTTCGCATCGACGGGTACGTTCGCGTGAGGAACGATTCGGGGGACGATTTCGCGGACGCGCAGACGCGGCTGGTGGTCGGCAAGGTGAACCTGCTGGACCGGATCGCCAAGCTGGCCCGCCGGACGGCGCCGTACGGGAAGCCGGCGGGCAAGCCGCGGTTGGTGCCGACACCGTCGCCGACGCCGACGCCGACGCCGACGCCGACCCCGCGGCCGACGGGGTGGCGCCGGGCGGAGAGGAAGCTGCGGGGTCGGGAGAAGAAGATCGTGAAGGAGGGGCTGTCGGAGTACTTCCTCTACACGATCGAGGGGACCGAGACGATCCCCAACCGCTGGTCGAAGCGCCTGCCCTCCTTCCACGCCGAGAAGGTGAAGGTGGTGAACCTGTTCAAGTACGACGAGCGCCGCTGGCGAAAGCACGTGCGGCGTTTTCTCGCGTTCAAGAACGACAAGGCCCACCACCTCGGCGAGACGCCCCTGCCGGGGGGCGTGTTCAAGATCTACCGGGTCGCCGACCGCGAGGGCCGGCTTTCCTTCGAGGGTTCGTCCCGGACGAAGTACATCCCGGTGGACCAGAAGTGCGAGCTGGATCTGGGCAACGCGCGGAAGGTCCTGGTCGAGCCCGTGATCATGGAGCAGCGTTTCGAGAACCATCGTTTCGACACGCGGGGCAACGTGAGCGGCTGGGACGAAGTGCAGGCGTGGAAGGTGACGGTGAAGAACCGCCGGGACGCGCCGGTGAAGCTGGAGATCCTGCGCCATGCGCGCCACCAGCACTTCACCGTGAAGAACGCGGGGGATTGCGGCGTTTTCACGAAGGACGATCTGGACACGCTGAAGTACGTTCTGGAGCTGGCGCCGGGCGAGGAGAAGACGTTCGCCTACGCCCTGACCTATTTCGAGGGAGTGAGGAGGAATCACAAATGAGTTACAAGACGTTCTGGCTGGCGGCGGGCTTGATCCTGGCGATGGGATCCACGGTCCGGGCCCGCTCGACCCTGACGGCCCTTCCGGACCGCGACGAGACGTGGGTGCGTTTGGACAATCCGAGCGCGACCCTGGTGCAGGAAGAGAGGGTCCTGACCCTCCAGAAGGGATTGAACCGCGTCGATTTTTCCTGGCGCGGAGTGCAGATCGACGGGGATTCGATCCGCCTGGAGATGCTGGACCATCCCGGCGACGTGAAGCTCCTCAACGTGAGCTATCCGCCGGGGGAGGCGGCGCTGGTCTGGCAGATCTACGCGCCGGAGGCCTACCGGGAGAAGGTGAGGATCAGCTACCTGCTGGCGGCGATCGACCGCCTCGTCACGTACAAGGCCGTGGCAGAGAAGGACGAGAGCGCGCTGGACCTCAAGTCCTACCTCGTGCTCCGGAACTTCTCGGGCGAGTCGTTCGCGAAGGCGCGGATCCTCCTGGACTACGGGGAGAGCTTCGAGGCGGGCGTCCGCCACGAGGAGACGAAGCGGATGCTCTTCTTCCAGGCGATGGATCTGCCCATCCAGAAGGTCTTCCGGTGGGACGCCCGGAAGATGCCGTGGGATCCCGAGAAGGAGGCCGAGACGCCGGGCATCCCCTTCTTCTACACGGTGCAAAACACGAAGGACAAGGGGCTGGGCGGTTCGGCCCTGTGGTCGGGGAAGGCGCGCGTCTTCCAGAAGGACGGCCACGGCTCCACGATCTTCCTGGGCGAGGACCGTCCCGGGTTCACCCCCGTGGGCGAGAAGATGGAACTCGGCATCGGAAAGGGCCGGGACGTCTCCGTCACCCAGAAGAAGATGAAGGACGAGAGGATCAACGTCCGGCGGAACGACTACGGCCGCATCGTCCTCTACGACACGGACGAGGAGATGAAGGTCACCATCGAGAACTTCAAGGACAAGCCGGTCGTGATCGAACTCACGGAAACCATTCCGGGCCAGTGGGACATGGAGTCGTGCACGCATGACTTCGAGAAGGAAGACGCCCACACCCTGACGTTCGCGCTCGAACTGAAGCCCAAGGAAAAGGTGAAACTGGTCATGCACTATCACAGGAGGAACGTGCGATGAGGACGACCCTGCTTTCGCTCGGCCTCGTTATGCTCGCGGCGGCCTCCGCGCCCGCCGACGTGGACCTGACGGTCCTGCCCGAGCGGGACGCCGTGCAGATCACGGTGTACAACGCGGCCGACCTGACGCTCGTGAGGGAGACCCGGGTCCTCACCCTGGAAAAGGGGGACAACCGGCTCTCCTTCGCCTGGTCGGGGACGCTGATCGACCCCACCTCCGTGGCGCTGAAGGCGCCGAAACACGGGGACAAGGTGGAACTGGTCCACGCCTCCTACCCGCCGCGGGTCCGCGGCAAGGCCGTCTGGACCGTGCACTCCGAGGTGGCCGGCGCCGTGCCGGTGGAAATCACCTACTTCATCTCCGGCGTGGCCTGGCGCGCCTTCTACATGGGGACGCTGTCCCAGGACGAGACGACCCTCGACATCGACGGGTACGTGCGGGTCACGAACCACTCCGGCGACGACTTCGCCGACGCGAAGACCCGGCTGGTCGTGGGCAAGGTGAACCTGCTGGACCGGATCGCGGACCTCGCCCGCCGCACCGCCCCCTACGGCTCCCCCCGGCCCACGCCCCCGGGCGCACCCGCCTTCGGGGAAGCGGAAGGCGCCGCGCCGCGGGACAAGCTGGTCGAGGAGCTGCAAAAAGCCAGGCGCAAGTTCGGCCGGCAGGCCCAGGAGAAGAAGATCGTCAAGGAGGGGCTCTCGGAGTACTTCCTCTACACGATCGAGGGGACCGAGACCATCCCCAACCGCTGGTCCAAGCGCCTGCCCTCCTTCCACGCCCGGAAGGTGAAAGTGGTCAACCTCTTCAAGTACGACGAGCACCGGTGGGGCGAACACGTGCGGCGGTTCCTCTCGTTCAAGAACGACAAGGACCACCACCTCGGCGAGACGCCCCTGCCGGGAGGCGTGTTCAAGATCTACCGCGTCGCCGACCGCCAGCGGCGGCTCTCCTTCGAGGGATCCTCCCGGACCAAGTACATCCCGGTGGACCAGAAGTGCGAGCTGGACCTCGGCAACGCCCGCAAGGTCCTCGTCGAACCCGTGCTCATGGAGCAGCGGTTCGAGAACCATCGTTTCGACAACGACGGGGACGTCAACGGATGGGACGAGGTCCAGGTCTGGACGGTGACGGTCAAGAACCGCCGGACCGCGCCCGTGAAACTGGAGATGCTGCGCCATGCGCGCCACCAGTACTTCGCCGTGAAGAACGACGGGGACTGCGGGACGTACACGCTGGACGATCTGGACACGCTGAAGTACGTGCTGGAACTCGCCCCCGGAGAAGAGAGGACCTTCACCTGTACCATGCGCTACGCGGAAGGATCGAGACGGTGAGGCCGGGCGGACCCGGGCCGGGGCGCACGCCCCCGCCCGGGTCCCCGGCGCGCCGCGCGAGGCGAAAAAATCCGGTTTTTGATTGACCCTGCCTCTCCCGGATTGTTACCGTTCACTGAGCCAACCGGGTTTCTATCTTCATCCAGAGATCGCGGGAAACAACCCTCGTACGAACGCCGGTGTCCGTTTGCTTTGCCCCGCATTCGGGCTTTCGAAATGAACGACAACGAAATCACCGACCTGAGGAAAAAACTCTTTTCCGACGTCGAGGAGAAGACGGAACCGGAGGAGGATCGGGTTTCCATCGATGACATCTTCGAGGGCAAGGAAGCCCCCCCGGAATCCTCCCGCGAGACCCCGCCGACGCCTCCCGTCGCGCCCGCCCCCCCCGAAGAGGAAGAGCCCAAAACGGAGGAGGAGCGGGCCACCCTGAATCTCCGACAGATCCGCAAACTCATCGCGGCCTACCGCTACCACCTCGCCGAGGCCGAGAGACGCGTGAACGAGCTGCGCATGAAACTCGCCGGCCTGGACACGGAATACAAGGCCCTGGTCGGCGAAAGCCCCCTGCCCCCCCCGCCGGCCCCCGAACCCGCGCCCGCCTCCCCCGCCGAGGCGCCGGCTCCTTCCCCCGCCCCAAGGCACCCCCAGGCCTCCCCCCCCGCCGGCCGCGCCCGCCGCGCCGAGAGCCCCTGGGAGGACGCCGGCGACATCCAGCTGGAAGAAGCCGCCTGGCGGATCCTGATCGAAATGGGAAAATCCATGCCGCTGTGGAGAATCGCCTCCGCCATCCGCCGGAAAGGGTTCCCCGGCGCCTTCTCCGAAAGCACCCTGGACACCGAGGTCAAGAAGAGCGGCCGCCTCGGCTTCACCGGCCAGGGGCACGTCTACCTGAAGTAGCGCTCCACGCGAGAACAACGTTTTCCGACGCCTGGATCCAAGAGGCTCGACTTCTATCCCTCATCCTCGCGGCTCTCCTTGTAGAGGCATTCGCCGTCCACGAACACCCTCTTCGGCTTGACCATCACGTCCAGAGGATTCCCCCCGGGCAGGAGCACGAGGTCCGCGTCCTTGCCGGGCTCGATGCTCCCGAGCCTCTCGCCCGCCCCGATGATCCTCGCGGCGTCCAGCGTGATCGCCTTCAGCGCCGCCTCGAAGGGCAGGCCCTCGCGAACCGCGATCGCGGCGTGGATCGGCAGGAAGCGCACGGCCGAGGCCCCGTCGGTCATGATGGCCACGCGGATGCCCTTCTCGTGCAGACGGGCCACGTTGGCGAGCTTGCGGCGGGCCACCTCCGGCTTGGACCGCCCCCCGAGATGCGGCCCGGCGACGACGGGGACCCCCCGGTCCGCCAGCACCTCGCGGACCCGGTAGCCCTCCGTGCCGTGCTCGATCACCAGATCCAGGCCGAACTCCCCGCCGATGCGAACCGCCGTGAGGATGTCGTCGGAGCGGTGGGCGTGGACGCGGGCCTTCATGCGTTTCTCGAGAAGCGGAAGCAGCGCCTCCAGCATGAAATCGGGCTTGCGGTCGCGGCCCTTCGCGAGGTCGTCCCCGTAGCGGCGGGCGTCGAAGAGCGCCCGGCGGGCCAGCGCGGCGACCCCCATGCGCGTGCCGGGGTAGCGCTCGCCTCCGTAGTGGACGCGCGTGACGTTCTCCCCGAAGGCCATCTTCATGCCTCCCGTCCCGTCGATCACGCGCCCGTCGAGGGGGCCGGGGCGCGTCTTCACGGCCACGCCCACCCCGCCGAAGACGTTCACCGAGCCCGGGCAGATCCAGACGGAGGTCACGCCCGCCCGCAGGATCTCCGAAAAGGCCGGGTCCTCGTGCCAGATGCCGTCGAGGATCCTCAGGTGGGGCTGCAGGGGCTGAAGGTTCTCGTTGTTGTCCTGGAAGCGGGGGCCGAGAATCTCCCCCGTGACGCCCACGTGCGTGTGGGCGTCGATGAGGCCGGGCACGGCGCAGAGCCCCTCGGCGTCGATGACCCGGGCGTCGCCGGGCACGGGAAGGTCCTTCCCCACCGCGACGAAGCGGCCGTCCTGGATGAGGATCTCCCCCCGTTCGATGGGGTCCCCGCTCACGGGGAACACCTTCGCGTTTCGAATGGCGATCATGTCGGCTCGACTCCTTTCGGATGCGTTCAAGAAAACCCGGCATTCTACTCGATTCGAGCCATTCGCGCTGTAGCCGTTTTGGGGTTGCCTTCGAATCGGGATTGGAGTCAGCCATGAGCCTTCGGCTCTCCCGGAAACCATGAAAACTTGGAGGGCGAGCCCCTCGAAGACACCAGGGCACGAAGAGGAGAGAGAGGGACATGACTTGCCTGCTCCGCGAATGGCCCGCTTTGACACCGTCCGGGAAACGGGATAGGCTTTGGTGGATACGCAGCTTTTTTTTCGAGGAGGTCAAGATGCACCGCATCGCCACGGCAACCCTGCTCGTCCTGTTCGCCCTCTCGTCCGGCCTGGCGGCCGCGGATCTGGGCGTGACGGTCGAGCCCAAGAAGACCGCGCTCACGCTGGGGGAGAAACTCTCCGTCGTCCTGACGGTGGAGAACCAGGGATCCCGTTCCCTCGAGACGGCCGAGGCCGTCAACGACATCCGCTCGGCGTTCCTGGAGATCGGCTGGAAGGGGCGGAGGTTCGAGTTCATGCGGATCAACCCGAAGTTCTTCGACCCGATCCTGAAGGGGGGCGACGTCAAGGAATACCTGAAGCAGGTCCGGATCCCGCCGAACGGCGCGGAAACGTGCACGTTCGAGCTCCTTCTCCCCGCGGCCGGAACCTACCGCATCCGGGGCGTCTACAAGGGGACGGGGGAGCGCGTCCTCTCTCCCTGGACCGAGGTGACCGTGTCGCCGAAGGGCGACGTCGAGGCGCTTCGCGTCAAGATGAAGACGAACAAGGGGACGATGGTGTTCGGCTTCTACGACGGCGAGGCCCTGGGCACGGTGATCAACTTCCTGCTGCTGGTGGAGCAGGGGTTCTACGACGGGCTGGGGTTCCACCGGATCATCAAGGACTTCATGAACCAGGGCGGCGACCCGGACGGCAACGGCTCCGGCGGCCCGGGGTACTTCATCCCGCAGGAGTTCAACGACCTGCCGCACGAGCCCGGCGTTCTTTCCATGGCGCGGATCGGCAAGCACGTGGACACGGCGGGCAGCCAGATCTTCCTGTGCGCGACGATGCCCGTCCCGACGAAGCGGCTTTTGAACCGCCAGTACACGGTCTTCGGCTACACGATCGAGGGCCTGAAGGTCGTCGAGGCGATCAACAGCGTGCAGACGCGGCGGGACAACCGCCCCGTGCGGCCCGTGACCATGGAAAAGGTGGAGATCCTTTCCGAATAGGCGCCGTACGCGCCGTCTCCGGGGAGGGATTGGAGATTCTGGATCGGGAATTCCATTTCAACGGCAAGGGCGAATTCTTCCACCTGCTCTAACGATCGCTTCGCGATCGGAATACAACGCCCCTTCCCTGAAATGACGGGAACTGTTTTGCAACCACCCATGCACGACGATGAACGCCGACGGCAGCATAGTGCGGGGACGGCTCGAGGCCGATCCGCCGTCCCGTCCCCGACCGCCGTCGCCCTGCTTTGCCCGGCAAGTCATAAGAATGAGCTGTGGAAAGAATGGAATGATGATCGCGGAGGCCAAGAAGATGTTTGCGGCTATTTGGCTGCTCCGAAAATTCGGGAATAAACATGATCAGTGACCGCCTTGGAGGGCGAGGGTCCTCCCGAGCCCAAACACAGCCGGCTCGCCGGGAGTGGTTCGATGGTTCGACCTGGCTCACCATCGCCCTGAGGTACGTCGAAGGGCGACAGGCTCACCACAACCCTGAGCAAAGTCGAAGGGGCTCGCCCTCCAAGTTTTCATGGTTTCCGGGAGAGCCGAAGACGCATGGCCGGCTGAAATCTGGAGACGGAAATCTGGTATCTCCAGTCCCCCCTCTCACGCGGGCGGGGGCGGGATCGCGGAAGCCAGCGCGGGGTCCATCACGGCGACGACGGGCGGGATCCGCCTGTGGGGGCGCTGCAGGAGCTCGAAGAGGACGTCGATCTCCGTCTCCGCGTCCCCTTTCAGGACCGCCCGGGCCGCCCCGCGCGTGCCCTCGGGGAACCTCTCCAGGGCGCGTTGCCAGACGTGCGGGATCGATTCCATGCTGGCGACGTAGGCGGCGACCGTCTCCCCGGCCGTCTCGTCCTTCAGCGCTCCCGACTCGCAGGCCTCCAGAAACGCCCCGTAGTTCTTCAGAAGGCCCAGTCCGTAGGTCTCGTCCATGAGCATGCCCACGTCGTCGGCCTCGAGGATCTCCTCCGGAATCTCGACGTTCATGTCGGGGTAGAGCGCGGGCCGCGTCTCCTTTTCCAGCCACGAGGACCGGAATTTCTTGAAGGACTCCGCGAGCTCGCGCCCGGCCCCCCGCACCTCGTCGGTCCCGAACGTCTCCAGGAAGAAGGCGCGGCGCGCCGTGGCGAGCGCCGTCGAGACGGCCCGCTTCTCCTCGTTGGCGCCGAACGCCATCCACGGCGCCTGGGACTGCACGTGCAGGGCCGTGGAGATCACGGTCTCCACCTGCGCGGGTTCCGGGAGCACCGAATGCGCGCCGGTCAGGTACTCCCCTTCCGAGAGCGCGAACATCCGCGTCACCATCGCCGAGCCCTCCGGGTGGCCTTTCCAGTCCCCCGCGAGGGGGAAGTCCATCTCGTTGACCAGCGAGAAGGCGTTTGTGCCCTGTTCGTGATGGCGGAGCAGGAAGAACCCCTTGTACGGAGCGCGCCATCGCTTGAGCAGGGCCCGGTCGGTCCGGCTCAGGGCGGAACCGGCTTCGAGGAACCGGTCCACGATCGAATCGTTCCCGGGGTTCCTATCGAAGACGAAGTCCTCCATGAAATCCCGCCAGGGCTTCTCGGGAATCGGCTTGTCCGGGGGCTGGAGCCCCGGAAACGCCTTCTGGTGGGCTTGCCGGTACTGATCCCGATCGATGGAGAGGGCGAACTTGAACAGGGCTTCCCACAGGGCCTGGGCCCTCAGGATGCGCGGGTCGGGCATGCGTTGCGCTTTCAAAGGGGCTGGACGAAAACCTGAGCCTACCAGCTGGGGGGGGAGGGGGAAAGGCCACTCTGGGGTCGTGTCGCAATTGTCAATTCTTGGGAGGGGGAGCAAGGTGGCGATGCTCCTTTTCCGAGGCGAAGGCTTGCAAAAGAATTGACAATTGCGACACGACCCCAGGGGGCCGCTTGACTTCGCACCGGTTTCCTGCGATGATGGCCGCTTCTCGTGGAGGAAACGACAACCCACGAAAACAACGTGATTCGACACGGCATCCGGTTCGACCAGGGAAGATGGTGAGAATCCATCGCGGGAACGCCGCTGTGATCGGGGACGAATCCCGTCAAGACCACTGCCTCAGGCGATCAGCTCGCCGGGGCGGGAAGGGACGGGAGGAGAAGGATCCGAGAGCCAGAAAACCTGCCGGACGCCGCGCCACGACGACCTCCGGTCTCGAGGGAGTGGTGCCTCGGGGGTTCGGCCCCTTCAGGATTCCGCCTTCGGGATGGAGGCGGATTTTTTTTTCGCGCGCGCGACATCCGCGCAGGAAAGGAGACCGAACCCATGTTCCGCATCACACGATTCCTCACGGCCACCCTCCTCCTGACGGCGCTCGCCCTCCTCGCAGGGTGCGACGAGAGCGACGACGCCCCCGCCCCCGGCGCCCCCGCTCCCGTCGCCGAGAGCAACACACGCTCCCTCGGAACGATCGGCCCCTGGGGCGGCGCCTACCCCTCCGACATGGTCCTGGGCGGCGACACCGGCGACCTCGCCCACACCCTCTTCGTCACCGACGAGGCCACCGTGGACGCGACCGGGGGAGCCAGGATCCTCGCCCTCGACCTGGAAACCACCGGGTACCTGAACAGCACTGTCTTTTCGATTTTCACGCTGGACAAGACGGACCTTCTCCAAAACGACGGATCGCCCGTGGACGCCGGGGACACCTTCGGCGCGATGGGAGGATCCGACCCGTCCACCGACCAGGTCCTGATCCTCTCCGAAACCCGCGGCCTCGTCCTGACCAGCGCCGGCTCGGAGACCCACGCCTCGACGACGGGGTTCGTGGCCTGCCTGACGCTGTTCGATCCCACGGCCGGTACGCACACGCAGACGATCAACCTCGGGCTCTCGTACACGCCCTCGGGATCGCCGACGCGCTCCGACGGCACCGCCATCGGCAGCTTCGAGCAGTCCAATCCCTCCGGCGTCGCCTTCGTGTCCACGGGGAGCGACACCGGCAAGATCTACGTCTCCATGAGCAACCTCTACGAATGGCCCTGGGGGGCGCCCCCCGTCTACAACCCCGGGACCGTCCAGGTCTTCGACGTGGATTTCAGCGCCGGCACGCCGATCGACACGACGCCGTCCGCGACGATCCTCACCACCCGGTGGAATCCCGTGCACGTGACCCTCTACCACAGCGCGGACACGGGGACGGACTGGGTGCTGGCCACCAACGCCGGGATCAAGACCACCAGCGGCCTGCCCTACGAGTCCGCTTCCTTCACCGTCTCCTCCATCGACGTGCTGAACACGGTTTCGGACAACGTACGCGCCACCATCGGCATGGGGCTCGCCGCCCTGAGCTTCAACGCCGTGGCGATCGGGAAGGACGGGACGGGACGCACCGTCGGGCTGATCGGCTCCACCTTCTTCGGGAACCTCTACGCCGTCGATCTGTCCGGGCTGGACGAGGACCCCGAGGACGTCGCCGGCATCCGCGCCCTCCGCTCGGCCTACAATCCCATCCAGGTCTTCCACAGCGACCAGGGAGACGCGCACACCTGGGGCGCGGACGTCGCCTTGAGCCCGAACGGGGCGTACGCCTTCGTCACGGCCTACAACCAGGCCGAGGTCCACGTCGTGCTCTGCCCCGGCGACTGGGAGACGGGACGGTTCGAGGCCCATCCCCGGGATTTCAAGACGCCCTTCGCGTTCACCGGCCTCGGCGGGGGGACGGCGAGCCTGAGCCGGATCCTCATCCGGGAAGGAACGTTCTCCGGTCCCGACGTTCTGGTGCTCCAGTCCGACACGCCGGTCACGCCGGCGAGCGGGAACGAGTACGGCGCCGTGGGCACGATCGACACGCACGGGCGGACGAGGTGAGAGCGCGGGAGCGGAAGGGGCCTCCGTGTTGAGATGACGAATCGACATGTCGCCGCAAGCTTCCTCGAACGCAGACGGGACGCCCTCGACAGGAACGCCGTTCGTCTGCTCGTGGAGCGGGGGAAAGGACGCAACCCTGGCCCTGGACCGCGCCCTTCGCGCCGGGGGCGATCTACGCTTCCTCTTCACGATGATGGCGGAAGGGGGCGAGCGCTCCCGGTCCCACGGCCTCCGGCGGGATCTTCTCGCAACACAGGCGGAGAGATTGAACGTCTCCTGGAGGCGCTTCGAGGCCTCCTGGGAGTCGTATGAAGAGACCTTCGTGGAGGCGCTCTCCTTGTTCCGGGACGAGGGCGTCGAGGAGGGCGTTTTCGGGGACCTCGATGTCGAGGCGCACCGCACCTGGGTGGAGGGAGCCTGCAAGCGCGCGGGTCTCGCGCCCCGGTTCCCGCTGTGGAAGCGGTCGCGGAGTTCCTTGTTCGCGGCGTGGCGGGACCGCGGGTTTCGCGGCGTGGTCATCGCCGTCCGGGACGGCGTTTTGCCCCGCCGCCTTCTGGGCCGGAGCGTGGACGACGACCTGTTCCGCGAGATCCGCGCGCTCGGCGCCGACGCCTCCGGGGAGGCGGGAGAATACCACACGCTGGTGACGGGCGGTCCCCCGTTTTCGGAGACGATCGGGATCGAGACCGGCGAGGCGGTCCTGCGCGACGGCGTCTGGTTCCTCGACGTGCGGGTGGAGGGGGACCCATGAGCGATCCGGCCGTGCTGTGCTGGAGCGGGGGCAAGGACGGGGCGCTGGCGCTCGGGGCCCTGCGGGACGACGGGACCCCTCCCGTGCGCGCCCTGCTCACGACGTTCACGGAGGAATACGACCGCGTGTCCATGCACGGCATCCGCCGGCCTTTGGTGGAAGCGCAGGCGCGGTCGGTGGGCCTGCCCCTGCATGCGGTCTTCATCTCCCGGGAGGACGGAAGCGAGGCGTACGCGGAGAAGATGCGGCAGGCGCTTTGGCGCGAGCGGCGGGCGGGGGTGGGGACCGTCGCCTTCGGCGACCTCCTGCTGGAAGACGTGAGGGCCTACCGGGAGGCGCGTCTGGCGGAGGCGGGCATGGCGCCCCTGTTTCCGCTCTGGGGCGCGGACACGCGACGTCTCGCGCATTCGTTCCTGGACGCCGGCTTCCGGGCCGTCGTCACCTGCGTGGACACGGACGCGCTGGACGGCTCGTTTTCGGGGCGGGCGTACGACGGGTCGTTTCTCGAGGACCTGCCGGAGGGGGTGGACCCCTGCGGGGAGAACGGCGAGTTCCACACCTTCGTGGCCGACGGTCCGGTGTTCGCCGAGGCGGTGCCGGTGGTAACGGGTGCGCGCGTGCTGAGGGACGGCCGGTTCCTGTTCACGGACCTGCTGCCCGCGGGCTGATCCTGATTTCGAACCACCGATGCACGCCGATCGGCTCTTGCAAGGGCTACGTAGGGTCCTCCGTAGCTCTCGCAACCACCTGCAAGCGAAGGAGGAGAGGCTCGCCCTCCAAGGCGGTCGTCGATCATGGTTTTTCCCGAATTTTCTGAGCAGGAATGGGGCCGTACGACTGTGAAACTGCCAACAGAGCCGCGAGCAGTCTGTTTGCCCGGGCTGACCAGCAGGCCGTCGGAAAAACACCGGATCCGTTCCTGTTGTACAGGCGAGCAAAGGAAGCCGCCGGTTGGTTGGAGCTTGGTTCGTCTGTAACCGGTAACCAGTAACCTGTTCGTGCTGTGGATTGCTACAACTCTTTGCAAAGCACAGCCACACAGGTTACGGGTGACTGGTTACAGACATCGCCGTGGTCCCGGGCCGAAAGCCTGCGTGGCCCGGGACAATCATCTTCAATCTTTGACCCTCTCTGCGATCTCCGCGGTGGGATCCTGGCTGGCGAGGAAGAGGTTCTCGCGAAGACAACGCGCCGCGGGGCTTCATTTCGCGGCGGCGTCGAGGTCGGCCACGCAGGCATGCGGGAGGAGGTAGGCGCCGGAGCTGCCTCCGAAGTTGCCGGTCCAGGTCTGGCGGTCCTCGAAATCGACGAGCCGGTCCTTGAAGAGGCTGTAGAAGTTCCCGGCGATCATGACGTCCTTCACCCGGCCGACCCTCTCGCCGTCGACCACCTTGAAGGCCATCTCGAGCATGCCGGAGAAGTCGCCGTTGATGAGGTTGCCCAGGAGGATCCCCGAGATGTTGTGGATCTCGAGGCCCAGCGACGTCTCCGCGAGCATGGTCTCGTAGGACGTCTCGCCGGGTTCGAGGATGACGTTCCACACGGCGGGGGCGGGTGCTGCGCCGAACGTCTTCTCCCGCTCCAGGGGCTTTTCGCGGGAGCCGTTGCCTCCCGGCGCCATGCCGATCAGGCCGGCGTTCTTCAAATCGGCCACGAAGGTCTTCAGCACGCCCTTCTCGACGATGGGCTTGGATTGCACGGGAACGCCCTCGTCGTCGAAGGGCTGGGAGCAGACGCCCTGGGCATGGAGGCCGTCGTCGCGGAGCGTGAAGCGGGGGTCGAAGAGGGTCTCGCCGAGGCGGTCCTTCAGGGGGCTGGTCCCCTTGGCCACGGCCTTTCCGTTCACGGCGGGCAGGAAGGCCATGAGGATGTCGGCCAGGGCCGCCGGGGTGATGATGGCCCGGTACTTGCCCGAGGGGATGGAGACGTTCACGCGCGCCACCTCGAGGTCCTCGATCAGCCTGTCGGCCAGGGACAGGGGGTCGGGATGGGGGGCGAGGCCGTTGGCGGGTTTCCAGAGGTGGAGGATGTTGTTTTCCTCGACGAGGGAGGCGGAGACGCCGAATCCGGCGGTCCACTTGGTGAACGCGCCCTGGAAGCCGGCGGTGTTGTGGAGCCGGACGCGCTCCATGCCGGTGCCGCACCCGGCGTCGACCATGAGGGCGTCGTCGTGCGCGCGGAGCTTCTCCACGGCCCCGCGGCTCGTCTCGATCATCGCCTCCATGGAGAGGGACTCGGTGGCGGCGCTGGCGAGGTCCAGGGAGGGGACGGAGGCCGGTCCGGGGAAGTCGAATCCCGCCTCTTCTCCGAGGGAGGCCAGGGCGACGGCCTTCTCGGCCAGCGCCCGGGGCTCGTCCATCTTCGAGGCCGTGACGTGCCCGAGTTTCCCGTCCTTGATGACGCGGAGACCGACGCCCTTCGCTTCCTTCTCGCTGATCCGCTTGAGAACGTTGGACTCGTAGCCCACGCCGCGGGACAGCGTGGTCAGCTCGTACGCCTCCGCGGCGTCCGCCCGTTTCGCGGCCTCTTCCAGTATGCGTTCCATGACAACCTCCTAGGAGCCTGAGCAACCTGATGCGCCTTCGGCGCAGACGGATCTACCTGACCAACAGAGGGAAGCCTTGCCGGCTGGAAGCCGGCGGTCCGGTCTACATTCCGCATTCCCCATTCTCGATTCCTACGTTCCCCCGATGACGACGTCGCGGATGCGTACGTGGGGCGAACCGTCGGAGACGGGCAGGGGGAACTGGAAGCCTTCCGGGGTACCCTTGCCGCATCCGCCGCCGGCGTCCTTCTGCTCGAAGTCCTTACCGATCCGGTCGATGTTCTTGAGGGTCGTGAAGAGGTTTCCGGAGAGGACGGCGTTCTTCACCATCTCCTCGACGCGCCCGTTCCGGATCATGAAACAGCGGGCGGGGGTGAAGGTGAACATCTCGCCCGCCTGGCCGCCCAGGGCCTTCACGGCGTAGACGCCTTCCTTGACGTCGGCGATCATCTCCTCGAAGTCGGCCTCGCCGGGGGCGATGCAGGTGTTGCGCATGCGGGGCACGGGGGGGAAGGCGTGGTTCAGCGCCCGGGCCGATCCCGTGACCTCCTCGCCCATCCGGCCCGCCGTCTCCCGCGTGTGGAGCCGGCCCACCAGGATCCCGTCGCGGATGAGGTCGGTCCGCCGCGCGGCCACGCCCTCCTCGTCGTAGGCGATGGCGCCCCGCGTCCCCTCGCTCAGCCCCGTGTCGTAGATGTTGAGGGCGGGGGGGCCGAAGGCGCGGCCGAGCTTCATCACCTCGGCGAGGCGGGGGTTCTCGGAGACCTTTTCGCCCTCGCTCATGTGGCCGAAGGCCTCGTGGACGAAGACGCCGCCGAGGTGGGGGTCCAGGATCACGGTGTAGGCGCCGCCCTTGACGGACGGCGCGTCGAGCATGTCCACGGCGGCCCGGCATTCCTTGCGGAGGGTCTTCTCGTGTCCGAAGACCACGCCGAAATCGTCGGACGACCCGAACCCGGTCGAGCCCATCTGGGTCTGGCCCTCGGCGACGGCGACGGCCGCGAGGTTGCAGCCCAGGTCCATCTTCTCGTAGGTGAGGCGGGTCCCCTCGTTGTTCCCGAACCAGATGCGCCGGAAGGAATCGTGGTAGGAGACGCTGGAGGTGGGGATGCGCTTGTCGAACGAGAGGATGAGGTCGTTGTAGCCCGACAGGATCTCGAGCTTCTCGCGGATGGGCACCTCGCGCGGATCCTTCTTGATGCGGGCGCGCGCCTCGTCGCGCACGACGGGGGCCCCGGCGAGCCGGGTTTCGGACGCGCCCACCATCTCGGCCATGGCCACGGCCTTTTCGGCCAGCGCCTCCATGGAGTCCAGGCTGTTGAAGGTGGTGAACCCCACGCCTCCGCGCCGGTAGGCCCGCACGCAGCCGCCCAGGGACACGGCTTCCTTGAGCGCGTCCACGCCCCGTCCGCGGAGCGCGATCGTGGTCGATTCCATCTCCTCGATCCGGGCCTCCAGGTAGTCGCACCGCCCCTGGAACTTGTTCAGGACATCCTCGATCCGGTTCAGCATGCTGTCGATCCTCACGGAAAAAGACCCCAACGCTAACCTCTTCGGGGCGCCGAAGTCAAGGGTTCCGGCCCGAGGTATTCGCGCTGTAGTCATTTTCGAGGTCCGCCGGCCTGCTCCGGCCTGC
>CAZDSO010000094.1:0-19902 GCA_964508045.1 uncultured Planctomycetia bacterium | reverse complement strand
GGGTCACCCTGGGGTATTTCCATGAAGGGGAGCTACGAAAAGGAAGGGAGGACCATGACCTACGTACACCGCGAATGGCTCCTCCCGGAGAAGCGGTTGTCTCGCCTCTCCTGGAATCGATAGAATGGATTTTTACACCTTTCCATGTCCTTCTTCTGGAAACGTTTCCCGTGGTTGCCGCTTTCAAACGGCATTGTTGCTTTGGATGATCGAGGTCCGGAGTCGGAGTCCGCGTCATGAACGACAGGAAAACACCGGTTCGGGTCGTCATGGTCTTCCTGGGGGGGCTGCTGGCGGGAGGCGCGGGCGCGCTGCTCTTGACCGCCTCCGAGGATCCGATCCTCTCCTTCCGGGGCGGGAGGGAAACGGTCTCCGATGAGGTTCTTCCCCTGGAAGGGAGGGATCTCACCGCCCTTCAGGAGAAGGTGCGCGAGCTCGAGTCCCGTCTCGACGCGTCCCGCGCCCGGGTCCGCAAGCTCGAGTCGAAGCGGGGCGGAAAAGAAGAGAAACCGGATTCCGCTTCCGCGTGGGCCGACGTCATGAAGACGGGCAAGAACGGCGGCGGGAAGAAGGCGGACTGGGACGGGAAGAAGAAGGAGGACTGGAAGCCCGGACTTCCCGAGGGCATGACGAGGGCGGAACAGGACGAGTCGGTCCGCGCGCTGGTGGACGCGCACGACTGGGAGAACACGGCGGATGCGCTCCTTTCCTGGGATCGGACGAGACGGGGAGAGGGGAGCCTTTCCATCCCGGAGAAGGAGACGATCGGAACCTTCTTCGAGCTGCTCGGCGGTCTCCAGGAGCTGGGCGTCGATTTTTTCGACGCCCGCGTCGCCCGGCGCTACATCCCCGCGCGGGTGAGCGGTCTCGGCGCCGACCTGGACGCCTTCCAGTCCGACCGGATCGCGGCCTACATCGACGAGGAGGCGCAACGGGAGGCCAGCGAGCCCGCGCCGGCCGTCCCGCTTCGCTACGCCCACGAGAAGGCCCGCGACATGCGGCGGACGCTTCAGCTCGAGCAGCGGATGGCCTCGCTGCTCCGGCCCGACCAGCTCCAGGCCTACCTCGCCGGGGTCGGGGACGACCCGTACGCCTCCGGCTTCGGGTTCAAGGCCGATCGGTTGAGCTGTTCCGGCGCGACCCTCGAGCAGGCTGCGGAAGAGGTCGCGGAGGTCTGGATGCGCTTCTACGGTCTGGACGCCTCCCTGCGCTCCCGGGTCGCCCAGGAAGCGCTTCGTTTCGTGACGGAGGCCTCGGGTGCGCCGGGCCCGCTTCCCGACCCGGACCTGGATCCCTTCGCGCGGCGCCGCGCGGTTCTCGAGCGGGCCGAGCGGGCCCTGCAGCGGCAGGGCGACGCGGAACAGGCCCTGCTGGCGGCGTTGCCCCTTTCCGAGGAGAAACGCGCGGCGGCCCTCGCTTCAACCTGCCCCGTGCTGGACGTGGTGATCGAGGATGCGGACTGAACTTTCGATGTTCAATCGGCTTTATCCGCCGCTGGGCCGGGCAGGCTTCCAGCCTGCAGCACCTCAGCGCGTGCTTCGAACACGAAGTGACCCCTGCGGTTGGATCCTTTTCCAGAAACCATGAAACGATCGTCCACGGCTGAAAATCGGTACTTCGGTTCGATTTGGAGGGCGAGCCTCCTGGCGAGCCGACCGTGTTCTGGCTCGGGAGGACCCTCGCCCTCCAATGCATTCATCATTTTCATTTGACAAGATTTTTCGGAACAGATTTTCGTAGACCCGCCAGAGCTCTCACAGAGCCATTCGCCGTGCAGCGCTTGCACGGAGCGCGGGCAGCCTGCCCGCCATAGCCTTGGCGACGGCGGGTCCCGCCCGCAGCCGCGGCACCTTGAGCAGCGAAGTTCGATGAGATGGAATGCCGATCCCGGAAATCCGAATTCGCCCGAACATCCGCCCCCTCCGCTTTCGTTCCAAGGATCGGGAGGACAGGCGAAATCGAAACGAGAAAGGAGCCGCCCATGCCCATCCTGGACATCGAGATCGTGACCGCCAAGGACGAGGCGCCCGGGGACGGACTCGCTTCCAAACTGGCCGATGCAGCAGCCAAGGTCTTCGAGACGCCGGACGGCCGGACCTGGGTGCGGTTGAGAACCCTTCCGCGCGCCCGGTACGCCGAGAACGGCGGCGGCCCCCCCAAGACCGTCCTGCCCGTCTTCGTCTCCGTGCTGAAGTCCGCCCCGCCCTACGGGGATCTCCGGAAAACCGAGGCGAAAAATCTCGCCGAGGCCGTCGCCTTCGCCCTCGAGAGGCCCCAGGAAAACGTCCACGTCCTCTACGAACCCGCGACCGGCGGCCGCATCGCCTTCGGAGGCAACCTGCTGGCGTGAGTCTGCAAGTCTGCAGGAGCAGAGAGACGGGGCCGGCTCGCCGGGAGGCTCGCCCTCCAATTCCTTGATTCCTTGTATTCCTGGGCCACCCATGACCCATGACCCATGACCCTCTCCCCCGCTCATTCCCCCTTGATCACCGGCAGGACGATGCGCGAGCCGCGCTCTCCGCCGCATCCGATGCGGTTCGTCTGCTTCACCCTCTCGCACCCCTCCGCCCACGGCTTTCCCGTGCCCGGGTTCACGTCGAAGCGGGGGAAGTTGCTCGAGGTCACCGTCACCCGGATGCGGTGGCCCTTGTTGAACACGAGGCTCGTGGACCAGCAGTCCACCTCGATCTCGGTCCACGTGTCCGGCTCCAGCAACGCGGGCTCCTCGAAGGAGTCCCGGAAGCGGGCGCGCCGCATGCCCTCGGCCATGAGGTAGCTCCTGCCGTCGGGGTAGACGTCGCAAAGGCGCACCGAGAGGTCCGTGTCCACCGCCGACGAGGAGAGCCGGATCCGCGCGCGCACCCTTCCCGTGACCTCGATCGGCTCCTCGAGCGCCGTGGTGGTGAAGGTGAGGACGTCGTCGCGCGATTCGATCGGAGTCTGGTCCCGCGGCCCCTTGGGCAACACGAGGTTGCAGCCGCCGATCGTGGGGCAGGGGTCGTCGGGATCGAAGGTGTACGTGCGGGCCGATTCCTCGGAAGAGGTTTCCGTGGAGAGCGCGCCGGCCGCGCGGAAGAAATAGGAGGTCGGCTCGGCCGGAAGGGGCCAGTCCTCGGCGAACCGCCACTCGTTTCCGGGCGCCTCGGGATCGGACGCATCGCCCATGACGTAGTAAGCCACGGCGGGCTCGTCCATGATGCCGTTGTCCGCGCCGAGGAGGTGGTACTCGATCCACCGCATCGCGTCGTAGGCGGGGGGCGTCTTGGCGTCGGGGAAGCGCAGCTCGCCCACGCCGTCCCTCCGCCACCCCCCGTGGCTCCACGGCCCCATGACGAGCTTCTGCCTCCCGCGCGCCCCTTCGGCCCCCTCGTGCTGCCGCCCGACGAATGAATCGATGGTGCCCTGCGCGAAGGTGTCGAACCAGCCGCCGAAGTGCACGGCGGGCACGTTCATGACGGCGTGCTTGCGGGTGGAGTCGAATGTCCGCCAGTAGTCGTCGTAGGCCGGGTGGGCCTTCATCGCCTGGAGGCCCGCCGGGTCGAAGCCGTTGCCGGTCGTCCATTTCTCCACCTGGGACTTCCTGAGCGCCCCGCCCACGTACACGGCGTGGTGGTAGAGGCTTGCAGCAGCGACCTGGATGTACTGGGCGGTGAGGTTCCCGGGGGCGGCGCCCGCCATCAGGTTCTGGGTGATGCCGCCGGCGGACCCGCCGACCGTGCAGATCTTGCCGTTGCACCACGGCTGCTCGGCGAGCCAGGCGACGGTTTCCGCGCCGTCGCGGTACGGCTCCCACCCGCAGCCGATGAAGGGGATGTTCTCGCCCTCGGAAGCGAACCGGCCCCGGTGGTCCTGGACGGCGAAGACGAGACCCAGCCCGGTCACGTCCCGGCCCATCCCCCCCTGCCGGTTCTTGCCGTAGGGGGTGCGGGCGAGCACGACGGGAAAGGGCCCCTGGCCGTCCGGGAGGTAGAGGTCGGTGGCCAGCTTCGTCCCGTCGCTCATGCGAAGCATGACGGTGCTCTTGGAGACGGAAGGCTGCTCGGGGGTGCCGGTGAACGCGGACCATTCCTTCGCCGTGATCGTGCCGTCGGCGTCCGCGTCCGCCTTCTCCAGGAACGCTGCGACCCGGTCGGCGAGGCGGAATCCCTTCGCGTCCGCGACGAAGTGGACGAGGGCGTCCCTTTCCGTCCGGGAGAGGTCGCCGTCGGCGTCCGCGTCGAAGCGCGCGTAGACCTTCCGGAGCTGGGCGACGACGTTCGGCGGGAGGCTTTCGCCGCCGGGTTGCCCGGCGAGGACGGAGGCGAGGCCTCCGAAGAGGCCGAGCAGGAGGATGGCGGTTCTGAGCATGGGTCGTCCTTTCTCTGGCTGGAGTCCGTTGGGGGAGGCCCGGGCGTTCACGAGGTTCAGATCGACCGGGTTGCCGGTCACGATCGGCTCCTGAAATCTGGCGGCCGAAATCTGCAATCCCGATTCATGCCGCGCTCTCACCGCTTCTTCACGAACCCCGCGTCGAAATCCAGGTCGTAAAAGGTGGTCGCCGCGGAATCGTCCACGGCACGGACCACCGCGTAGACGAAGTAGAGATGGGTGTCGCCCTGCCGCGTGCAGGTGGTGGGCTCGCCGATTGCGACGCAGTTCCCCACCGCGGCGGAGACGGCCTTGGCGAGCAGCTTTTCCGGCGTCCCCCAGTTCGCGTTGTCGGCGAAGCCCGCGGCGGTGTGCGGGCCCGTATAGGAGACGTGCCAGACCTCGGGCCCGGAGAGGCGGCAAAAGTAGAGGTCCTGGCCCGTGAAGAAGGGCTGGATCTCCTCGTCGGCCGTGTTGACCTTCGACGGCAGGAGCGTCTTGGACCACGTGCCGTTCGGGAAGGTCCCCGATTCCTGGACGTAGACGGCGATCTCGCCCCGGTCCCCGCCCGTGTCGTACTCGTCGTCGGTGAACAGGATGGCCGTGCCCCCCGACTCGAAGTATCCCACGTTCCCTTGCGTGCCGTAGATGCCGTCGGTGCCCGTGTCGCCGAGGGCGACGGGGACCGCGGAGAAGGGCGTGTCCTTCCGCGGGGGTGTCCCGGGCGTGCCCGTGGCCTTGAACGTCCCCAGGATGTTGTCCTGTCCCAGCACGATGTCCGCCGTGTAGAGATCGATGCCGCTCGCCACGTCGTCGGCGCCTCCGAACCCGTCGCCGTTCACGTCCACCGGCTGCTCGTCGAGATCGGACGGCATGTCGAGGCTGAAGACCAGGCGGGCGGTGCCGTCGCCCTCCATGCGGATGCCGAGCCCGTAGGGGCTGACGATGGCGTCGTTCTCGTCGTCGAAGGCCACGTAGAAGGGTTCGGCGAAGCTCCCGTCGGCCTGCCGCTTGAAGCCGTAGAACATCGTGCTCATGCCCCAGTTCGGGGCCTGGTTCACGCCCACGCCCCAGGCGTTGGAGTTGTGCAGGAACTGGTCGCCCGAGAAGCGGCCGTCGAAGAAGCCGGGACGCTCGGGCGCCGTGTAGGAGCCGATCAGCTCGTCCATCCAGGGATGGTGGAACTCGGTGGGGACCAGCCGGTTGCCGCCCGCGCCGCCGTCCGCGCGCGGCGTGAGGAACACGATGAGGCCGCTCCAGCGGAAGGGCCCCGTCTGAACGAAGACGTACTCGCCGTCCGGGCTGACGGTCACGCCGTCCTCGTAGCCCTCGGTATTCACCAGCCCCGGGACCTTCATGGGCTGGCCCCAGTCCGCGTGCACGTCCCAAAGGACCAGCGCCGTCCGCGTCACCTCGGTCTCGCCCGCCGACACGGTGACGGGGTGCTCGCCGGTGCCCGCGGGAGCGACCTGGAAGGTGTAGATGCCCCCGCCGTGGTCGGTGACGGCCGAGGCCGAGCCCCGGGGGACGGTGACGTCGAGGGCCTGGCCGGGCAGGGGATCCCCGCCCCGGGTCAGGGACGCGGTGACGGTGAAGGGGTCGGGGCCGGGCTGATCGTTGCGGGCGAAGGCGAGGGTGATCACGATCTCGTCCTCCCCGGCGGGATCGGACGGCACGGGGTCGTCCCCCTCGGAGGGGGGGCAGGCGGACAGGAGGAGAAGAAGGAGTGCGAGACCGCGGGCTCTCGGATGCATCGGACGTCCTCCCGGAAAAAGGTCGCGTCCATTGTCGAATAAACGCGCTTGTTTTCCAAATCCGGGTTTTCCGTCGGCATCAACTTGATTCCTTCGCGCCTTCCTGCCTTGGTGCCTTCGTGTTGAAGATCCTGTCGTTGCGGCCCTGCGGCTTTATAATCACAGTTTCTTTCTGAGGCGAAACGGACATGGTGGACATCCAGACCTTGGACCGGAAGATGTGCGGGGACATCTGGACGAGCGATGCCATGGACGATCTGCTCCGCGAGATCGCGTCCTTCGGCCACCGCTTCACCGGCTCGCCCGGCGAGCGCAAGGCCCGCAAGGCCGTCGTCACCAGGCTGAAGCGCTGGGGGCTTGCCACGCGCGTCCAGCGGTTCAAGGCGGACACCTGGGAGCGCGGAAATTCCCGGCTGACGATCCCCGGGCGGAAGCTGGAGATCCCCTGCCTCGCGATGGTCTTCTCCGCCTCCACCGGCGGGAAGTCGCGGTCCTTCGATCTCGTGGACCTGTACGAGGGGACGCCGGGCGACTTCGAGCGGAACCGCCGCAACCTCCGGGGCAAGGCCGTGCTCTTCTCCCGGAAGGAGTACCAGGAACACGGCCGCCCGGACAAGGGCTGGTCGCGGTACCGCGCGGCGCTGGAGGCCGGGGCCTCGGCGATCGTGGTGGGCACCTACGCCTCGCCCGGGGTGATCTCCGTCTTGAGCCTGAGCTTCAAGGGCTCGAAACCGGGGCTTTTGCCGGCCGTCTCCGTGAGCGGCGAATCGGTGGCAGCGCTTCGCCGGGCCATGAAAAACGGTTCCGTCCGCGTGAACCTCTCGGTCTCCTGCGAGACCGTCTCGCGCTTCACGGGCAACGTCGTCGCCGAGCTGCCGGGGAAGCGGAAGACGGGCGCGGTGATGCTGGGCGCCCATCTCGACAGCTTCTGTCTCTCGCCGGGGGCGGACGACAACGGCTCCGGCGTGGCGGTGGTCTGCGAGGTCGCGCGGCTGTTCGCGACGCACAAGGTCAAACCGGAGCGCCCGGTGCGCTTCGTCTTCTTCACGGGCGAGGAGCTGGGAAGGCTCGGCTCGAAGAAGTACGCGGGTTCCCTCGCGCCGGGGGAAGCGGGGATCTTCTTCAACTTCGACCTGCCGGCCAACGGCGGCTTCCCGGCCCTGGTCACCATGACGGGCAGGAGCGATCCCGAGTTCTGGTTCCGGCTGCAGGAGGAGATGCACTACCGCTTTCCGGTGCGGGAGATCGTCGCCACGGCGTCGGATCACTACTCCTTCTACCGCCGGGGGATCCCCTGCCTCTGGGAGATCTCGAGAAATGCCGGTTCGCGAAGCCCGCGGGCGCTGCACCACACGGCGCTGGACACGCTGGAGTACGTGAACGCCAACGAGATGAAGGAGGCCGCCGTCATGGCGGCCAAGATCGTCCTGCGCCTGGCCTGCAAGAAGATGTTCCCCTTCGAGGCCTTCGAACCGCTTCCCGACGAGAAGGTGCCGCACTGGAGCTGAGATTCATCGTTTCGTGCCATTGTCGATTTGGGAAAAACGCGAATCGATGACCTCCCTACCCTCCCGCGTCAGCGGCGGCCGCCGAGACCCTCGAGCAGCGCGCCGAGCTCCTCCGCGTCCAGGTAGCCGTCGCCGCTCGCGTCCACCCGGTCGAAGAAGTTCTGGATCCGCCGCGGGGCCTCCTCGGGCGAGAGCTTGCCGTCCCCGTCGGCGTCGAAGCGGTCGAGGATCTTCCGCACCCGCGGGTCTGCCTCCTCCGCCTCGCCTCCCCTCCTCGTCCGGGACGGGTCGGGGCGTTCCATCTCGCCGAGAGGCAGCTCGTCCCGGTCGTGGCGGCGCAGAAACGCCCAGGCGAGGTCGACCCCGTGCACGTCCCGGCACGCGGGGCCGATCATGCGCTGAACGAGGGGACTGAATTCGGGGGGCGTGGGGTCGGGGATGCAGTGTCCCCCGCCGTGCACCGTATAGCGCACGACGGCGGGCGGTGCGCCGGGCTCGACGGCCCAGGACCGTGAGGTGACCCGGCAGGCGTCGTCGGGGGCGTCGTCGGCGAGTTCGCGGGAGACGGGTTCGGCGTCCGCGACGCCGTTGACGGCGAGCCAGTAGTCCACGGTGTCGTCCACGGAGCGGGTGGGCGCGCCGTTGCGCGAGACCACGCCGCCCTGCCAGCGCACGAGCGGGTCGTCGGTGCCGTTCATCAGCATGACGGGCGTGCCCCGCGGGGGCGTGGGGACCTCGTCCTCGGGCAGCGCCGCGATGAACGCGGCGCCGGCCGCGAAGCGCTCGGGGCACTCGACCAAAAGGCGCAGGGCCATCATCCCGCCGTTGGAGGAGCCCGTCGCGTACACGCGGGACGGGTCGATGCCGTGGCGCGCGGCGGCCCAGTCCAGCACGGCCTTCACGAACTCCACGTCGTCCTGCTGCGAGAGGCGGCCTTCGGGGTCGGGCCGCAGGTCGTTCCACGTCTGCCGGTCGCCGAAGGCGTCGTCCTCGCGCTCGCTGTAGCCGTTGGGGACGAGCAGGAGGAAGCCGTCCCGCTCGGCGAGCTCGCGCCAGCGGCGGGTCGTGGCCTTCTCGCCGAGGACCTTGCGCATGCTCTGCGATCCCCCGTGCAGCAGCACCACGGCGGGCGCGCCCTTCCGGTAGCGGGCCGGGCGGATGACGCGGAACACGCGGTTCGCGCCGCCGGCCTCGATGCGGTGCTCCTCGTCGAGCGTGATCCTCCCCTCGCCGGGGGCGGAAGCGGCGCCCGCCTCGAAGGGCACCGGCGTGAGCACGCGCTCGGCGACGTTCAGGTCCAGGTAGCGGTCGGCCTCGACCGCGCGGAGCGTGAAGGCCTTCCCTCCCGGTGGGAAGACCCGGACGTCCGCCGTTTCGTTCTCGCCCAGGCCGAAGTGGGCTTCGAGCGGGCTGGCCGACTTGTAGGCGTGTTCGGCGTAGATGCCGCGGGTGCCGAGGCGGACGCCGGTGCCGGGGCGGAAGATCTCGACGCGCGTCCCCAGCAGCGCGGCGTGGGAGACGCCGCTGAAGCGAAGGCGCAGCCAGTGGTTCGAGCCGCCGACGGCGCCGGTGTTGTGGTACACCTTGTCCTCGTAGCGGTGGCCGGGATTGCCCTCGGGGGCGGTGTTGTCCGGGTCGCCGGAGACGAACAGGTCCACGAGCCCGTCGTTGTCGAAGTCCACCGCCTCGCCCGCGATGCCGGTGCTGTCGAGGCCCGAGAAGGTCGTGGGCATGGGCGCGAAGGTGCCGTCGCCGCGGTTCCGGTAGAGGATCGCGCGTACCTCGAGCAACTTGGCCTCGCGCCGGTCGAGCACGACGAAGTCGAGATGGGTGTCGTTGTCGAAGTCGGCGAAGACGACGTCGCCGTGGTAGGGCCTCAGGTCGAGGGGCGCCCTGTCGGGAAGCCCGGGCTGGGACTTGTTCATGCGCCCGAGGGGCAGGGGGCGGTCGAGCCGGGGGGTGATCTCGCCATCGAAGAAGCGGTACCATTCGCGGTACGTGTGGTTGAGCGACGACAGCCCGGCCTTCCGGGTGGCCTCGGTGAAGCGGAAGCCGCCCTGGTTGGTCCAGAACCGTCCGGCGACGTCCTCGGTCTTGGGCGTGAAGAGGGCGTCGGTGCCGTCCACGGCCACGGCGTCGAAAAGCGCGTCGTTGTTCACGTCCGCGAAGAACAGGTACGCCAGTCCCGGGGCGGCCGCCTCCCCGGCGGGGACGTAGATCCCTTGTTCGTCGTCGTAGCGCAGGCGGGCCTCGGCGGCCAGGCCGTTGCCGACGGACTTCTCGAAGCGGAACGCGCCGGTCTCGACGAGCAGGTTGCGCCACGTGAACACGCCTTGGCGGTACGTGGCCGGCGAGAGCGGGAGCCGCCGCGCGTCGTAGCCGATGTTGATCAGCACGTGCGCGGACTGGAACAGGTCGAGGTCGCCGTCGTTGTCGATGTCGCGGAGCGTCACCTTGGGGCCGGCCTTGTCGCGGGCGGGATCGCGGTGGAAGCCGCCGAAATCGGGCACGAGGTCGGTGCCGCCGATGTCGTGGTAGCGGCCGGACGTGAAGGCGCCGTCGCCGGGCTCGTAGACCAGGAGAGCGGCCTTCGGGATGCCCTCGAAGGCGCTGGTGGTGTTGTCGGCGCCCACGGCGATGTCGATGTAGCCGTCGCGGTTCACGTCGCCGAGGCTTGCCTGTCGGTTGTAGGCGCGTTCGTTGCGCACGCCGAGCTCGCGCGAGACGTCCCGGAACGTGTGGAAGGCGCCGTCGGCCAGGAACAGGCTGTTGCCGACCGGCGTGCGGCCTTCGCGCACCTTGTCGTGCACGCCGGGGAACTGGCGCGAGACGAAGAAATCGAGCAGGCCGTCGTCGTTGAAATCGGCGACGACGGGAATCTGGCTGCCCCGCCAGCCCTGGCCGAAATCCTCCGGCGTGGCGGGCGAGCCCTTCAGCGTGATCTTGCAGGGGCGCAGGACGAAGCCGCCGTCGTTGAGCAGCAGGCGCAAGGTGTCCCGGGGCTGCTGGCGGCCCTTCAGCTCCTCCGCGAGCACGAAGGGCGGCGTGGTCACGGTGAGGACATCGAGATATCCGTTGCCGTCGAAGTCTGCGAACGCGACGCCGTTCGTGCCCTCCCGGAAATCGGTCAGGCCGGAAACCCTCACGGATTCGAACACCTGCCCCGCGCCCGCGGCGTCCTCGGTCGCGTCACAGGGCGGCATGGCCTTCGGCGCGGGCGCGGCGGACCGGCGCGCGGACGCGCCACCGCCCTCTTCGCCAAGCGCGAGCGGCGCGGCGCCGAAGGCCAGCGCCGCCAGGGCGGCGAGAAAGACGATCGACGCGCGAGCCCAGGACACGATTTCGCGGTGCACCTTGTTGCGGGCCATACGGGTCTCCCTTCCGAAATCAAAAACCTTCGCGCTCCCGATCTCCCCCGGGGCGCGCTTCCGGTCCCGGGCTCGCTCCTGCGTTCCTGTTCCGGATGCCTCGTCAGCGGCGGCCGCGGCCGCCCAGACGTTCGAGCAGCGCGCCGAGTTCCGCCGCGTCCAGGTAGCCGTCGCCGCTCGCGTCCACCCGGTCGAAGAAGTTCTGGATCCGCCGCGGGGCCTCCTCGGGCGAGAGCCTGCCGTCCCCGTCCTTGTCGAGGTAGCGGATCAGCTTCTCCGCCCTGGCCTTGGCCTCGTTCCCCTCCTCGTCCCCTTCCGCCGTCGCCTCCTCGGGCGCCTCGCCGCTGAACAAGAGCTGCAGGAACACTGCCTCGGAGAACGTCGGGCGGCTCTCTCCCCGAAGCGTCTCCATGATGCCGGACGCCTGGCGGACCGCGACGAGCCGGCGCTCGCGGCTCACGTAGAGGTGCTGCTTTCCCGCGCCCATGGCCATGACCATGTCCTTGGGGATGCAGTCGATCGGCCACAGGTCGTCGACGCCTGCGCGCAGCTGGGGGATGCGCCTGCGGATCTCCTGCGGGCACGCCCGGTTCAGCCACCAGGTCAGCCCGTAGCAGGGATTGGCCTTCGAGCCCTCGAAACACGCGTCGAGGAGCTCCTTCTCGAGAATCCGCTCGCCCTTCCAGGTCCCGCCGAGGCGCACGAATTCCCCGAACTTCGCCCAGTTCCGGGCGGTGAGGCGGGCCCCGGAGGGGAGGGTGGGGTTGCCGTCGGCGTCCTTGCGCCAGGCGCCGACCTCGAGGCCGATGGGCTCGAAAAGGCGGCGTTTCAAGTAGTCGATCGGGCTTTCCTTCCTGCCGGCGAGCTTGCGGCGCATGAGCTCCCCGAAGATCTGGAAGGGCACGCCGCCGTACTTGAAGGCCTCGCCCGGCTCGGTCTCGAAGGGAATCTTCAGGGCCTCGGCGTAGGTGGGGAGCTTTCCCCTCTCGCCGCCGGTCTTCACGCCGCTGGTGAGGTGCAGGAGCTGGCGCACGGTCACCTTCGACTTGCGCGGGTCCGCCTTCCACTCGCCCAGGGTCTCGCAGACGAGCTCGTCGAGATCCAAGAGGCCGTCCTGGACGGCAGCAGCAGCGAGGACGCCGGCGAAGCTCTTGGTGCCGCTGGCGAGCTCCTGGGCCCGGTCCTTCGCGCCGCCGTTGGGGTAGTCCTCGAAGACGATTTCTCCGTCGATCATGACGACCATGGAGATGCCGCGGTGCTTCGCGCTGTATGCAGCGGCCTTGCGGCATCTCTCCTGCGTGACGGCCTCGCCGGCAGGCGCCGCGTCCCCGGCGAGGAGGGTGCCGGTCCCAAAGAGGCCCAGGGCCAGGCAGGCCGCGAGGGCCCTACGGAAGATCGTCTTGTCCCGGATCATGTCGCCTCCTGTTTCTCAAGGATTGCATGTAGACTATGGGTACCTTCTAGGAGCGAAGACATGGAATGGAAAAAACGAATCTCTGTTGATCCCGCCATTTGCCACGGCAAGGCCTGCATCAAAGGCACGAGAGTGCTGAGGAAACCCGGATTCGGATCCGTGGACCGGAATAGTTTGGTTTTGGATCTCGTCGTTTTCTCGTGATTTCCAGGTTTTCATTCTTTTCATCCCCCTCCTTTTCCCACCAGCAGAATGCGCAGGAACTCCGCATCCGAAAACGTGTCCCGATCGCGGTTGGACTGCCGCAGAACCACCGTCTTCGCCGACGGGATCATGTACATCCGGTTCTTGCCCGCCCCGAGCGCGCCGAAGAGATCGGGATATCCCTCCGGGTGGATCCACCCCCCGGGCGAGCCGTCCGGCGCCCTCTGCGACGGCAGGACCCCGTGGCCGCCGGGGCGGTTGAGCCACAGCGCCAGCCCGTGGCCCGGGTTGGCTTCCGTCGGTTCGACCAGCGCACGCAGGAGATCCTCGCGCACGATCCGCCTGCCCTCCCAAACGCCGCCCTGGACCAGCCATTGCCCGTACTTCATCCAGTCCCGGGCGGTCAGGTGGGCGCCGTTGGGGATGTGCGGGTTGCCCGAGGCGTCGTGCACCCACGCCCCGATCTCCACGCCGATCGGGTCGAGGATGCGCCGTTTCAGGTAGTCGAGCGGCGTCTCGTCCCGCTCCGCGAGATTGCGCTTCATGATCTCGCCAAGCACGTAGTAGCAGCTCGGGCCGTACTGGAAAACCGTGCCGGGCGGGCGCGCCGCCCGAACCCCGACGGCGTGCCGGAACAAATCCGAAGCGAGCGTCGGGCGGTCGTGGCCCTGGAGGCGGACCACGTCCTGGACGAGCCCCGCGTTGAGGCCGAGCAGGTGGCGGAGGGTGATCCGGCTCTTGCGCGGGTCGTCGCTCCATTCCGGGAGGGTCTTCGCGGCCGGCTCGTCGAACGATTCGATCAGCCCGTCCTCGATCATCGCCGCGATCGCCGTGCCCCAGAAACCCTTGGTCGCGCTGTGCAGGTGGACGGCCGTGCCGGGCGCGTGGCCGGAGGCGTACCGCTCGAACACGATCTCGCCGTCCACCGCGACCAGCACGGCCACGCCGCCGCAGGACTCGGAATAGGCCGCCGCGGCATCGAAGTCCATGGCGGGCGGCGATCCCGGCGGCGTTTCCTCCCTCGATCCCTCTCCCTCGCGGTGTTTCGCGGTGATGCGGGCGCTTCCACCCTTCGATCCCGAAAGCAATGCCTCCTGGAGGTGCGCGAAGGCGTCTTCATCCTCCTTCAGGTACGCATCCCAGAACGCGAGGGTGGCGAGCCGGACCACCTCCTCGACCGGGGCGGGCCAGATCCCTCCCTCCCCCAACGTCCCGCGCGCGCCGCGGGTGGGCCCCAGGTCCTGGACCCAGGCGAGGTACTTGTCCCCGGGCGGGCTGAACCGGAAGGGCTCGGTGCGCCACTGCGGGGGATTCTGCGTCCGCGCGCTCAGATCCCGCGAGCCCGTGAGGACCATCAGGGGTCTCTTCATGCCGGCCCACGTCTCCTCCGTGAGCCCCTGCCCGCGGCCGACCGGCGAAATCATCAGCGCCGCCTTCACGCGCGCGTCCGCGTAGTCCCGCCCCGCCGCGCCCGGGAAGGGGCGCATGCCGGTGAGAAGGCCGCCGGCGAGCGAGCCGACGTAGTGGCCGCCGGCGCCGATCCGTCCCCGGTCGAGCCGTCCCTCGAGCGCCGGGTTCGCTTCCTCGATCGCGTCGAGGCGGTCGAGGGCGAGCCGCGCGTCCAGCGGCCGGCTCTCCCAGTTCGACACGGCGTTCGCCCGTTCCTGCCCCTCGCCGGCGTCGGGCGAATCGGCGTGGTCGGGCAGGAGGACGACGTAGCCGTGCCCGGCCCAGAAGGAGGCCAGCCCGTCGTACTGCTTCGCGCTCGCGCCCGCGGCGAGACAGTGCACGATCACGGGGAACGGCCCCTCCCCGCGGGGAAACCAGACGCGACAGGGGATCGCCACGTTGCGCGACTCGTCGCGCAGGAGGACACGCTCCACGCAGCCGGTCTCGAAGGGCCCCGCGTCCGCTTCCCGCGAAGGCGCAGGCGGGGGATCCCCTTGCGCCCCTCCGCTCTCCCCCTCCTCGCCGCTCCGCCCCGCGCCGGAAGCGCCGCGCCGGCCCTGCAGCTTGGAAAGGCCTCGGGCGAGCTCCTCCTCGTCGAGGCGCCCGTCGCGGTCCGCGTCGAGCCGGTCGAAGGCGCGGACCAGCCGTTGCGGCATTTCCCGGCGCGACAGGCTTCCGTCGCGGTCGCGGTCGAGGAAGCGCATCATCCGCTCGGCGCGTCGCCGGATTTCCTCGTCGACCTCGTCTTCTTCCTCTTCGCCCTCGTTTCCGGCGGAGGCGTCGGGGCCGACGTCCTCTTCCGTGTGCTTGTGTTCCTGGCGGCATTCCCCGGCCGTCTCCTTCTCGAGCCTCTCGTTCTCCAGCCACGCCCGGGCTTCCTCCATCCCCCGGAGATACGCGTCGAGGAAGGCGGTGGTGGCCTGGGCGATCCAGCCGTGGTGGCGGGGGTCGCGCTCGCCGGCGGGGTAGTAGGGGACCGAGTCGGTGAAGGCGTTGTGCTCGGCGCCCTCGATCTCCACGAGAAACTTGTCGCCCGGGGGCATGCCGTCGTAGGGCTTGCGGACGACGCCGGGATTCGCGCGCGCCTCGGGGATCCAGTTGAAGTCCTCGAGGCCCGTCATGACCAGCACGGGTCCCTCGACCGTACTCCAGGAATCCTCGTGGAGGCTCTCCTGCCGGGCCCGGGCCCGCGTGCTTCCGACCTGCGGGCTCAGGGCGACGGTGGCCCGGATCCGCTCGTCGCGGTATGTTTTCAGGTTCCCCTGCGGGTCCCTGGACGTCAGGCCGGCCAGCGCGAAGACGGTGGTGGAACCCGCGCACTGCCCCGCCGCGGCGATTCTCTCCGTGTCGATGCGGCCGCGGAGAAGCGGATGGGCCAGCTCGGGCGAGAGGAGCCGGTCGATCACGAACCGCATGTCCGCCGGCCTCACGGCGAAGTCGGCCCTGCCCAGCGCCTTCATGCCGCCTTCCCTAACGGCCTCGGCGTCGTTGCCCTTGTGCGTGACGAACACGACGGCGTAGCCGTTCCGCGCCCAGGGGCGCCCCAGGTAGCCGTAGGCTTTCCGCGATTCCCCGCCGCCGTGGGAGAACACGACCACGGGAAAGGGTCCGTCGCCGTGCTTCGGGTCCGGGGCGTAGATGCGGACCGGCACCGCGCGGTCGCGCCGCCCGTCGGTCCAGACGGCGTCCTCGAAGACGGCGGTGAGCGTGCCGGGTCCGGGCGCGTAGCGGCCCTCCCGTGCGGCTTCCGCTTCCCCGGACGTGATCTTCGCCTCGCCCTCGCTACGCTGCTCGAGCGTCTTCGCGTCGAGGAAGGCGCGGGCCGTCTCGCTCTTCAGGAGGTAGGCGTCCCAGAAAGCAGTGGTGGCGGTCTTGACGTAGAGGACGTGGTCGGGATCGGGCGGCCCGGCGTTGCGGAATTCGCCCTCGCCGACGACGCCGCCGAAGCCGTGGCGGGCCCCCTCGATGAAGACCAGGTACTTGTCCTCCGGCGGCGCGTGGCGGAAGGGGTCCAGCCGCCACGTGTAGGGCTGTCCTTTCCGGCCGGGATCCTTCGACCCGGTCACGGTCATGGCCGGCCGGGTGAGCGGTTTCCAGGAATCCTCGTCGAGCATCGCGCCCTTGCCCTGGGGCGAGAGGAGAAGGAAGGCCAGCGGGCGGGGGTCGGCGTGGCTCTTGCGCGCGCGGGTAAAGGGGTCCACCGTGGTCACGCCGCCGACCAGCTGGGCGGTGTGCGCGCCGAAGGAGTGGCCGCCCACGCCGAGGACCTCCCGGTCCATCTTTCCCTCGAGGCCCTCGATCTTCCCTTCGATCTCGTCGAGCGAGTCGAAGAGGAAGGAGACGTCCTTCGGCCGCGAGGCCCAGTCGCGGAAGACCTCGCGTTCGCCCTTCTCGCCGAAGGCGCGCGAGTCGGAGTGGTTCGCCTGGATGCAGACGTAGCCGTGGCCGGCCCAGTGCTTCACGATCGGCCCGTACATGTCCTTGGTGCCGGTGGCGCCGTGGCACCAGACGATGACGGGAAAGGGGCCCGGCGCCTCGGGCCAGGTCACGCGAATCTGGAGATCCTTGCCCCGTGTCCGGTCGGCCAGGACGATCGAGCCGTCGGAAGCAACCGGATGGGGCCCGGCTTCGGCCTTGTAGAGCCAGGCGTCCGCGCCGGCCGCGTCGCGCGTGGTCGCGGGCGCGACCAGGACCAGGACGAGGGCGGCGGGCAGGAGGGCGCGGTAGGCGCCGTCTTTCCGGCCGGAAGTGCGCCGGGTTCTGCTTTTCATTTCGGGATCCTCTCTGGGTCGTAAGGGGCGGCGGGAAGACCGCGGTTCGCCCCCCCTGCTTCGATTCATCGATCCTCCTGCGCATGCAGGAAGGCGACCAAGACGCTGATCGAGACTGCTGCCGGCGCGCGCATGGATCCTTGAACCCGAAGGGGGCAGGGAGGTTTCGCGGAAAACTTGTTCGCCACCGGGCCGGGACCCGCTCGGAAGCCCGGCCATTGCCGAATGGCCCCATGGGACCATGGGACAATTTGACAATTGTCAAAGTGTCTAGCAGCCGGCCCGAGAATCCGTTGGGATTCGGGTTCTTCCCTCCCGCTACCCGGGATCGGGGAAGTTCGCGGCCTCGTCCGGCAGGGGCTCGAAGAGGTCGAACGGAAGGCGCTCGGCGTCCGCGAGCGCATGCGTCAGGCGCGCCGAGAGCACGATGGAACGCTGTAGCGCGTCGACGTCCACGCGGTCGATCGTGTCGAGGGGAGTGTGGATGAAGGTCCCCGGGTTCTCCCGCTCGTCGGCCGGGACCGCGCGCGGCATGACGCAGGGGACGGAGGCGCGGTAGAAGGAGTAGTGGTCCGAGCTGCGCCGCATGTTCCGGGCGAAGGCGAGATCCTCCCCGAAGCGCGACCGGAGGTCCTCGAACCAGGCGGCGTCGAAGGTCCCCGACATCACGTGGATCAGGGGTTTCCCGCCGTGAGGCACGTCGAAGTTCACGTAGACGCCGGCGGGGTGCGTCCGGGGAAGCCTCGAGTCCACGTACGCCTTGGAGCCGCGCCGGCCGTCCTCCTCGCCGGTGAAGAAGAGGAACCGCACCCCGCGACGGGACGGCGGCAGGGACGCGAGCGCCTGCGCGATCATGCAGGCGGCCGCGACGCCGGAGCCGTTGTCGGTGGCGCCGGTGGCGATCGAGAACGTGTCGAGATGCGCCCCGACCAGGACGTGGGGGAGATCGGTCGCGCCGGGGAGCGTGAACTCGAGGTTGGCCGACCGCGATTCCCGGACCTCGCCCTCGACGCGCAGCTCGACGCGCGGCGCCTCCCCTTCGTCGAAGGCCTCCTCGATCCGCTTCCCCGCGGAAGCCCGAATCTTGACCCGGGGGCAGGCGCTTTCCTCGCTTCCCTCCCGCATGTAGGCGGCGCGGATCGCGTCGAACGCCTCCGCGCACGGTTCGATCCAGGCCGCCGCGCCCGCTCGGGCCGCCGCAAGGAATCCCTCGCTTCCCGGCTTCGAGGGGAAGGCCGCGCAACCTCGCAGGGAGTCGGAAACCGCCTCGACCGCGGCCCCGGACCCGTCCCCGACTGCGACGAGGGGAAGGTCCACCGTGTTTCTGGTGGCGGGGCATCGCTCGACGGCAAGGGCCTGGAGCGTTTCGCGACGATTCCCCGTGACGAGCGTGCATGCGGTCGCGCCGCGTTCGTAGAGGGGGACCGGAAACGCCTGCACGAAGGGGTCGAGACCCAGCCCGCGGAAGAAATCGGCGAGGAACGACCGGGCGCGCTCCTCCTGCGCCGTCCCCATGAGCCGCGGGCCGAGGGCGCATAGGTTTTCGAGGAACGCGCGCGTCCTCGAGCGATCGGGAATCGCCTCTGCCGTGGTGTCGGTCATTCCTTCGAATCCAGGCCGTCCGGATGCTCTTCGTCCCCCTCCCCGAACACGGCGCGGTAGAAGCCCCAGTTGGCGTTGCCCATGGCGTCGAGGAGCGCCGCCGGGTCGTGGGGGATGCCGGGCACTTCCACGTAATCGTGACCGATCCTAAGCTCCGCGAGGCGATCGTGGAAGTCCCGGTTGGCGGGAAGCGTCTCGTCCTTCGCCCCGACCACCTGGCGGATCGTCATGCCCTCGCGCAGGGCGTCGGCGTTCTTCTCCGCCAGGTGCCACGGGCTCTGGGCGTAGAAGTAGTCCTGATCGCTTCCGTACACGGCCGCGAAGGTCCTCTCGCGGTTGCGGGGGCCCACCCGCGGCGTGTAGGAGAGGTCCTTCTGCAAGGGCCCGCCTCCGAGGATCGAGACGGCGCGGAACCGTTCCGGGAACTTGAATCCGATCCGCGCGGCGCCGTACCCGCCCATGGAAAAGCCCTCGATCATGCGGCCCTCCCTCCTTGCGACGGTGCGGAAGTTCGCCTCCACGTCCGGGATCAGATCCTGCATCAGCAGGGTCTCGACCTTCGTCCTCCCGTCCTTGGAATCGCACCACAGGCCGTGGGGGAGGCCGTTGGGAAAGACGACGAGCATCGACGGGGCACGGCCCTCGCGCATCGCGTCGCCGAACCGCTCCGTCAGCGGCCGGATGCCCGCCCCGCCGCCGCCGGAGCCGTGGAGCCAGTAGAGGACCGGAAAGCGGCGCGTATCGTCCTCCCCGTAGCCCGGCGGCGTGAAGACGTGGTAGCTGACCTCGGCGCCGGCCGCCTCGGATCGAAACGTGCGGTAGTGCAGTCCCTCCGCGCGGACCGCCGGCGTGACCCACGCCGGCGGGCGGGACAGCGCCGGCGCGTCTTCCGGGAGGGCGTGCTTCTCGAAGAACGCCCAGACGAGGTCGGTCGCGGAAAGCCGGGCCGTGTTCCGCCCGGCGAGGTAGGCCGGCAGGGCGGAGCGGCCGCCCGGCCAGTGGTGGCCGTGGCCCTCGAAGGTGTAGAGGACCACGGCGGTTTCCTCGCCCTCGCGCCCCCAGGCGAGCCCCTTGGCGCCGTCGCGGTCGCAGATCGTGCGCGGCTCCCCGGGAACGACGGCCCGTTCGACCCACCGCTCGATCATCTCCCGGGTCGGGGGCTTGACGCCGTAAGATTTGCGGCCGAGGCGGATCTCGCCGCCCTGCATCGGGTTCAGGGGATCGTCCGTACCGGTCAGGTAGATCAGGGGCACGAACCGTTCGGGCTCGGTGTCCGCCATCCAGTCGATCCCGGCCACGGGCGCGATCGCCGCGATCCGGCCGGAGAGTTCGCGTCCCGCGCGGAAAGTCATGGAGGCGCCGTTGGAGAAGCCCGTGACGTAGATGCGCCGCGCGTCCACGGAGAATCGGTCCTCGAGCTCGTCGATCAGGGCGCGGAGGAAGGCGACGTCCTCCACCCCTTTTTGGACGGCCGTGAGGGCGGAG
>CAZDSO010000093.1:0-20022 GCA_964508045.1 uncultured Planctomycetia bacterium | reverse complement strand
AGGGGGCCGTGGAGGAAGCGGAGGGGGTGCGCTTCGACTTCGAGCTTCCGCCGGGGGGGGACACGTGGGCCCTGCTCAACTTCACGCCGGGCCGGTATTCCGGGATCACGCTGGAGCCTGAGGACGGGATCTTCTTCCGGGCGAGGACGCACAATCACGAGATGGACGGGTATCCGGCGCGGTGGCGTCTCCAGCTCCGTGTACTCGACGAGCAGGGGAACATCCGTGTCTACCACTCGGAGAACACGGAGATCACGGACATCTGGTACACGTATTACGTTTCGGCGCTGGATTTCGGTGACGAGACGATGGCGGGCCTTTTCGCGGGTGGGCGGAAGAACGTCCGGCTGTTCGATCTCTCCTTCATCCCCCACGTGGAAAAGCAGCGCAAGGGTTCGTTGCTCGTCGACGCATTGACCGTCTGGTGCCCGGGCAAGAAGGTTCCCGGCATCGACAGCGACGGCGACGGGTTGTTGGACTACGTCGACGGCGACGAGGACAACGACGGCATCCAGGATTTCGCCCAGAAGGGGGAGGGTCCCCTGCATTTCGTGAAGCGGGGCTACGTCTCGGGATACGGGCAGTGGGAAGGCCGGTTCACGATCCGGGATCCCCGCCTGAAGGTGGGGGAGACGCTGTCGGTGGACGCGGAGATGCGCATCCGGAGCAAGCACCTGGTCCGTGCCATCGACCAGATTCCGGAGCTGGTGGCGCTTCTGGTGGGGGAACGCCGGCACGACAAGGAGGGGTACTACCATGCCTTCACCAACCACCGGATCTCCTCCCTGATCACGCCGACGGGTTTTCCCGTGGAGAATCACCAGCCCAACGTGCCGACGCGGCATTGCGTTTCCGAGGCGGGCACGTGTTACACGTCCCCCATCGACGCCGTGTCGCGGGTTCCGCGGACGGAGATCCGGGTGCGGAAGAACGAGCTCTTCCTGACGTTTCGATTCCGGGTGCCGATCACGCGGGAGATCCCCGAGGGGCACTGGTGGCTCTACTTCGAGTTCGGGGTGATCGACAAGGACGGCTACTTCGTGACGGTTCCCCGCCTGCCCTACGAGGCGCAGAAGGCGGGCATCGGCGACGTGACCGGCGCCGGCGAGGCCCTGCACTACGAGCTGAAGAACATCCTGCCCATGATCCGGATCGGGGACGCGGCGACGCCCCGGCTTCCCTGGACGCTGTTCGGCACGAAGGAGGTGCACGGGGTCCGGGGCATCGTGCCCGAGGAGGCGGAGGGGAAGTGGGACATCAACTGGCGGAACCGGCTGGAGTCCGAACCCATCTACCCTCCCGGCCGTTACCGGCTCGAGCCGGGATTGCCTTCCGTGGCCTTCCCCTCCCTCAACATCCGCTATCCGTTCACTTCGAGGCGCGGGGAGGTGTCCGTCCAGGTCACGGGGCCCGACGGGGAGACGTCCGACCTCGGGACGCACCGCCTCGTCGCCCTGACCAAGTGGGGCGCCACGACGCGGACGGGCAAGCTCACGAGGAACTTCACGAAGTACGGCCGGTACCGGGTCCGCATGACGGGGTGGATGCTGGACGCCTACGGGAACCGCTTCGAGGGGGGCGGCACCTACAGCTTCTGGATCGCCCACCGCATCACCTTCGGCACGTTCCCGAGCCTTCCCTACGAGGTGGGGCAGACGTTCCACGGCGCTTTGGAGGTCGCGCCCCCCGTGCCGGCGGACATCGAGCTCACCATCGAATTCTATCCCTATTCCGATCCCGCGAAGAAGGAGGTCTTCAAGACCCGGGCCAAGGCCAACCGCCTCGGCCTGTTCGTGGGGCCGGAGAAGTACGTCTTCAAGGCCCCGGGAGAGTACGTCTCGAAGGTGTGGGCGAAATACGAGGCCTCGGACGGGACGCTGTGGCTCGGTAGCCTCTGGGGGGCCATGGTCGTCGCCGAGCCCGACACGCCGATGATCGCCCACGGCCGCACGGGATACCAGTGGCGGAAGGACGGTACGGAACTGACGAACATGGTCGGCCCCCTCTACACGCTCCCCTCGCCGCCGCGCTTCTCCCTGAAGGAGGAGGGCCGCGTCGAGAACCTCGTGAGCCACTTCTTCTTCTTCCCCTACTACTGCGGCGACGTCCTCTACATGGCCTCCACCTTCGATCTCCACAACTACATCACACCCTACCTCACCATGGAGTTCACCGACGGGTTCGAACCCTACCCCGACATCTGCCCGAACCGCGGACTCTACGCACCCTTCCCCACCGCCAGGAACCACTGGACGCCGTTCTGCTTCCCCGAGGAGGTCGACCGCATCGCCTACTTCTACGCCGACGCCTGGCGCCCCGGCGTCAGCGGACGGCACATCATCGGCATCCACCAGGACTCCAACTCCTACTGGTCCACCAGCCCCAGCATCCTCGGCAACCAGATGCACACCTGCGAGAACGGCGACATGCCCGGCGACTTCTACCGGAACACCGGCGGCGTCGTCTACAAGAACCGGAAGACGGGGGAGACCCGCTACGCCGTCTACGCCTCCATGGACGTCATCACCCCCGAGGGGACCAACGATAACCGTATCGTCGCCCCCTGCTCCGAACCCCTCTTCACCCTCAACGGGCGCGAGCACTACCTCTTCGTCGGCGGCGGCGTCCTCCCCGTCCCCGGCATGATCCTCCTCGAGGGGGGCGGCGCCCCCGCCGGCGGCGCGAGCAACCCCCCCGTTCCCGCCGACCTCGAAACCACCGTCATCTCCCCCTCCGGCCGGGAGTTCGTCTACCGCCTGAAGGCCAACAAGATCGGCGTCTTCCCCCGCTCCCCCGACAACGTCACCCCGCTTTCCGAGCCCGGCGTCTGGAAGGCGCGACAGGAACTCGCCTACGCCGGCAGGACCGGCGACGTCCTGGGAAGCCTGGACGGCGAGTACGCCTTCTACGTCGCGCCGAAAGACCCCGCGAGAGCCTTCGAGATCGATCTCGACCTGCCCCCCTTCTCCCGGGTCCAGCCCGGCCAGCCCGTCCTGGTCTCCGGGACCATCCCGGACGACGTGGCCGAGGGCGTCGTGCACTACACGATCATCTCCCCCGGCGTGATCGTCGAGGAGGCGTCCGTCCCCATGGAGGACGGATCCTTCCGCTTCGTCTTCGACCCCTGGACGCTGGGCGAGCGCCTCCCCTTCTACGACACGATGGACCACCTCACCGGAAGGCCCATCCTCGCCGACACGCTGGTCTTCAACCTCTTCTTCGAGGGAAAGCGCCGGAACGGAAAGGAGGTCTGGGGGACGAAGGTGTTCGTGATGCGCGGCGACAAGGTCATCAACGCCAACGTCAAGTGAGCCTTTCGCGGTGTAAGCTGGTATTCTTCATCCTCAGAACCCAAAATCGGCTACAGCGCGAATCGCTCCAAGTGATCCCATCCCCGCCTTTCCCGGCCCCCCAGGGGCCGCTATAATACCCCTCCGATCCGGTGCCGGCGCGCGCTCTTTGTCTTGGAGACCGACCCATGCGGAGATGGCCCTTGCTCGTTCTGGTTCTCCTCTCGATGATGATGGCGGTGAGCCTCAGCCGCCCAGGCCTTTCCGAAGAAGGCGATCGGACCGAACCCCCGGACAAGGCCCAAGAACCCGCCGGCCAGGCGCTCCCCCTCCCCTGGGCGCCCAAGAAGATCGCGGACACCATCGAGGATCTCTCCTGCCCGACGTGGAAGATCCGCCGCGACGCGATCCGGCGCGTGGTGGGCGCCGGAAAATGGATCGTTCCCTTTCTCCTCGTGGGCCTGAAGAATCCGGATCCCCTGAACCGGCAGGAAATCGCCTACTGCCTGGGGCGGATCGGCGATCCGGTCGCCGTCCCCTCCCTGCTCCAGGTCCTCGAGGAAGAGCCCCGCTACGACGTCCTCGTCTACACCGTGGACGCCCTCGGCATCCTGGGCGTCCGGGCGGAAGCCGGGAAGAAGGAAAAGAACGGGAAAAAGGAGGAACATCCCGGCGGCGCGGACACCCTCACCAGCGCCACCGTGAAGGCCATGGACCGCGCCTCGATCACGAGACCGATCAAGGAACTCCTCGCGTACGAGCTCGAGAAGGAGATCTACGGGCGCGAGGTCGGGCCCGTCGAGCGCAAGGTGATCGTCTCCCGCGAGGCCACGGTCCGCCACGCCGCTTCCGAGGCCCTGGCGTTGCTCGGGGACAACGAGGGCGTCCCCCTGCTCATCGAGGGGCTCGGGGGCAACGGCTGGACCCGCCGGGACGCGGCCGTCCGCCTGCGGCGCCTCACCGGCGGCGAGGTCGACTTCGGCTTCCACCTCGACATGGACGGCGAGCAGATCGAAACGGTGCAACAGGCCTGGCGAGCCTGGTGGAAGGAGAACGGGGAGGATTTCGAGGCGGCCCGGCATTTCACCCGGGACGTCCTGGACGTCTACATGCCCCGGAAGGAAGCGGGACCGGGAGAGGGGAGGTAGGCCATGCGGAATGCGGAATTGAATTGAGGCATTACGGCCGTCTTTCGACCCTTCTAGAAAGAGTCATGTTGATCAGAAAAAGATCATGTGAACCCGCCGCTGGCGGGATCGACGTGGAGGACGACGCCTTGAGGACGGAAAAAACGAGACGCCGGCGCTTCCTGCTTCCCGCGCTTCTGGGATTGCTGATCTTCGCCCGAGGCGCGGGAGCGGATCTGGAAGAGGCCGACCGCCTGCGGGACGAGGGGAAGTACGCCCAGGCCGTCGAGGCCTACGAGAAGATCCTGGAGGCCGCGCCGGAGAACGCCGAAGCGCTCTACGGGCTCGGGTTCTGCCTCACGGAGCTGGGGAAGAAGGAGGCGTTCAGCGACTCCCTCTGGGCCGCGAGGAAGCACCTCGAGAAACTCGTGAAGCTCGAGCCGGACAACGCGGCGTACCGCTTCCTGAACGGGTATTCGGCCTACGTGCTCGCGCCGCGCGCGCCCTCCTACATCGTGGTGCTGAGGGACCTGGCGGAGAAGGAACTGCGCGCCTCGCTGGCGCTTCGGCCCGATCTCTGGGCCTCGTGGTACATCCTGGGCCTTCTCCTCCGGGACCGGGGCCGGGCGGCGGACGCGGTGGAGGCGCTGAGCAAGGCGGTGTCGATCGAGCCGGATCGCCTGGAGCCCTACCCGGCGCTGGCGCTGCTTCTTCACGGCCAAAAGCGTTACGAGGAATGCATCCAGACGTGCCGGGCGCTGTTGGAGAAGAGCCCGTCCTACCATTACGGACACAAGATCATCGGAGACGCGTGGGCGGCCTCCTCCGACTTCGCGAAAGCGGAAGCGGCGTACCTGAGAGGGGCGGAGGCCCAGCCGGGGGAGGCGGTGTGGGCGGACAGCCTGTGGCGTCTGTTCGAGCGGTCCAAGGACTACCCGCGGGCGGTGGGGGTGTTTTCGGGTTTCCTGGAAAGGCATGCGGAGTCGGATCCGGTGCGCACGTACCTGGGTCTGGCGTACGCGGCGATGGGCGAGCACGGGAAGGCGGCCGAGCAGTTCGGGATTCTCGTCGAGCGCGTGCCCGACCAGGCGTGGTACCGGCAGTGGCTCGCGGAGTCGCTGGAGGCGATGGGGCGGTGGGCGGAGGCGGAGAAGGCGTACCTGGAAGCCTTGCGGCTGAATCCGGAAGCCTCCAACGCCCTGTTGCCCCTCAGGGCGCGCTACGAGAAGGCGAAGGCGGAGGGGCGCTTCGCGGAGGCGCTGGCCCTGATGCGCCAGGTGGCTTCCTGCGGTCTGGACGCCCGGACGGTCGCCTGGCTCCAGTTCGAGATCGCGGAGTGCTGCCGCCAGCGGGGGGACATGAAGGGTGCCGTCGAGGCGCTGGAGAAGGCCGTCGAGCTGCAGCCGTGGGAGCCCTGGTTCTTCAACAACCTCGGCCTCTACTACCGGGCGCGGGGGCGGGTCGACGAGGCCCTGGCCCGGTTCGAGCAGGCGCTCGAGATCGATCCCGGCTACCTCTACGCCATCGAGAACATGGCTGCCACCTACCAGGCGATCCACAAGGACGACAAGGCGCGGGCGTGGCTGGCCGAGGGGTATCAGAACGCGCAAGAGCAGCACGGGTACGCCCCGGACATGGAGGTGAAGAGCGAGCGCGAGTTCGACATCTTCAAGTTCTCCTACTTCCTCCACGAGCTGGAGACGGTCGAGGACCGCTACGATGAACGATGAACGACTTGCGTCCCCTCTTCCCGCGCAAGCGGCGCTTCCCCGATCATGTAGAGATCCCGCTCCGCAGCGTCGTCGAAATCTCCGTTCAGGATCGCCTCGCATCCCGCAAGCGTCTTCTCGGGATCGACGGAGACCCCCTCCACCCCGGTGAAGGGCTCGGTGACGAAGAAGGGCTGCGTCAAAAAGCGCTGCAGGCGCCGGGCGCGGCGCACCGTCATCTGGTCCTCCGCGGAGAGCTCCTCCAGCCCCAGCATCGCGATGATGTCCTGCAGGTCGCGGTAGGAGGCCAGCGCCTCGCGCACCGCCCGGGCGATCCGGTAGTGCCGTTCGCCCACCACCGCCGGGTCCAGGAGGATCGAGTTCGACTCGAGGGGATCCACGGCGGGGTAGAGCCCCTGGGCGGACATGTCCCGCGACAGCACGATGGAGCAGTCCAGGTGGTTGAAGGTGTTGGCCACCGCCGGGTCCGTGAGGTCGTCGGCCGGCACGTAGACCGCCTGGATGCTCGTGATGGCCCCCCGGTGCGTGGAGGCGATGCGCTCCTCCAGCCTCCCCAGCTCGGTGGCCAGCGTCGGCTGGTACCCCACGCGCGAGGGCAGGCGCCCGAGCAGCGCCGAGACCTCGTTGCCCGCCTGCACGAACCGGAAGATGTTGTCCATCAGGAGCAGCACGTCCCGCCCCCCCTCGTCCCGGAAATGCTCCGCCATGGTCATCGCCGTGTGGGCCACCCGGAACCGGGAGCCCGGGGGCTCGTTCATCTGCCCGAACACCAGGACCGTGTTCTCCAGGACCCCGCTTTCCTTCATCTCCCGGTAGAGGTCGTTGCCTTCCCGGGAGCGTTCCCCGACCCCCACGAACACGGAGAGCCCGCCGTACGATTCCGCCGTCGTGCGGATCAGCTCCATCAACAACACCGTCTTCCCCACCCCCGCCCCGCCGAACAGCCCCGCCTTGCCACCCCGGGGCAGGGGCATCATCAGATCGATCGCCTTGATGCCCGTGACGTAGACCTCCCGTTCCACGTTCTGGTCCGCCATCTCGGGCGGCGGCTGGTGGATGGGCCGCCAGGTCTCCGCTTCCACAGGCCCCTTCTCGTCGAGCACGCGCCCCACCGGATCGAAAAGACGTCCCAGGCACGCCTCTCCCACGGGCACGGTGATGGGCGCGCCCGTCTTCCGCGCGCGGTCGCCCCGCTTCAGCCCCGCCGTGGCGCCGAGCGCGATGCACCGCGCCGTCTCGCCGGACAGGTGCCCGTGCACCTCCAGAAGGAGGCCCTTCCCCTTGCCGGAGACGAGCTCGACGGCCTCATGGACGCCGGGAAGCCCGCCGGCGAACCGGACGTCCACCACGCTGGCCCGCACGCCGGTCACGCGGCCGTCCGGCTCCCCCGGTCGCTTCTCGGATTCCGGTTTCATGAGGTGCCTCTTGCGGATTGAGGATTCCGGAAAAGATCGAAGTCCCATTATAGTCGGCCATGCGCCTTCGACTCTCCCAGAAACCATGAAAACTTGGAGGGGACAAAAAAGCCCCGGTTCCGCGAAACAGCCCTTGTCTATCCCACAGGGTTGCATCAACATGAAACCTGTAGACAACCTTGCGTTTTCCCGTTTCTTGTGAGGGGCGCCCGTGCCGCCGCCGTCCAGGAAAGAACACGAGCCGTTCCGCCTCGAGATCTTCCTGCCCACGAAGAAGATCGTGGACGCGGAGGTCCGCTCCGTCCAGGCGGAGGACGACTCGGGATCCTTCGGGATCCGGCCGGGCTTCGAGCCCTTCTGCACGGCGCTGAACCTCGGCCTGCTCCACTACGTGGACGCCAGCGGCGGGGCGCGATGGCTCGCCGTCGAGGAGGGCCTTCTCCTCACCGACGGGAAGCGCGTGGAGGTCTACACCCGGGACGCCCATCCCGGCGATTCGGCCGAGGAGGTCCGTCGCCTCCTCGAGGAGGAATTCGCCCGCCAGCGCGAGACGGAGCGGGAGAAGCGAAACGCCATGCTCCGGATGCAGCTCGCAGCGTTCAAGATGCTGTTCGGCTATGAGCAATGAGACCCAGCGGGAAGAATCGACGCAACGAAGCGACCGCTTCCTGACCGATCTGGAAAAACGCTGCCGGCGCAAGGCCAAGGAGGCGCGCTACCGCGACCGGGGGTTCTGGAAGGGGGTGGGGGTGATGGGCCTGGTCGGGTGGAGCGTGATCCTGCCGGCGGTGATCGGCGGGTTCCTGGGGCTCTGGATCGACCGGCAGCTGGAGATCAAGAGCACCTTCAGCGGCCTGCTCGCCATGCTGGGGCTGGGCATCGGGTGCTGGAACGCATGGCGGATGGTGAGCAAGGTCCTTCGCCACGACGAGGAGGTGGAGAAGGAGGCGGAAGAGGAAAAGCCTTGCGAGTAGGATGGAGACGTTTGCCCGGCGAGCGATGCACGTCATGGAACACAGGGAGATCGGAGGAATCAGAGGGCTCAAAGATGTTCCTCGGCGGAGAGGACTGCATGGATGAAATCGAAAGGAAAAGGGCTGGTTCGTAAGAAAGAAACTCTGCGTCCTCTGTGTTGAGGACTTGCGCGCTTGGGTCGCGACATCGCCGCTGCAGGTTTCAGGTTTTTCTGTGTGAGTACGATCGCTTCCTTTTCGCTGGAGCCTCCGGGGCCCGAGGTGCTGCTCTTCGCGGCGGGCGGGTTCGCGGTGGCCGCGCTCTTCCTGGTCTCTTTGTGCCTGCAGGTGCGGCGCATCGTCCGGGAGGGCGGCATGCCCTCCTCCATGCCCCTGATGGCCTTCGGCCGGATCGCGATCGCGGCGGGCCTCATCGGCTCCATGGCGCTTTGCGGGGCGTGGCCCGCCCTCGGCGGGATCGCCGGTTTCATCGCCGGCCGCGTGTTCCTGTGGGGACCGGTGTCGCGAAGCATCCTGCCCCCCGCCGAGGCGGGCGAGGCCGTCGACGAGGAGGACGCGGAGGAGGAAGCGGACGCGGAGGAGGGGGAGGAGGAAGAAATCGGAAACGGGAAATCGGAAACGGGAAAGGGGGAAGTGAGTTGAGGAATCCAGGCATCCCTGAATCCCACATTCCTGAATCGTCTTCGTGTATTCATGTTGAGAAGCATCCCGGGGACGGCTATTCTGCCCTGCAGCGGTTCGTGAGGAGATCGGCATGATCGGGGTGCTCGGCGCCATCGGAGACGCCATCAAGACCGAGGTGCTCTTCCACCTCGGGCCGTTGCCGGTCACCGAGACGGTGGTGGTCACCTGGGGAATCATGGCGGCGATGGTGATCCTCTCGATCCTCGCTACGCGAGGCCTCAAGCTCCGGCCCGGCCCTCTCCAGAACTTCATGGAGATGGTGGTCGAGTGGATCGAGGACCAGGTGCGCGACGTCATCAACGACGACCCGACCCCCTACATTCCCCTCATCGGCACGCTGTTCCTCTACATCATCTGCGCCAACCTCGCACCGACCTTCGTGCCCCTCGTCAAGTCCCCCACCGCCGACATCTCCACCACCGCCGGGTTGGCCCTGCTGGTCTTCATCTCGGTCCCTTTCTTCGGCATCCGGTCCCGGGGCCTGCTGGGCTACCTGAAGACCTACTTCCAGCCCGTCTTCATCATGCTCCCCTTCAACATCATCAGCGAGCTCTCCAGGACCCTGGCGCTGGCCGTCAGGCTCTTCGGAAACATCATGAGCGGCCAGCTGATCGTGGCCGTCATCCTGGCCGTGGCCCCCCTCGTCATGGCGCCGGTCCTGGCCGTGCCGGTCCAGCTGCTGGGGCTGCTCACCGGTACGATCCAGGCCCTCGTCTTCGCCGTTTTGACCATCGTCTACATCGGCGGCGCCGTGGAAAGCCGAAAGAAACGCATCCGGAAGGGAGGACAAACCTGATGGACAGCACCACTTCCTCGACGATCCTGCAGGCGGTCTCCATCGCCACGGCCGGGCTGGCCGTGGGCATGGGCGCCATCGGCCCGGCGCTCGGAGAAGGCCGCGCCGTCTCCTCCGCGCTGGACGCCATCGCCAGGCAACCGGACATGGCGGGCATCCTGCAGCGCAACATGTTCGTCGGGCTGGCCATGATCGAGTCCACCGCCATCTATGCGCTGGTGGTGGCCCTCATCCTGATCTTCGGAAACCCGCTCATCAGCGTCTAACGCGAGGAACAACGATGCCGGAATGGGCCGTAACCCTGATCGCCCAGGTGGTCAACGTCGCCATCCTCCTGTTTTTGCTGCGGCACTTCCTCTACAAACCCGTCAGGAACATGCTGGCCAAACGCAGGGAGAGGGTCGAACAGGACCTGGACCACGCCTCCACCGCCCGGGAAGAGGCGGAGAAACGCCGCAAGGAATACGAGGAGAAGCTGGCCGGCGCCGAAGAGGAGGCCCGCAACGTCGTGGCCGAGGCCGAGAACCGGGCGAAGGAGAAGCAAAACCGCGCCGTGGAGGAGGCCAAGGAGGCGGCCGAACGGGAAAGGCGACGGGCCCTCGACGACCTCGAGCGGGAGAAGCGCGAGGCCCTCGCGGCCGTCCGCCACCGCGAACTGGAGGTGGCCGTGGGCCTGGCCCGGAAGCTGGTGGAGGATGCCTCCGGCCCCGCCCTGGCTTCCGGACTCGCCGGGGAGATCGCCGAAAGCGTCCGGGAGCTCGACGAGGAGAAACTCCCCGTCGCACCGGCGGGCGGCAAGGACGATGCCGGGGGCAAGCCCCTGCAGGCCGTGCTCCGGACGAGCCACGACCCCGGCGACGAGACCGTCGAGAGCATCCGAAAGGCCCTGGCGGACCGGCTGAAGCGCGACGTCCGCCTCGATGTCGAGAACGCCCCGGCGCTGATCTGCGGCGCGGAGCTGGAATGCTCGAGCCTGCTCATCCGATCCCACCTCGCAGTACGCCTCGACGAGGCGAAAGAAGCGCTGCAAGAGATGCTGAAGACAAAGAGCCCCGAAGACGTGCTGGACGCGGGCAAAGAGGAGGATGCTGCATCGTGATGTCGACTCGATATCCTGCAGCGTTCCTTGCGGCTCGCCGGGAGGACCTCGGCGGGATCGGTCGAGCCGCTCGCCCTCCAAACCGGCATCTTGGAGGGCGAGGGTCCTCCCGAGCCAGAGGTTGCGGGCATGGTCCGAAATCGGCAATCTGAACTCCGACGTTCCTCGAGAGCCTGCGCATGGCGCCCTTGAAGGACATCCTGGACGACACCCTCGACGCGCTGGAGCGCAGCACGCGATCCCTCTCCTTCGCCCCGCGGGTGGAGCAGCAGGGCGTCGTCCTCTCCTATAGCGACGGCGTCGCGGCCGTCTCGGGCCTGGGCGACGTGGAGAACGAGGAGATCGTCCGCTTCGACACCGGCGCCGAGGGGCTGGTGCTGGACCTTCTGCCCGACGCCGTGGGCATCGTGGTCCTCTCCGGCTACGAAAGCGTCGGCGCGGGCTCACGCGTCATGCGCACGGGGCTCACACTGAGCGTCCCCGTGGGCGAGGGCCTGATCGGGCGCGTGGTGGATCCCCTGGCCAAGCCCCTCGACGAGCGCGGCCCCGTGGAGAGCGACGAGCGCATGCCCGTGGAACGCAAGGCGCCGGGCGTGCTGAAACGCGAGCCCGTGACCGTGCCGCTGCACACGGGCATCAAGGTCATCGACGCGATGATCCCCATCGGCCGCGGCCAGCGCGAGCTGATCGTCGGCGACCGGTCCATCGGCAAGACCGCCATCGCGGTGGACACCGTCCAGAACCAGCGCGACACGAACGTGGTCTGCGTCTACGTCGCGGTGGGGCAGAAGGCCGCGAACATCGGGCGCGTGGTGAAGGCCCTCCGGGAGCACGGCGCCATGGACTACACCGTCGTGGTGGCTTCCGACGCCGAGGACCCCCCCGGCCTCAAGTACATCGCCCCCTACGCCGGCTGCGCCATCGCCGAGTATTTCCGCGACCGGGGCGGAGACGCCCTCATCGTCTACGACGACCTGACGCGCCACGCCGACGCCTACCGCGAGATCTCGCTCCTGTTGAAGCGCCCCCCGGGACGGGAAGCCTACCCGGGCGACATCTTCTACATCCATTCCCGCCTCCTGGAGCGCGCCGCGCGGCTGGACGAAAAGAGCGGAGGCGGCTCGCTGACCGCGCTGCCCATCGTCGAGACCCAGGCGGGCAACATCTCCGCCTTCATCCCCACGAACCTGATCTCCATCACCGACGGCCAGATCTACCTGGAATCCAAGCTCTTCCGCCAGGGCCAGCTGCCCGCCGTGGACACCGGGCGGAGCGTCTCCCGCGTGGGCGGCAAGACCCAGCTGCCCGCCGTCAAGGACGTGGCCGGCCGCCTGCGCCTCGACTACAACCAGTACCTGGAGCTGGAGTACTTCACCCGCTTCGGCGCCCGCATCGACGAGTCCACGCGCAAGAGCCTCGAACGCGGGAAGCGCATCCAGCAGGTCCTCCGCCAGCCGCCCAACGAACCCCGGCCCATCGCCGAGCAGGTGGCCGTCTTCACCGCCGCGTCCGCCGGCGCCCTCGATGCGCTGGACCCCGACCGCGTATCCGCGTTCGAGACCGCGTTCCGAACACGGTTCCGGAAGGAACGGCCGGACACGGCCTCCCGCATCGAGGAGGGCGAATCCCTCTCCGACGAGGATCGCGACGCGATCGTCTCGCTGGCGAAGGAGGTGGCCGGGGAAACCTGACAGGGGGAATGGATCCTTGCGCCTTGACATGTCGTTTTCGCGAGAACGGGATTCCGGTGCTGCAATGCTTTCTCGAGCCTGATTCACATGATCTTTTTCGGATCATCATGATCCTTTCTGGAAAGAAATGGCCCCAAGTCAAAATCATGTAAATCAGAATGGAATTCATGTAGATCAGGGTCGAGAGACTTGCCGTATCCGGCTGTTTGTCCGTTTTGGCGCGGTTATGCTGTTTTGTGATCTCCCCTGATCGAAGTACGGATTCTCCTGGCTGAGGATACCCCATGGCCGACCTGAAGGCCGTCGAGAGCAGGCTGGACAGCGCGGCGACGCTGAAGAACGTGGTCCACGCCATGCGGAGCCAGGCCGCCGTCTACTACCGGAGCGCCGAGGAGGCGCTGGTCCCCATCCGCGCGTGGGGGAAGCGCGTCCGCCAGGCGCTGGCGAGCGCTGCGCGGCGGCTCGACGCGATCCCGCAGGCCTCGTCGCGCGGGGGGCGGGAAGGAGTGGTGGTCCTCTCCAGCGACCAGGGGCTCTGCGGCGCCTTCAACGACCGCATCCTCGACTTCGTGCTGTCCAAAAAGGCGGTGGAGAACACGGACGAGGCGATCTTCGTCGCGGTGGGCCGGCGCGGCGCGGATCTCATGCGGCTCCGCTCCGTGGAGCCCGTCCAGGAGGAGGCCGCCCCCACCAGCCTCGAGGGCATCCACCGCGCCGTCCAGGAGCTGGCGCTGGAGGTCCTTTCGATCTTCGAGAGCCGGCACCTCTCCCGCCTGCGCCTCTGCCACAACCGCCACCGGGGCCCCGGGCGTTTCGAGCCGGTGGCCGAGACGGTCCTGCCGCTCGATCTGGAGGGCCTGATCGAAGGGGAGGAGGAGCCCTTTCCCGGACGCGTCGCGGCCGTGAACCTCGACCCCGTGCGCCTGGTCGAGCGCCTGACGCGCGAGCACTTCTTCATCCTCCTCTACGGCGCGGCGGTGGAGTCCTACGCCAGCGAGAACGGCGCGCGCCTCGCCGCGATGGAGGCCGCCATGTCGAACATCGAGGAGAAGGTGGCCGAGCTGCAGGGCCTGAGGAACACGCTTCGCCAGGAGGCCATCACCGGCGAGGTCATCGAGATCGCCTCGGGCGCGGCCGCGGTGTCGTGAGGGGGGGACGATTCCGGATTCTGGACAGGAATTTCAGGTGTCCGATGGCCAACGGCCCCCCATGGCCCTCTTCGCCTCCCGCAGCCCATTCCTCCCTGCGCATTGGATGCAAGCACAATGCTTGCATTCAATCCCGTCCTGCCGTACAATCCCCATGGTTTGGGAGGACAAGCCATGGCGACCATCACGATCAGGAACTTGTCCGAGGATCTGCTCGAGCGCTTGAAAGCCGCCGCCAGGCGTTCCGGACGGTCGATGGAGCAGGAGATCCGGGTGCTTCTCGAGCAGCGTTACCGGCGCAAGGACGCCGTTCTCGAGAGAATGAGGGCGCGCTGGAAGAGGCTTCCCTCGACGAGCCCGAAAGAGGTCAAGGCGTGGCGGGAAGGGGGAAGGAAGTGAGGTCCTCGTGATCTTCGATTCGGTGACGATCGCCTATGCCTTTCTCGGGGTTTCCCGTTTCGGAAAGCCGTCCTCGAGGGCCCTCGAGATCTCGGAAGACATCTGGGTTCCGGATCTCTTTTTTTCGGAATACGCGAACATCCTGTGGAAATCCATCCAGGCGAAGAAGATCAATGTGGAGGAGGGCCTGGGCATCATCGAGGACACCCTCCCCTTGCTGACACGGGTCTTTCCGGCGAACGAGATCATGGGCACGTGCCTGGAACTGGCCGCCGGCAGGGATCACACGGCCTATGACGGCATGTACGCCGCCCTGGCATCGATGACGGGCGGGAAGGTTCTCACGTTCGACAGGACCTTCCTGAAGAAGTTCCCCGAATACACCCTTCATGTATTGGACTACCTGGCGGAACGCGACGGGTAGAGGGGCGAATACGACGAGGCGATTCTTGCCCTGGACCCCTACGCCTTGAAATATCGTTCTTCGCGAAAACATTTTCCAGGCAAGAATGGGGATCCTGAGATCGGTTCCGAAAATTCATGAAAAACCATGATCGGTGACCGCCTTGGAGGGCGAGGGTCCTCCCGAGCCCAGACAAAGCCGGCTCGCCCTCCAGGTTTTCATGGTTTCCGGGAGAGCCGAAGGCCCATGGCTGAGTAAAACCAATAATCTACAATCCACCCCCCTCGCTCAAGGCAACCGCTCTTCCTCCTCGCCCTTCCCGCGCCCGTCGTCGCCGCAGAGGTCGATCCCGAACCAGCCCATGAGGAAGTCGGCGAACTCCGCGAGGTTGAACCCGACCTCGAAGCCCACGAAGGCGTGGGCGGAGACCGTGATCCAGAACAGGTCCCGCCAGTCCTCGAGACGGTCCGGCTCCGCCTGCAGGAAGGCCCCGACGTCGAGGGCGCACAGCGAGAGCGAGAACTCCTGCCGGTCCTCGCCCTCGCCCTCCAGCTTCCGGAAGACGGCCGACGTCCCGAGGAGCCCCAGCGGCGCCAGGATGACGAAGGAGGTCTTTTCCGCGGAGCTCGCCTTGGTGATGTAGGAGGGGGTGACGGCGATGAGGATCGGAAAGGCGATGTTGGTCAGCGGCACGCCGAGATACGTTCCCTCGTACAGGACGCCCCCGTGCCGGCCGAGATGCCCCGCGCAGCTTCCGTTCCACACCCCCGCCCCGGCGATGAACGGCCCCACCTGCGCGTGGGCCTGCGCGCCCAGCCCGATCCCCACGGATCCGCGAAAGCAGTCGGCGAAGTCGTTTCCGCGGTCCTCGAGATAGGCGCACCCCGAAAAGAGCGCCAGCGCCAGGGCAAGAAAGGCTCGCACCATGACGCCGATTGTCCCCGCCACGCCCGGGTTTCCGCAAGAGCCGATTGCGGGAGCCGGCGCGAGAAGATCAGGCTCGACCGCCCCGTCGAATTTTGAGAAGGTAATCCTTCTGCCCGAACGGGCCGCAAGACCAATCGGTCGCGTCGATGATTGGAGATTACGGACCATCCCGGCTGCAACGGGACACCGACTGAAATCTCCAACCTGAAATCTGAAATCCCTACGTTTCTCTGCAAAAGGCTCTGAGCTGGAGGCCCGCCATGTTCATCGAGATCAATGGCGCGCGGCTCTTCGTCGAGGTGAAGGGCGAAGGCAAGACCGTCCTCACTCTCCACGGGGGACCGGGCATCGGAGACCGGGGCGACAACAAGAAGATGTTCACGCCCCTCGAAGACTCGTTCCGCGTCATCTACTACGACCAGCGCGGCAACGGAGACGCCGACGATGCCCCCCTCGAAACCTACACCCACGAGCAGTACGTGGCCGACGCCGACGCCCTCCGCGAACACTTCGGCCTCGAGCGCATGATGCTCTCCGGCGGCTCCTACGGCGGCATCATCGCGCTGGAGTACGCGCTCCGGCACCCCGAACGGCTCGCGTGCATGGTGCTCAGGGGCACCGCCGCCAGCCGCGAGCTCCAGGACGCCGCCCTCGAAAACGCCCTCGAGGCCGACCTGCCCGGCGTCGACCGCGCCATGCTCGAGAACCTCTTCTTCGGCCGCATGAAGGACGACGAGGACCTCAAGGAGCACTTCGCCAAGATCTACCCCATGTACTCCACCAAGTACAATCCCGACAAGCGGAAGGAACTCTTCGCCCGCAAGCGCTTCCGCGCGCGCACCCACAACGCCTTCTTCAGCCGCGCCTTTCCCGCCTACGACATCCGCGACCGCCTGGCCGAGATCGAGACCCCCACCCTGATCCTCGCCGGCCGACACGACTGGATCACGCCGATTCGCTTCGCGAAGGAGCTCGCGGACAACCTGAAAAACGTGAAGCTGGTCGTCTTCGAGAACGCCGGGCACAGCATCAACGCCGACGAACCCGATAAATTCCAGGCCGTCACCCGGGAATTCCTGAACAACCCGGACGTCCAGGGCCGGTCCGTCGAATCGGTCTAGTTTCGAACCAGTCGCGTTGCAACCGTATCCCTTGTGAGCCACGTCGAACCACCTTGCTACGTGCCTCACGACGAACCGTTGCATTGTTGAATTGGTATTGTGGTATCTTTTATGGAACGAAATTCACGAATACACGAAGCCGAGAGAAATGACCTCATGAAAGACCGCACGCAGCCTCGCCGCGTTCCTGAGAAGCGCCTGCTTCTCGCGGCTCTGCTCGCGGCCCTGCTCGGGGCCTGCCCCTCCTCCCCCGAGCCGAAGGAACGCCCCGGCCCGGACGAACCCGCCCGCCCCTCCCCCGTGGCGCTCTTGGCCGAAACCCTCGAAAAGCATGGCAAGGCGGGCCAGACACCGGACCCCGAAGCCGTCGTGCAGCGGATCGAGACCGTGATCCCGGCATCCCCCGCCCCCCTCCTCCAGGCGCTCGCCGGCGGAAACGTCCTCCTCGAAAACGCCCAGATCCCCCCCGAACCCGAGACGATCCGCGAGCTCGGCGCCCCGCCCCCCGCCGAGGGCAGGATCGACATCCTCCAGAAGATCCTCCTCGACGGCGGCGACGGCGTCTTCGAGCTGCTCTATCTCCACCGCGTCGGGGCGAAAAAGGACGGGAGAAAGACCGCCCCAAAGGAAGACCCCCCCGGCAAGGGAGGGAAGATCGTGGACAGCTGGCTCTTGCGGGCGCGCTTCACCCCCCTCGAGGAGATGCTCGACCTCCCCACCGCCCTCGCCCGCCTGAAAAGCCGAGACTGGCGAACCGCGCTCTCCGCGCCCGAGGCCCTGACCCGGGACCTGGGACGGGAACTCTCCGAACTCGAGAACCGGGCGCTGGACCTGCTCGCTTCCGCGGCCGGAAACGACCGGCGAGCCCGCTTCTACCTGGACCGGTTCCTGCAAACGGGAACGAGCCCCTCGAAAGCGCGCGCCCGCGCCGAGGAACTGGGAAAGAACGTCGCCAACGCCTACATCGACTGGTTCGCCGGAAACGGCGAACGATCGGCCTGGGAAAAACCCCTCGGGACGTTCCTTCGCATGTTCGACGACGGCTCCCTTCCCTGGGAGCGGAGGATCGAGGCCCTCCGCGCCGGACTGGGCCGCTTCGGGCACGGGTCCGGCCTGCCGAAATACGTCACCTCGATCGACAACCCGAAGAGCTTCGTGAAGGTCCTCTCCCCCCTCCTCCAGGAATGGTTCGAGACGAAGCTGCAAGGCGGACCGCCCGCCTCCTTTCTCGCGTCGCTGGCCCTTCTCGAGGGAGCGGATCCCTTCCTGAAAGTCCGCCTTTTGCAAAAACGCAAAACCCTCCTCTTCGCGGCCCTTCTGGATGGGCTCGCGAAGGCGCCTCCGGCGCTGGCGCTCGCATCGATCCGGGGCCTGGAGGAGGCCTCCGGGGCCGTCTTTCCGGCCTTCGACCCCCTCGCCGATGATCCGGCCCGGGCGCGGGCCGTCGAGAGGATGAAGGAGCGGCTCGCCCGCACCGGCTTCGGGGGACGGGGGGAGGAGATCGAGCGGAAGCGAAGACTTGCGTCGGTCGAACGCGCCTTCGAGACGCTGGCCTTCAAGCAGCGGGCGTACCGGAGCCGCATCGGCACCTTTTGCGCCGACGTGGGGTCGCTCTTCGGCCAGGAAACCATGGCCGAGGCCGCCGGCTTCCTGCGGGCCGAGACCGGGGGCTGGAAGCTGAAGCACGGCTTCACCTTTTCCCTCCGCATGGAAGGAGGCGGCTTCACCGCCGAGGCGAAGGGACCGCTCGCCGACGGCGCCCCGGAAACGACCTTCCGCTACGACAGCGCGGTGGGCCGCATGGAGATCCTGCCGGACGATTCATGAACGAAGGCGCGAATGGGATGCGGGGATTTGGGATTTCCGATTCCAGCTGTCAGATTTCAGGATCCCCTGATCAACCTGATGGCGCTACGCGCCAGACTGATCTACCTGATTACCCAATGCAATGTCCGTGTCCGTGCCCGTTCCCGTGCCCGGCATCGCTGAACGGAGCGCGGGCTTCTAGCCCGCAGCACTTCTCTTGCGCGGAATCGCGGGCGAATGCACGCCACGTCGCCGAGGTGCTGCGGACAGGATGTCCGCGGTCCCGCAAAGTGCCGGATGGACCCGCCGCCGCCAAGGACTTCGACGAGGACTTCGGGTGAGCCTCAGTCGCCACCCCTCACCCCCCTTTCCTCTCCTCGCTCTCCCCCTTCGGCAGGACAAAAGCAAAAACCGTCCAGCCTTCCTCGCGGCGGTACTCGATCTTGCCTCCGTGGGCCTCGGCGATCCGCCTCGAGACCGCGAGCCCCAGCCCCGTCCCCCCGGACCGCGTCGTGAAGAAGGGCTCGAAGAGACGGTCCCGCGCCTCGTCGGGAACCCCGGGCCCGGAGTCCAGGACCTCGAGCGCGAGTCCGCCGTCCCCGTCGCGCGAGGCGCGGACGCGGACCTTGCCGCCGGGACCGGCGAACTGGGCGCCGTTGAGCAGGAGGTTCATCAGCACCTGCTTGACGCGGTCGGCGTCGAGGCGGTGTCTCGTCCCGGCCTCGATCTCCAGCGACGCCTCGATTCCCAGATGGTCCAGCCGCGAGCGGAGCAGGGTGAGCGTCTCTTCGGCGACCTCGAAGACGTCGTGGTCCGCCGGGCGGATCTCCACCCCTCCGGAGAGGGAGAGGATCTCCTCGAGGAAGAGCTCCAGGCGCCTCGACTCGTTGAGCAGCAGCTGCAGCGCCTCGCGGTCCCCGCTCTCGGGAACCTCGTCCTTGAGGATCTCCGCCGTCATCCGGATCGAGGAGAGGGGGTTCCGGATCTCGTGGGCGATGGCCGAGGCCAGCTTGCCCAGCGCCGCCATCCGCTCGGAATGCACCAGCCGATCCCGCGACTCGGCCAGCGCGTCCACCATGCGGTTGAACGCGCCGGCGAAGCGGCTGAGCTCGTCCCCCCCCGCGGCGACCACCCGCCCCGTCTCCTCGCCCGCTGCGATCCGCGACGCCGCCTCCGAGAGGCGCGAAAGCCGTCGCGTGAACGACCGCGCCACGAACACGCCCCCCAGAAGCACCAGCACGATCCCGACCCCCGCCGCGACGAGCACGTTGCTCACCGCCCGCGCCTTGGCCCGCTCGATCCGTCCCTCGTCCAGAAGGAGGTAGATCGCGTACGGCTCGCCCCCCGCCCCCCGCGGGCCCCCCCGCCCCCCCCCCCCCCCCCCCGGCCCCCCCCCCCCCCCCCCCGCCCCC
>CAZDSO010000092.1:19866-20081 GCA_964508045.1 uncultured Planctomycetia bacterium | reverse complement strand
TCAAGACCCTGATGCCGTCGTATACTTCGATGAAGAGCATTCCGAAGCAGAGGAGAGGTTCATCATCGTCGGGTTCAGCATCAAGGTGCGAATCATGATGGTGGTTCATTGTCTCAAATATCAGGGCGAAACCATAAGAATCATCTCGGCAAGAAAGGCGATTTCCAAGGAAATCGAAGATTACGAGGAAAGCCATGGAAGCAGAACATGATCTA
>CAZDSO010000092.1:0-19856 GCA_964508045.1 uncultured Planctomycetia bacterium | reverse complement strand
AAAGAAACTCAAGAGAGTCCAGAACCCTTACGTAGGAAGGTTGACGACACCCATTACCATTAAAATGAGCAACGAGGCCTTGGAGTATTTCATAAGTGTTGCCAAGAAGAAAGGCATCAAAATAGAAACGCTTATCAATTTTTATTTGCTCGATTGTGCGAAAAAAAAGAGATTCATTGACGAAGACGAATGAAGGATTTCTAACAATGCGTTGCACGGGACCAGGTCAGCTGTGCTGACCTGGCCCGTGAGCTCTGACGTTAGGAAATGTTATGAAACCCAATAAGAATTGGATTCAAAAATGGGAAATGGGTGTCAACAAGCAAAGAGAAGAAGATATATCCTTGCAGTTGATTGAGTATTTTATCGAGTTCTGGAAAACGATCAAGCTTGATGACAAAGCAAAGAAAACAAAAAGAAAATATTCATATGGTCTGCAAGACTTGGGGGCATACATAGTGAAATTATCGATCCACGAAGAAGACCTGAATAAAACGCTTGATGAAATCTTGGATGAAGTTCTCGGGCCAGTCGATGGCCCGCTGGTCCACCATGACAACGAAAATTGGCAAGAAGAATTTGATGCAGTATGTAGAAAAGTCTACAAGTATAACTTGAAAAGAAATGCCTAACAATGCGTTGCACCGGACTTGGCCAGCTCTGCTGGCCGCGCCGGTGAATGCTGGTCGTTAGATGCATTCACGTACTTGACAGACCAAGGGGTCATGATTACAATGATGAAACCATGAAGGAGATGCAGACATGACGACGAAGGAAATGGCGAAAAGGGTCATCGATTCCTTGCCGGAAAGCGCTGGACTCGACGAAATCATGCATGCCCTATACGTCAATGCGAAATTTCAGCGGGGGGAGGCGGAAATCAGGGGCGGGAAGGGACTTTCCCACGAACAGGCGAAGGAGCGGATGAAGAAATGGCAAGCTTGATCTGGGCGCCGTCCGCTCTTAAGGACATCGAAGCCATCGCAGAGTACATTTCTCGGGATTCTCCGGCGAACGCATCGTTATTCATCGACCGCATCATAGAGCAAACAGAAAGGCTCGCGGAATTCCCCATGTCAGGACGTGTCATTCCCGAAATCGGGCAGGAAAGCGCGCGAGAAATTATTTATGGCAATTATCGCATCATGTATTCGATTCGCGCCGATGAAATATGGATAACCGGTGTCATTCATGGGGCAAGAGATTGCAAAAAAGAATAGCCCCTAACAATGCGTTGCACGGGACACGGCCAGCTCTGCTGGCCGCGCCGGTGAACGCTGGTCGTTAGAAAGATGAAACCTATCGAGCATCAGGAGAAAAACATGCTATTCTCAAGTATGAGGAGGAAAACATGAAGAAGAACTTCACGCTTGAGTATTGGGAAGACGAAGGTTGGTTCGTGGGCCGGCTTTCAGAGGTGCCCGGCGTTTTCAGCCAGGGCGCCACACTCGAGGAACTGGAGGAAAACATCCGTGAGGCTTATGAGCTGATGATCCAGGAAAACACGCCTATCGAAACAGGCAAGAAAATCAACAAGAAGCAAGTTACCATCGGCGCATGAAAAGATCGGCTTTGATCAAAGACCTCGTCAGGTCGAGGTGTATTCTGAAAAGACACGGCAAGAAACATGATGTCTATTTCAACCCAAGAAATGGGAGATCTGCACCGGTCCCGAGACACAAAGAAATAGCAAATACTCTTTGCATGATCATCAAAAAACAACTAGGGATCGAATAATTCTCATCTAACAATGCGTTGCACCGGACCAGGCCAGCTCTGCTGGCCGCGCCGGTGAACGCTGGTCGTTAGCCCCAAAAGGCCTTGACTTACACAAGGCAATGTGTGAGGATGTGTGTGGCAGGAGGAAGAACCGATGGCAACAAACTTGAATATCGATGAAAAGCTGCTCGCAATGGCGCTGAAGGCCGGTGGCTTCAAGACGAAGAAGGCGGCTGTCAACGAAGCCTTGCGGGAGTTCATTCAGCGCAGGAAGCAGGCGAAGATCCTCAATCTCTTTGGCGCCATCGATTTCGACAAGAAGTACGATCACAAGAGAGGGCGAAGCCGACGGTGAAGGTTCTCGTGGACACCACGATCTGGTCCCTGGCACTCCGCCGGCAGCGGCCGAAGCCCCAGGATCGCGTTCTGATCGAGGAACTATCCGAGCTCGTCAAGGAAATGCGAGCCGTTATGATCGGCCCAGTGCGTCAGGAAGTCCTTTCCGGTATCCCCGATCCGGAGAAGTTTGATGAGGTCAGGGAGCACATGGAACCCTTCGATGACCTGCAGATCGAACGGGAAGACTACGAAGAAGCCGCGCGTTTCTACAACGTTTGCCGCCAGAAGGGTGTTCAAGGATCACACGTCGATTTCCTTATATGTGCGGTTGCCTTTAGACATTCAGCCGCGATCTTCACCACTGACAAGGACTTCAACAACTACGCAAATCATCTGCCGATAAGAATCCATGATCCGCGTACCGACGCATCGAGAGCCCACCCACGCCGGAGAGATGCTCCTCGAGGAGTTTCTCAAGCCCATGTCCCTCACGCAACGCGACCTTGCTGACGCGATCCACGTTCCCTACCAGCGCGTCAACGAATTGGTCAATCGGCGGCGCGGCGTGACGCCGGCCACGGCTCTCCGTCTCGCCAAGTTCTTCGGAAACTCGGCGGCTTTCTGGATGAACCTGCAGCTTCGTTGGGACCTCTATCATGCCAAACGGGAAGAGGCTTCAACACTGAAAAAGATCGCACGTATACGTTCAACCGGATAAAGTAAAATTCGGCAAGACAACGCGCGGGAATTCATTTATGGCAATGCTCGCATCATGCCTTCGATACACGCCGAAGATACGAGAGAGGAAACGATGAAGAAACACTTCGATGCCGCCTCCTTGTCCGTCATCCTGGTCACGCTGGCCCTCTTCCTTTCGGCCCTGTTCACCAAGGGCTTCACGCACGATCTGCTCCTGGAAGCGGGCGTCTTCCTCGTCTCCGTCAAGCTGATCATCCTCGCCTACAAAAACAGCATCGCAGTCGAAACGCTGCTGAATGAGATGCAGAAGATCAAATCCTCCATGAAGGACGAACACTGAAGAAAGCCGGGATGGTCAATTGGCGCATCAAGAAGGGGAACCGCCGATGGTATCCCCCAGAAAAGGGCGCGGCCCTTCTCATCCGGCTGTGGAAGGACGGGATGCTGGAATCGCCGGCCGTCCTGATGTGTCCCGCGACGGGACGCACGAACGAAGGCGTCGATCCGGAAACCTCGCCCCGGGCGTACACCGACTATGGCGCCGTGGACAACCGCGGGCGCCCGCCCCGATGGGAAGAAATCATCCTGGAAAACGTGCTTCATCCATCGGAGGTTCCCGCCGTGTGGGACCGGAAAGGGAACCACGAGGGCGGCCGCTGCGTCGTCTTCTTCGACGGCCACACGGAATTCGTGACCGAGGAAAAATTCCAGAAACTCCTGGAAAATACCGGGTCGCGGGAAGAATAACCCAACAGCCCGATCGACCTGATCATCGTTCCCGTAGGGCTATGGATTGCATTGAAACGGATGCCAGAGGGTCTATGGCGGGAAAGCAAAGCCAAGGCGGAAAACACCGCGTGTCGGCGAAAAAGGGCGTAGCTCGCGCCGCTCGGCGAGGACAGGGGGAGGGCGAACCCAACCTCTTCGTGGCAAACAAGTTAGCCATGCTCTGAAGGCGGTATTTGTACAACACACCGGCATACGATTTGCGTAAAATAGAAAGGGTATGGTAAGGAGAAGAACATGAACCTTCCGAATCTCCTGCTGGGCACGGCCTTGTTCTGCGCCTTCTGGGCGGTCCTGTCCTACATGCTGATCGTGAGATCCCTGGATGCCAGAGGAATGAAAACCCCCTTTCCGCTGCTGGGTCTGTTCCTCTTCCGAAATCTCTCCAACTACCACCGTCTGTCCCGGCAGGAAACCGGACGCCACGGAAAGCTCTACTATTCGTTCGTCTTCCCCATGAATCTCGCATGGGTTCTGTCGGCCGCGGCATTTCTCGCGCATTCCATCGGCTAACCCGACATCTCTTCGTGTCTTTGCGCCTGTCCCTGTCGGGGGTCGGGGGACGAACCAACGGGCGGGACCGGGGATCGGGGGCATTGTCGTCATCAGACAGGTGAAACCGGATGGATTCCGAGCCTTTTGAAGAGAAGATCGCCCGCGTAACGCGCGAGAGGGTCGAGGTCGCGCCTTACGACCCGCGCTGGCCGGAGAGGTTCGAGAGGGAGCGCGACCACCTGCGCGCTTCCTTGCCTTCCGATCTGGTCGGGAGAATCGAGCACTTCGGATCCACGGCCGTGCCGGGGCTTTGCGCCAAGCCCGTGGTGGACATGCTTGTGGAAGTGCGGGATCTCGGCGAGGCGCGGACGCGGATCGCCCCGGTGCTCGAGGCCCGGGGGTACGACTACTTCTGGCGCCCCACGTGGGGGGACGACACGCCGCCGTTCTACGCGTGGTTCATCAAGCGTGACGGGGCGGGGAGGCGGACGCACCACATCCACATGGTCGAGGCGGACTTCGAGCACTGGGACCGGTTGCTCTTTCGCGACTACCTCGTCAAGCACCCGGACGTCGCGAGGGACTACGGCGCGCTCAAGGAGAGGCTTGCCCGCGACCACGTCGACGACCGCGTGGCGTACACGAAGGCGAAGACGGCGTTCATCGAAGAGGTGACGGAGCGGGCCCGGGAGCACTTCCGTAGCCTGTCTTCTCGATCGAAGGGAAAGGAGCAGGACCATGCTCCACGAGGTGGAAAACGCTAGGCAGATCGAGGGCGAGCCTTTTCGAAGGTGGTTCACCAGCTCCGCGTTCGATCTCTACGTCTGGGTTTCGGACGAAAAGGACATCGTGGGGTTCCAGCTCTGCTACCGGCTCGATGCCCGCCACCTGGCCCTGACCTGGCTGCAAGACAAGGGATACACGCACCGCGGCATCGACGACGGCGAAGGAAGGCCCCTGCAACAGAAGATGTCCCCGGTCCTCGTGCCGGACGGCGCGTTTCCGGCCGAGCGCGTCCTGTCCCTGTTCGAGGAAAAAAGCAAGGAGCTGGACCCGGAAGTGGCCGGATTCGTCACCCGGAAACTACATAAGTACGCCGGGCCATGAAGGCAAGGAGGCGCCCATGAAGAACATCGAAGAACTGCTCGTCGAACTCGTCAAGGACGCCGAAACCGTCTTCTTCAAACTTCCGCCCGACATCGACACCGTCCGGTGGATCGCGGGACACGTCCTCCACTGGGTCGAGGAGAACACCGCGCCGCGGATCGAGGAGACCGAAAGACTGAAGGACCGGATCCTGAAGATCGCCCGGCGATCCGAGGGGCTTGAGAAAGAGGACGCCGAGGACATCCGCGTCTGCGGGCGCTACCTCCAGGAGGAACTCGACGCGCTACGCGCATCCCTCGCGTTCGAAAAGGCAGCAAGCGGAGAATGAATTCCTTGCACCTTTCTTCGAATACCCTGATGAGAGCGAAAAACATGTCGGCCCGGAGAACAACGCAACCGTGGTTCGCCCCGACCGCCCTCCTGCTGGCCGCACTCGCCGCATCCGCCTCCGCCGGCGAGAAGCCGGAAGGCCCCGCCCTCACCGTCGAGCCGGACCTCCGCGTGGAGCTGATGAGCCTGATCTTCCGGCTGGCGGGCAACCCCGAGTACAACCGGGGACGCGTGCCCGCCTACACCGGCGCCGTGGAGAAGCGGTTCGGCCCCTTCCGGGACCACGAGGCCGTCGCCTATGCCCGGCAGCTCCGCCGCACCCGCGGCGTGTCCTACGACGCCGTCATGTCCATGGCCGTGCACGTGAACGACGCGGTCTCCCTGGAGCCCGCGCTTCCCCTCGACCCGCGCCCCGAGACCCTCGATGGGCGCTGGCGCCCCGCCGAGGCGCAAACCTTCCTTCGCCTCGCCCGCGATTTCGTCCGGGACAGCGGTTTCGAGGCCTTCGCCAAGGAACACACGCCCCTCTACCGCGAGACCGCAAAACGACTGCGAGCCGTGATCGAGAAGCACGGACGCCTCGAATGGTTCGACGCGTTCTTCGGGGCCCGGCCCGGCGCCTCCTTCACCCTCACCTTCGGCCTGCTCAACGGCGGGGGGTGCTACGGCGCCCGGATCCGCACGGGGGAAAGCGAGACGCTTTTCTCCATCATGGGCGTGTGGAAAACGGACGACGACGGCCGTCCCGACTTCGACGCCTCGATCCTCGACACCGTGATCCACGAGTTCATCCATTCCTACGTCAATCCCGTCGTCGACCGCTTCGCGTCCGGCCTGGAAGAGGCCGGCAAGACGATCTTTCCGCTCGTGGCCGATCGCATGAAGCGCCAGGCCTACAGCCACTGGAAGACGATGTTCTACGAGTCCGTGGTCCGCGCCTGCGTGGTCCGCTACCTCCTGGCCTCCGAGGGGAAGGCCCGCGCCGACCGGCAGATCGAAGAGGAAGAGAAGCGGGCGTTCCTCTGGATGCGGGAGCTGTCCGCCCTCTTCGACGCGTACGAGGCGGACCGCGAGACCCATGAGACCCTCGCGGATTTCTTTCCCGTCATCGTCGCCTTCTTCGACGACTACGCCCCCCGCTTCGTCCGCGAGCAACAGACCCTGGAAGACGCCCGCCCGCAGATGGTCTCGATGACCCCGAAAAACGGCGCCCGGGACGTGGACCCCGCGCTCGGCGCGATCACCGTGGTCTTCGACCGGCCGATGAGGGACGGCAGCTGGTCCATGGTCGGAGGCGGCCCCCATTTTCCCGAGATCACCGGCAAGCCCGCCTACGACGGGGACCGCAAGACGTGGACCGTGCCCGTGAAGCTCGAGCCGGGATGGGACTACACCTTCTGGCTGAACCAGGGCCGGTACCAGGCCTTCCAGAGCGAGGACGGCACGCCGCTCGCCTCCGTCCACGTCACGTTCACGACGGGGAAAAAACGGTGAACCCGCGGGCCTTTCGGCAACGCGGCTTTCAACAAAGTAGTGTCGACGGTAATCTCCAATCTACAATCTGAAATCCCTGCCCGGCTCCTTTCCTCAGTCCCCCTTCTTCTCCACCCAGGCGAGGTAGCGTTCGTAGAGCCCTTCCCACCTGACGCCGAGCGTTGCGCACAACGCCTCGCCGAAGTCATCCGCCTCGCTGCGCAGGACGGCCTGCACCTTCTCGCGCTTAAAGGTCTCGTGCAGGAAGAGGAGCAGGACGGCCCCGTCGGCGCACGTGTCCTGCACCTCGATGCGCGTCTCCCGCCCCGCCCTCACGAGTTTCACCCGCCCCGGATCCGCCTTCACCGCCTTCAGGTAGGCGCCCAGCGTCGTCTCGCGGCTGTAGGCCGTCGAGCGGGTCACGCCCAGGTATTCCGGGTATCCCTCGCGGAACCAGCCCGGCGCCTCGAAGAACGTCCACCCGTTCACCTTGGCCCGCGTGGCCAGGTCCAGGAATACGGCCGCGTATTCGTGCACGATGCTCTTGTGGAAGTACGCATCGCCGTATGGCCCTCCTGCGGCGGTCGTTCCCTCCTTGCCGTGGCGGGAGGGGGCGAGCAGGTGGATCCCGGCCTTGTAGGTCTCGTCCCCGGGCTCCGTCAGGAGGGTCATGCGCCCCTCGGCCGCGAGATCCCCGGGCCGTTCGTGGACGTAGACCTCGACGTCGAGGCGGGCGGTCCACGTCTCCAGCGGAAAGGTCCAGAACGCCTCCTTCAGCGCGGCCCGGGCGAGGTCGGTCCACCGGCGGACCTCGGAAGCGTCCGCCTCCAGCCCCGGCCGGTAGTGGACGGTTTCCAGCGCGTCGCCGTCCAGGCGCCTCCACGCGCGTCCTTCCCCCTCCTGCGCGGCTTCCCGGCACCGTTTCAGGCGGTCGGCGAACATCCTCCACCCGGGCTTCTTCTCCAGCATCTCCCGGCAGATCCGCTCGGCCTCCTGCAGGTCGCCCATGGCGAAGTGGGCCTCGGCGAGCGTGTCGACGTAGTTCGGGTCCGGGGCCAGTTCCACGGCGCGTTTCGCGAGCGCGAGGCCCTGCTCGGGGTTCCGCTTCGGGGACCCCGCGGGGGCCGTGACCTTCTCCCAGGCGAGGGCGTTCAGGGTGCCCGCCAGCGTCTTCTTCGCCCGGAAGAAGTCCGGGTGTTTTTCCAGAAACGCCTCCAGCGGCCCGACGCGTTTCGGGTAGGGCAGGCCCCGGATGGCCCGCTTCAGTTCCTGGTAGGCGCGGTGGGCCTCGGCGTTCTTCTTCGCGTCGATCCCGTCCCGGTTCGCCTCGAACCACGCCATCCAGGCTCTCCGGTCGTACCGGCGGTCCTCGGGCAGGTCGTGGCCGCACAGCGAGGCGATGGTGTTGGGGACGTTCCGGTTGTAGTTGTGGAAGGCGTCGATGGAGGGAAAGGCGAGGGACGCGATGAGGATCCGGATGCCCTCCTTCTCGCCCAGTTCGGCCATCCCCTTCGCGGCGGCCCGGCGCACGTAGACGTCCTTCGAGGACGAGGCGCGCCGCAGGACCTCAAGCGCCTCCGGGCGATGCAATCCCGCGAGCCCCTCCGCGGCGGCGTGGCGCACCACGGGGCTCGCGTCCTGTTCGAGCTTCTTCACCAGGAGATCGAAAGGATCCGTGCCGCCCTGGACCCGGCTCGCGTACCGCACCGCTTCCCGACGCACGAGCGCGTCCGGGTCGCGCTCCGCCACGATCTCCGCCAGCGGCCGCCCCTCGGCCGACCGCAGCGCGGCCAGGGCGCCGCAGGCGGCCCGCCGCACCGCCGCGACCTCGTCGGTCATCATGACCTCGATGAGCGTCTCCTCCATCTCCGGCATCGGCCAGACGGCGATGTCGTCGCAGACGACCGTGCGCACCTCGGGATCCGCCGCGTGCATGAGCCCTTTCAGGTGCGGGCCGACGTCCTCGGGGACGTTGCCGCGCGCGAGCAGGGCGTGGATGCATTCCAGGGCGTCCCGGTTGAAGGTGACGTGCTCCGAGGTCTCCAGCGCCTTCGCCAGGGCGGGCAGCGCCCCCCATCCCGCCTCGAGGATCCGCCCCGTCGCCTGGAACCGCACGAACGTGTCCGGATGCAGCAGCGCTTCCACATCCTTCCCGCACGGCAGGTCCGACACGCCCCCGGGCAGGACCGCCTCCCCGTACCCCGGCAGGGGGGAGGCCACCTCGCCGATGACGTCGCCCCCCTTCCATTCCATGTCCAGGTGGATGCCGTGGCCGAAACTGTGCCGCTCGCTGTCGTTCTTCCGGTTCCTCACCCGGTAGTCGTCCCGGCCCCCGAGATCCAGGCAGATGGCGTAGGGCCAGAGGTGGGGCTCCGACTCGGGCCACACGCCCCCGAAGCTGTCCCAGTTGTTGAAGGTGATCTCGCCTTCCGGACGGGGGCAGATGTAGGTGTCCTCCCCCTCGTAGTCGATCAAGAGCGAGCCGCTGAAGGGCTTGCAGCCGGTCCCGTACGAGGATGTCCTCGACCGGTAGACGTCGCACCCGCGGTAATCGATGAGGAAGCCCGGCGAGCGGTCGCCGCCCGAGCCCCCGGCCCGGAACCCTCCCTCGTAGACGTCGTGCCCGTCCCGGTCGACGAGGATCGCGGCGGTGATGTGGATGCCGCTTCCCTGCCCCGTATGGCAGGAATAATGATCGTTGCCGGCGTCGTCCACCAGCGCGCCCAGGGACAGGATGTAGCTGCCGCCCTGGTCGCACCATCCCCCCGACCGGTAGCGGTCGTTGCCGGCGGCGTCGAAGAGAAGGCCCGCGCCGCCGTAGGGCGTCAGGCGCCCGCGCCACGGCATGGGGCGGAACGAGAGCGCGCCGCCCTGCCCGTACCCGGCGAGGTTGCCGAGCGCGTCCTTGTCCGGCCCGATCTTCAGCCGGTACCGGTCGTCCCCCTCGAGATCCGAGAGCAGACCGATCCCCAGCGTCGTGGCGCCCCCCTGGCAGAGCGTGGCGCCGTCGAAGACGTCCTCACCCGCGGCGTCGAAGAGCGCCCCCAGCCCGAAGGCGCCCGCGCCCTGGCAGAACGCATGGGCGACGTACCGGTCGTCGCCCGCCCGGTCCCAAAGCGCCCCCACCCCGAGGATCCCGGCGCCCTGGCAGACGTGGCGCGCCTCGTACCGGTCGTCCCCGCCGAGATCGGCCAAAAACCCCACGCCCAGGAAACCGAAGCCCTGGACGTACCGCCTCGAAGCCGCTTCGTAGCGGTCGTTCCCTCCGTGGTCGACGCACAAGGCCACGCGGCTGCCGGGGCCCGCCGAGGCGCCGGCGTTGTTGCGAAAGACGTCCCGGCCTCCGAGATCGACCAAAAACGCCGCGTCCGCCTCGTGGACGTCGTCCCCCCGCCCGGCGATCACCACCGCGCCGGCCGGCGTGTCCAGGCGAATGCAGGCGTCCGCGCCGGACGGGTCCTCGAACACGCCCGCCTTGCCGAGGGCCTCCATCCGCTCCACGTAGGCGCCCAGCGCGGAGGCGAGGCGCCGCGCCGCGAGAAACAGGCGCTCGAAATGCACGGCCCGCGCCTTGCCGATGAACCGGAAATGCGTCTCCACGTCGCCGGTGAGCGAAGGCATCTTCTCGCCGTCGGGGGCGATGTAGTATCCGGGGTTCTCGTCGAAGAAGGCGAGGTCCTCGGCGGGAACGTCTTCGAGGGCCCGGGACACGAGAGCCCGGGCCGCGAGGAATCCGTCGAAGAGGTCGGCGAGGGCGTTCCGGGCGCCGTCGGTGAGGGCGGCCGTCTCCAGGCGCTCGCGGAACAGGCGCCGGGCCTCGTCCTCCGCGGCGGTGCGGGGCGCTTCCTCCGTCTCTTCCGGCGCTTCATACCCTTGCAGGAAGGCCAGGGCGGGGTCCAGGGCGCGGAAAGGGCGCGCCCGGTGGGCGTCGCGGATCCGGTCCGCGGCGTTCTCGGCCCACGTCTTCATGTAGAGGGGGCGGTTCATCACGGCGTCGACGAGGGGAAAGCGGGCGCCGAAGCGGTAGCTCGACTCCCATCCCCTGGGCAGGGAAAGCCGCCGGTAGGGCATGCCGATGCGCTTGCCGGCGTAGTCCAGCGGGTTGCCGTCCACGGCCGCGGGCTTCGGTTCGGGATCGGCCTCGAACCAGGCGTCGTGGCCGAAAGGCTCCACGGTCTCCGTGGGCTGTTCCTGGGCGAGGGCCTGGGAAGCGAGAAGGGCCATCGCCAGGACCGTCATGCCGATCGTCTTGTTGTTCATGTCGTCTCTCGATTCGCAACTATACCTTGAACCGTTCCCACCGGAACCCGCGCGTGTTCTGCTCCCAGAAGTTTCCGGGTCCCACGTCCTTGAGGTAGCACAGGAGGAGCTGGTGCGCCATGGGGGGGACGACCACGGCGACGGCCCCCTCCTTGCCGTAGTGGAGGAACAGGCCTTCCAGCGTTTCCACGAGCCTCCCGTAGGCGTCCTGGAGCCACTCGCCTCTCGGGGGGAGGACTTCCAGGGGCGACCGGCACCAGACGGCCCAGGTGCGCCGGTGCCTTCGCTTGAGTTCGCCTTCCAGAAGCCCCTGCCACATGCCGAGGTCCACCTCTTCCAGGCCTTCGATCCTCCGCAGGGGCTTGTCGATGCGGCGGGCGAGGATGCGGGCCGTCTGCAGCGCGCAAAGCGAGAAGGAGGAGCAGACCTCCTGGGCGTCCAGGTCGGCGGCGTCGCCGAAGGCCTGCCGGACCTCGCGGACGCCCTCCTCGGAGAGGGGGATGGCGAGGGTTCCCATGAGACGACGGCTCTCGTCCCATTCCGTTCTTCCCGCCTTGACCAGGAGGAGATCCATGGTTTTTCCGTCCCCCACCACAACGGACGGCCTTGACGATCTAGGGGCGCAGGGCTCCCGTTGCGGCGTCTCGGATGGCGCGGATGCTCGCTTCCAGATCCGCTCCCTTGAAGACGGCGGTGCCGGCGATCAGGACGCGTGCGCCGGCCGCGGCGGCGCGCGACGCCGTCCCGGGTCCGATGCCGCCGTCCACGAAGACGGGGACCTTCCACGTATCGGCCAGGGTTTCGATCTTGGGGACCTGGTCTTCCAGGAAGGCCTGTCCGCCGAAGCCGGGATGGACGGTCATCACCAGGACATAGTCCACGCGTCCCACGAGGGGGTCGAGGGCGCTTAGGGGGGTGGGGGGGTTGAGGCTGACGCCGACGGCGACGCCGGAATTCCGGATCGCGTCCGCGGCCGCGGCCGGGTCGGGCGTGGTTTCGACGTGGAAGGTGACGGCGTCCGCGCCGGCCTCGGCGAAGCGGGGTGCGTAGCGGAGGGGTTCGTCGATCATGAGGTGGGCTTCGACGGGCTTGTCGGTCGCGGGCCGGACGGCCTTCATGACGAGGGGTCCGACGGTGAGGTTGGGGACGAAGTGTCCGTCCATGACGTCGAGGTGGAAGAGATCGGCGCCGGCGCGGTCGGCGCTTCGGATCTCGTCGCCGAGCCGGGCGAAGTCGGCGGCGAGGAGGGAGGGCGCCACGAGAATGCGGTCCGGGTCGGAGACGCGTTCGAGAAAGGAGGAACCCATCCGCTCTCCTGCAAGGAACGGGCAGATCAGGTCTTGTCGTCGAGGGCCTCGATGCCGGGCATGGGCTCTCCCGCGAGAAACGCCAGGGAGGCGCCTCCGCCCGTCGATACGTGGTCCATCTTGTCGGCGAGTCCGAAGGACTGCACGGCGGCGGCCGTGTCCCCCCCGCCGACGACGCTGTAGGCTTCGGATTCGGCGAGGGTTTTCGCCAGCGTGCGCGTGCCGGACGCGAAGTTCTCGAACTCGAAGACGCCGAGGGGGCCGTTCCAGACGACGGTGCCGGCGGTGAAGACGGCCTGGGCGAAGATCTTCTCGGTTTCGGGCCCGATGTCGAGCCCCATCCACCCCGCCTCGATGGCTTCCCCGAACAGGCGGGGTTCCGCGTTCTCGAAGGACCGGGACGCGCGGTGATCCACGGGCAGGGCGAGCTCGAAACAGCACTCCTGGCCCTCGCAGATGTAGTCGGCGGCCTTTTCGACGAGGTCGTCCTCCACCTTGGAGTTTCCCACGCCGACGCCACGGCCCTTGAGGAACGTGTAGGCCATGCCGCCGCCCACGAGAAGCACGTCGACCCGGGTGGTGAGGTTCTCGATGACGGGGATCTTGTCGGAGACCTTGGCCCCGCCCAGGATGGCGACGAAGGGTTTCTTCGGCGTTTCGAGCACGTGGGTGAAGACGTCGATTTCGCGCGCCACCAGGGGCCCGGCCACGGCGGGTTTCAGGAAGCGCGGGACGACGGCCACGGAGGCGTCGCCCCGGTGGGCGGTGCCGAAGGCGTCGCCGACGAACATGTCGCCCAGGGCCGCCAGGTTCCGGGCGAAGGTCTCGTCGGCCTTCTTCTCTTCCGGATAGAACCGCAGGTTCTGAAGCAGCAGGACCTCGCCCTCGGCCAGCCCCTCGGCCTTCCGCCGGACCTCCGGCTCGACGCAGCCGTCGGCCTTGTGTACGGGTCTGTCCAGCAAGGCGGACAGCCTCTCGGCCACGACGTCCATGCGGAACCGGGGATCCCGTCCGGACGGACGGCCGAGATGGGACATGAGGACCAGGCGTCCCCCGCCGTCGAGAACGCGCCGGATGGCGGGCAGGGCGGCGCGGATCCGCAAGTCGTCGGTGATCGTTCCGTCGGCGAGAGGAACGTTGAAATCGACCCGCATCAGGACCCGACGCCCCTTGACGGAGACGTCGTCCAGGGTCGTCTTGCCGCCGTTCATGAAGGTTCTCCTTATGTTCCGGAACGCATCGCGAAGGCCATCAGGTCCACGACGCGATTGGAATAGCCCCACTCGTTGTCGTACCACCCCACCACCTTGACCAGGTTCCCCTTGAGGGCCATCGTGGCCAGGGCGTCGAAGATGCACGAGTGCGGATTCCCCACGATGTCGCTGGAGACGATCGGGTCCTCGCAATACTCGAGGATGCCCTCGAGGGGACCGTCGGCGGCACTCTGGAAAGCTTCGTTGATCTTGTCCTCGTCGACCCCGGTCTTCAACTCGGCGGTGAAATCGGTGATGGAGCCGTCCTGGACGGGCACGCGGAGCGCCATCCCGTTCAGGGCGCCGTCGAGATCCGGAATCACCTTGCCCGCGGCCTTGGCCGCGCCCGTAGTGGTGGGGATGATGTTCGCGGCGGCGGACCGGGCCCGGCGGAGGTCCTTGTGGGGGAAATCCAGGATTCGCTGGTCGTTCGTGTAGGCGTGCACCGTCGTCATCAGGCCGCGGACCACGCCGAACTTCTGGTGGAGGACGTGGACCATCGGGGCCAGGCAGTTGGTGGTGCACGACGCGTTCGAGATGATCTGGTGCTCCGCCTTGAGGACCGATTCGTTCACGCCCAGCACGATGGTGGCGTCGATCTCGTCCTTGGCGGGGACGGTGAGGAGGACCTTCTGCGCGCCCGCTTCCAGGTGTTTGGCAACCTCGGCCCGCTTGCGGAACACCCCCGTCGCCTCGACGACGAACTGGACGTCCATCTCCTTCCAGGGCAGCGCGGCGGGGTTCTTCTCGGACAGGATGCGGACGTCCCGCCCGTTCACCACCAGGGCGTCCGACCCCGTCTCCACGGTCCCCGGGAAGCGGCCGTGGGCCGAATCGTACTTCAAGAGGTGCGCCATCGTTTCCGCGTCGCCGAGGTCATTGACCGCAACGACCTCGAAATCCTCCCTCTTGCTCATCACACGAAAAACCAGACGCCCGATGCGTCCGAATCCGTTGATGCCGACTTTCACGGGCTGGGACATCGTTTCTCTCTCCAGAAAACGCCGCCGAATTCCTGTGCCAGGGGGACGCCTCTGCCCCCCTATCCGCCCTCCTCGATGTACTTCGAGTCCTCCACGGCCTGCAGCCACTCGTCGAAGACCTTGTAGAATTCCCGCTCCTTCGGCGTCGGGTTGACGCCCTGGATCATCCGCACCATGATCTGCTTCTTGCGGTCCTTGTTCCAACCCTCCGAGGGGGGAAACTTCTTCAACAATTCCTCCCGCCGCTTCTTGGCCTTCGCCGCCGCCTCCGCGTCCAGGCCGCGCTTCTTCGCCAGATCCTGCTCCCGCTTCTCCGCCAGCATCTCATCGTGGATCCGCTCCCGCTCCTGCTCCGCCTCGCGGGCCTCGCGCTCCGCCTCGATGAGCTTCTGTTCACGCTCCTCGATCCGCTGGAACAACTTCACCGAATCCTTGAAACTCAACACCCGGACGATGTGAAGCTCGACCACGTCGTCGAAGGAAATGAAAATGTAACCCCGCGTGTTCCTGAAGTACCAGATCCGGATCCCCGCCGTCTGAAGGTCCTTCAACGCCTCGCCTTCCGCCGACTCCTCCAGCTCCTCGTCCGTACGGGGCACCATCGCCCCCCGCTCCTCCGTCTCCTCTTCCCCCTCCTTCTCTGCCTTCTTCTCAGCCTTCTTCTTCTCCTTGAGGACCTTCTGCCAGGGGACGACCTCGTAGATCTGCTCCCTGCGCTGCTCCCCCTCCACCTCCACGATCTTCTTCGTCTCGGCCAGAATGCCGCGCCTCGCCACGCCCTCGAACAGCGTCCCGCGCTTCAGCACCACCTCGATCCGCAGATCCGGTTGCTTCGCGTATTCCCGCGCCTTTCGCATCGCCTCCTCGAGATCCACCTCCCCCGCCTCCGGATCCGCCTCCTCGCCCTCCCCCGCCTCGTCTCCCGCCTCGGCCGTCTCGTCCCCCTCCCCGGGCTGCTCGCCATCCCCCTTCTCGGGTTGCGCCTCCTCTTCACCCCCAGCGGCGGGTTCCGCCGGCTCGCCCCCCGGCTCCTGCGCCAGGACAACCGGACCCACACCCCACGCGACGGCGATCAACAGCACCATGAAAAACGTCCGTCTCGCATTCATGATCGTCTCCCCGGAAAACCGACTCGAATTCTCTCCGTCCAAAGCGATCTTGAAGCTTAGCACCCCCCCACCACCCCTTCAAGCCCAAAAAACCAAAGCAGCCAGACCACAACCACAGCAGATGGACGCTCACCGCAGGGGACGCAGGGGATGATGATCGCGGATGAAAATCTGGAACGCAGGATTTGCGAATTCTGAATTGGAGATTTCAGATTTCAGCAGCATCGCCGTGGTCCCGGGCCGAAAGCCTGCGTGGCCCGGAACACACGCCTCCCACAAAAAGCCGCAATTGGCCTCTCCGGCTTCCGCCTTTCGCCGATCCCGTTTCCCGCCTTGCCGCACGCTCCGGGAACGCGATAATGGAGGCATGCTCCCGATGCGCTCCCGCACCGCGCTCTCGCTTCTCGGCGCCCTGCTCGGCCTCCTCGCGGCCGCCCGCCACGCCCACGCCGATACCGTCGAACTCACCAACGGAAACGTCCTCCACGGACGCGTCCTCCGCGAAAACGAGGAGGGCGTCGAACTCGAGGTCGAATTCGGCACCCTCTTCCTCCCCCGCTCCTCCATCCGCTCCATCAAGAAATCCTCGCCACCCGTCGCCTACCTCGAACGCGCACAGGACCTTGCCGACGACGGAAACATCCAAGAAGCCCTACGGCTCCTCGCCAAGGCCGAAGCCTATCCCGCCCTGGCTTCCCGCGCGCGCGCCGCCCGCGAGCGGATCCTCCTCGCCCGGGTCGACGCCCTCCTCGCGGACGGGCGCCTCGCGTGGGCCCGAAACACCCTCGCCGTGCTCGCGGACGAAGGGCCCCTCTCCCCCCAGGCCGCCTCACGCAACGACGCCCTCCAAGACGCCGATCGACGCCTGCAAGACGACCTCGACGACGTGCCCCGCCTCCGACAGGAACGACGATTCCGCCAGGCCGCCGACATCCTGGCCGCCGCTTCCCGCGCCCATCCCTCCCGGCGCACGACCCTCCTGCCCCGGGCCGCCCACGCCTTCCTCGAGGCGGGCAACCTCCTCCTCGAGAAGGCCCCGGAAAGCGCCATGGACTGCTACGACCGGGCCCTGCGCCTCCATCCCGGCCTCTTTCCCGCCGCCGGAACGCGGTGGCGAGAGGCCCGGCTCCGCCGCGCACGCCGCCTCCTCGACGACCGAAAAGACCCCGCGCGCGCACGCCGGATCCTCCGCGAAACCCTCGATCTCTTTCCCGGGGACCTGCGACTCCGCTTCGCCCTGGCCCGGGCCGCGGAGGCCGACGGGGATACGACGGCTTCCTCCCGCCTCTTCGCGGCGGTCGCCGGCCGGCCGGGGGCCTTCTCCCCCGCGCGCGCGCGGGAGGCCCGCGAAGCGGCCCGCGAAACCCTCGCGCGAGCGGAGCGGACGCCCCTCCCCGGCCCCACCGTCCACCTCACGCGGCAAACGTTTTCCACCCCCCATTTCGACGTCCTTCACCGCTGCTCGACCGCCTTCGCTTCCCGCCTCGCCCGGGCCTGCGAACACCACCTCGCCCGCATCGAGGCAAAACTGCCCTCCACCGGCCTCCTAGGCGCCCCCTGGAAGAAGAAGGCCTGGATCCTCCTGTTCGAGAACGGGGATGCGTTCCGCGAGGCCTCGCCTTCCCCCGAGTGGGCCACCGCCGACAGCTACGCCGTCCTGCGCGGCGGGAAGCCCCTGGAATACGGGATCCGCCTCGTCAAGTCGCCCCTGGCCGCGGCCGGCCCGATCCTCCCCCACGAGATCGGCCATGTCGCGCTCCAGCGCCTGATCGGATTCCGGGAGGACGTGCCCCTCTGGTTCCACGAAGGGTTCGCCCTCTGGTGCGAGACGGATCTCCGGAAACCCTTCCTGCGCGCGTGGATCCTCGACGCCGCCGTCAGCGGACGGACCCTCCCCTTCGAGGACTTCCTGGCCGCGGCCGGCTACCCCGATACGGATGTCGGCCTGTTCTACGCCCAGGCGCTCAGCCTCATGGAGTTCCTCGAGGACCGCTTCTCCGTGGACCGGGCGGTGGAGATCGCCCGCGGCGGACTCGGGGACCGCCTCCAGGCCGAGGCGTTCGGATTCCAGGACGCATCGGCCATGGAGGAAGCGTGGAAGCGCTGGGTGAGGCGGCGGGCGGAGCCGGAGGAGAGCGGCTAGGTTTGGGTTCGGCTTTCGACCCTGGACCCTTTTCGAGGCGCCCGGAAGGCCCATGAAAGCGCCGGACTTTCCACGCAAGGCCGGGCCCCTGGCCCGGAGGGTCGCCGAGGCCTGCCGCCGGGACGGAAGCCTCCGGCCGGGGGACCGCCTCGTCGCGGCGGTGTCGGGCGGCGCCGATTCCGCGGCCCTCCTTCTCCTGCTCGCGGAAATCTCGCGGACCGCCCTGCTTCCCCTCGAGATCCATGTCGCGCACCTGCACCACGGCCTCCGCGGCGACCGCGCCGACGAGGACCTCGCCTTCGTGGAGGATCTGGCCCGGGCGCTGGGCGTCCCCTTCGTTTTCGAGCGGGCGGACGTCCGGGCCTTTGCGCGGCAACGGGGGGAGGGGGTCGAGGAAGCGGGGCGCCGCGCGCGGTACGATTTCTACGTGCGGACCGCGAAGCGCCTCCGGGCGACGGCCGTGGCGACGGGCCACACGCTGCAGGACCAGGCGGAGACGGTGGTCCACCGTCTCGTCCGGGGCACGGGGGTTCGCGGGCTGGCCGGCATCCATCCCTCGAGGCCGCTGTCTCCCTCCGGGGACGTCCGCGTGATCCGGCCGCTGCTCTGGATCCCCCGAGAGGATCTTCTTTCCCATCTCGCTTCGCGCAACGTGCGGTTTCGGGAGGACGAGACCAACCGGGATCCGTCGTTCACGCGGAACCGGATCCGGCACGAGGTGCTTCCGCTTCTCCGGGGGTTCAATCCCGGGGTGGACGCGGCGCTGGCGGGGCTGGCCGGGGAGGCCTGGTCGTTGCGGGAAACGCTCCGGGAGGGGGGGGCCTGCAGGGTGGAGGAGGCCGGCGAGGGGCGGGTCGTCGTGAGGGGGGGGAGCGGGGACGAAAGCGCGGTCTCCTCGTTGCGGGAGGCCTTCGCCCGCGCCTCCGGCGCGCCCGGGCGTTTGAAGCGGGTCCACCTCCAGGCGTTGCAGAAGATGCTGGGAGGGGAGGGACCGGCGAGGATGACGCTTCCCGGGGGGATTCCGGCCCGGCGGGAGGGCGGGGCCCTTTGGCTGGGAAAGCCGCCCGGGGGGGCGGGGCCGATCGAGGGCGGGCGCCTGTCCGTGCCCGGCGCGGTCCGGGCGGGCGCCTTCGAGATCCGCGCGGCGCTCGTCCCGCCGCCCCCGGATCCGCGGGCGGCGGGCGCGGGGGGATGGCTGGAGTACGCGGACGCGGACAGGGTGCCGGGGCCTTTCGCCGTGCGTTCGCGCCGTCCGGGGGACCGTTTTCACGGGCTGGGTTCGCGGGGCCGGTGCCGGCTCAAGGAATTTTTCCGGTCGCGCGGCGTTCCGCCGGAGGCGCGGGACGGGGTTCCGCTGGTGGTGGACGGGCGGGGCCGGATTTTGTGGGTGGTGGGGCACCGTCTGGCGGAGTGGGCGCGACTCGGTCCGGAGACGTCGGGGGCGTTGCGGCTGGAAGCGTCGGCGATCACCGCGCGCGCCGGCCGGGATGCCGGGGCCCTTCGAGGGCACGGGGGCCGTCCCGCTACTTGAACGGTTTGGGGTCGCTTTCCTGCAGGGCGAAGAGGAACCCCCGGTCCGTGATCAGGTAGAGGACGTCGTCCTTGTCGTTGGTCAGGACGAACTGGAAGTCCGGCAGGGGGTACTCGGCGAGGAACTTGCCGGACCGTTTTTCGAGGATGACGAGGACGCGCCCCTCGCGGAGGATGTAGACCTTGTCCTTGCCGGAGATGAGCATGCGTATGCCGCGGCGGAATCTCCAGCGTTCCTTTCCGGTGGCGATCTCGACGGCGTAGAGGTAGGGGTCCTCGGGCATGCCGTACTCGTCGAGGACGTGCTCGGCCCTCGCGTAGAC
>CAZDSO010000091.1:0-20148 GCA_964508045.1 uncultured Planctomycetia bacterium | reverse complement strand
CGCGGCGCCGGCAAAGCACGGCCAACACGGGTCACAGGTGACGGGTACCAGACAATGCGAAAATCTGCAGCCCCCTTGCACTCCTGCCATGGGTCGGGGGTGAAATTTCCCGGAAAAACCCGTGCACCCCCCTGAGGACCTGGAATGCGAGGTCCACCCCGGGGTCTTTCCATGAAGGAGAGCTACGAATAAGGAAAGGAGGCCCACGACTTATTTGCAGCGCGAAACGCTCCCCATGGCGCGATCTTGCGGACGCGCAGGCAAAAGCGGTAGGCTGGTGGACCTTTCCAGGGCGGAAGGGGGGCGGGGGAATCGACATGGATCCAGAGACGAAAGCGGAACCGGCCGTTCCTCGCGAGGACGGCCCGATGCTCTCCGTTGCCGACGCCTACGTTCGCCGGGCGGCTTCCCTCCGGCGCCCCACGCCGTGGACGCTTCTGCTCGGCTGGCTTCTCGGCCTGTTCGCGTGGTTCTCCAAGGAATCCAGATCCCTCGCGGATTACTACGGCCAGCGGGATTACAGCCGCCTCTACGCCCCGGACCCTTCGGTCCTGTTCCACCCCGGGACCGAAGCGTACGAGCGATGGAAGAGGGAAAAGGAATCCGTGGGCGGAGGGTGTCTGATCTTCGTCCTTCTGGGCGTCTTCCTTCTCCTCTGGCTCGGCATTCTCGTCGCGTGGTACCCGGTCGCGGCCGCGCTGGCGGGAGCCGTGCCCGCGGCCCTGGTCCTGCACCATGTCGTGGCGACAACGCGCCGACGGAAAGCGCTGCATCTCCTGCAGGAAGACGCGCTGGCCGGACCCCGGCGCCGGGCGGAGACGCTTCTCGCGGATCGCATCGGAAGCGAGGAGACCTCCTCCTCTTCCGCCGGGGAGGCGATCCTCGCGTCCGTGGAACTCGCCGTGGTGGACCGCCGCAACTTCCCCTGGCGACTGTCCGGACGGGTCGTCTTCCTGCCCGGCCCCGACGGGAGCGGGGACGAGATCTTCGCCTGGGCCGGCGAGGAGGAGGGCGAGGAGGTCCTGGCCGCGTTCGAGCGCCAGGCCGTCGACTTGCTGGAGAAGAGACTGGGGCCGTGGAACCGGCGCGAGGTGATCCTCCGCCGGGAAGGGAAACCGGCTCCCGCAACGCCGTCGCCCGCCGGCTCCGCGCCCGTCGAGGAGGAAGCCGTCCGCATCGAGGAGGAAGAGGGCAAGTGGATCGAAGCCGTGGCCTGCGGACCCGCCCCCGACGAAGGCGCGTGGAGGGTTCGCGCGGGCGACGAGACGCGCACGGTGCCCCGGGATCGCCTGGTGCGGGGACAGGACCCGGCATCGGATCGGCCCCGGGAAGGGGATGACACGCGGGTCTATCACGCGGGGCTCTGGCGGACCGCCCGCGTTCTCGACCGATTCGGCCCCCTTCTCCGCGTGCGGCTTCCCGGAGGGACGGAACTTTTCCGGCGGCAGTCCTCGGTGGCCGGTGCGCGCGGCCCGGCCGGGCGTTTCCTCGCGTACCTGGCGTGGCCGCTTCGGGTCGCGGCCGTGGCGGCCCTTTTCTGCGCCATGGTCTGGACCTTCACCGCTTCCGGGCCCCCCGACCGGGACGAGGAGCCCCTGCCGGATCCGGCGCCTCCGCCGTCCCTTTTGCGCGGAACGCCCGCGCCGGGCGACGCCGTCTGGGCCCTGGTCAGGAGCCTCGACGAGGACTGCCGCCTCGCCCGGGTGGAAACGATCCTCGAGGGGGGCTGGGTCCGGCTGACCTTTCCCGGCGAGGGCGGAAAGAGGAGGGACGTGCGCCTGGGAGGGTACGGCCTTTTCGAGGACACGATCGGGCGGGGTTCCTCCGTGGAACTCGATCACGACGGCTTCCGCCGACGCGCGGTGGTCGTCTCCCGTGAGCGGGAGGAGGTCTCCTACCGCCTCGCCGAGGGAAGCGGAGCGGGCCGGGCGCCGGTGTGGGAGATCTCCCTTCCGCTGACGCCCCTCCTCCTGGCCGCCCCGCCGCGACCCCTCGTCCCCCTCGACGAACCGCCGGAGGAAGGCGTGCTGTTCGCGGCCCGCTGGACCGATACCGACTTTGTCTTCGCATGCCGTTCGGCCGAGGCGAACGCGTCCGGCGAGAGCGTGCGGCGGTGGACCGTCCACTACCTCGACGGAACGAGCGAGGCGCGCAGGGCGGAAGACCTCTACGCGGATCCGTTCCGGCCCGGCCTGCGGGTGGAGGCCCTCGTGCTGGAAGGCGGCCGGCCCCGGTGGCGCTCCGGCCTGATCCGCAACCGCGGACGGGAGTCCGTCTGGATCGTGTTCGGGGACGGCGCCGTGCAGCAGTCCGCCCTGGCCGATCTGAGGGCCGTGGCCCCGCGGCGCTAGCGCGCCTTTTCCTCGCCGGCCCCCCACGCGCCGCCTCCCGGCGTCTCGATGCGCAAGGCGTCGCCGGCCGACGCGCGGCGGCCGCAGATCGGGGGGAGCGCCTCCGCCCCGCCTTCGCGCGGGAGGAACAGGTTGCGCCCGGGTGCGCCGTCCCCGCCTCCCGCCTTCCCCCACGGCGCGCGGGTTCGCCGTTGCGTGATCAGCGAGAACGCCACCGGCTCCAGAAACTCGATCTCGCGCACGAGGCCGTCCCCGCCGCGGAACGCGCCCTTCCCGCCCGAGCCCCGCCGGATGGCGAAGCGCCGGAGGCGGACGGGGTAGCGGGCTTCCAGGATCTCGGCGTCGGTGAGCCGCGTGTTGGTCATGTGGACGTGGACGGCGTCCGCGCCGGGAAAGCCGTCGCCGGCGCCGGCGCCCCCGCCGAGGGTCTCGTAGTATCCGAAACGCTCGTTGCCGAAGGTCAGGTTGTTCATCGTGCCCTGGCTCGCGGCGACGACGTCGAGCGCGCCGAGGAGGGCGTCCACGATGCGCTGGGAGGTCTCGACGTTGCCGCCGGCCACGGCGGGCGAGCGGCCCGGGTCCTCGGCGCGGGGAGGATGGAGGAAGGAGGGGGGCAGAACGATCCGGAGGGGTTCCAACATGCCCCCGTTCAGGGGGATGTCCTCGCCGATCAGCGTCCGGAAGACGTAGAGCACGGCGCTGGAGACGATGGCGGGGTTGGCGTTGAGGTTCCCCTCGAGGACGGGCCCGGTGCCCGTGAAGTCCACGACCGCCTCGCCTCCGGGCTTCCCGTCGAAGGTTCCCCGGCGGATCGCCACGCGCACGGCCAGCGGGGAACCGTCGTCGAGCGCGTCGGCGAAGCGCCTCTCTCCCTCCTCGAAGGCGAGCAGGGCGCGGCGCAGCTTGTTCCGGGCGGCGCGCCGGATGTGGCCCATGTAGGCCTGCACGGCGTCGCGGCCGTACCGCTCCACCATCCCGAGGAGCTGCCGGGCGCCCAGATTGTCGGCCGCGACCTGGGCGTTGATGTCCGCGATGTTCTCCGCCGGGGCGCGGGAGGGGTGGGGGCCCTCCGCGAGGAGCCGCCGCAAGGCGTCCTCCCTCGAGACGCCTCCTTCCACGAGCCGGAAATGCCGGATCACCACGCCCTCGTCGGACAGCGTGCGGGAGCCGGGGGGCATGGAGCCGGGGACCACGCCGCCGATCTCGGCGTGATGGGCGCGGCTGGCGGTGAAGAAGAGCAGCGCGGGCGGCTTTCCGGCGTCCTCGGAGAAGACGGGCGTCACCACGGTGACGTCGGGCAGGTGCGATCCGCCGCGGTAGGGATCGTTGGTCACGAAGACGTCGCCGGGATGCATGTCGGGGACGTCCTCCATCAGCGCCTTGACGCACTCGCTCATGGCGCCGAGGTGGACGGGGATGTGGGGGGCGTTGGCGACGAGTTCCCCGTGCGGATCGAAGAGCGCACAGGAAAAGTCCAGCCGTTCCTTGACGTTGGTGGAGAGCGCGGTCTTCTGCAGCAGCGCGCCCATCTGTTCGGCGATGGAGGCGAAGTGGTTGTTGAAGATCTCCAGGGTGATGGGGTCCGCCTCGCTGGAGACGAGCGGGGCGGTGGCCGCGCGGGCCGCATCGGTGAGAAGCAGATCCCCGTGCCCCGTGACCTCGGCGCGGAAGCCCGGCGGCACGACGACCGTGCCGATGGAGGCCAGGACCAGGGCGGGTCCCTCGAAGGCGTCGCCGGGCGCGAGGCGGTCGCGCAGGAAGACCGGCGCTTCGCGGGCGCGGTCCTCGTGGAAGAGGCGGACGACCTTGTCGGGCGCGGGGGTGCGCGGGGAGAGGGGGGCGGCCTTCCTCTCCGCCGGGGTGCATCGTCCCGTGACCTCGCTCCGCGCTGCGATCACCTCCACCTCGCGGCCGGAAAAGGCGAAGCCGAAACAGCGGCGGTGTTCCCGCTCGAAGGCCTCCCGCCAGCGGCCGTCCCGGGGTTCCTCGACGGTGAGGGGGACTTCCTGCCCCCGGTACCGGAGGTCCAGCGCGTGGCGGGGGGGATCGATCCGGCCGGCCGGGATCCCTTCCCGGGCCACGTCCGCGACCAGGTCCCGGTCCATGGACGCGAGGAGCGGCGCGAGCGCCTCGAGGGCCCCCGGGTCCAGGGTCCGGCCCACGTGCCGGGCGCCGAAGCGCCGCACGTCGGCCGCGCCGATGCCGAAGGCGCTCAGGACGCCGTCCAGCGGGGGAACCAGGACCCTCGTGACGCCCAGCAGCCGGGCCACGGAAGCGGCGTGCTGGCCGCCGGCGCCGCCGAAACTCACCAGCACGTGATCCCGGACGTCGATGCCGCGCGCGATGGAGATCTTCTTGATGGGGGCCGCCATGCCGGCGTCGGCGATGCGAAGGAAGCCCTCGGCCAGCGTCCCGGGTTCGTAGGCCGCGCCGGTCTCCTGTTCGATCTCGCCACGGACGGCCTCGAGCGCGCGGCGCGCGGCGCCGGCGTCGAGGGGGATGGAGAAGTTGTCGGGGAGGAGGCGGCCGGTCAGGAGGTTGCAGTCGGTGAGGGTGAGGGGGCCGCCGCGGCCGTAGCAGGCGGGGCCGGGATCGGCGCCGGCGCTCGCGGGACCGACGACGGGCTTCTGCCCGTCGAAGCGGCACACGGAGCCGCCGCCGGCCGCCACCGTCTCGATGGCCAGCATGGGCGCCATCACCTTGACGCCCACCCCCTCGTCGGGGTCCTTCACCTCCATCTCGAAACGGCGCTCGAATTCGCCGTCGAACCGGCTGACGTCGGTGCTGGTCCCCCCCATGTCGAAGCCGACGACCTTCTCGAAGCCGGCGGTCTGCGCCGTCTTCGCGCACCCCACCACGCCGCCGGCGGGACCCGAGAAGATGCTGTCCTTGCCGCAAAACGCCTCCGCGTCCGCCAGCGCCCCGGCGCTGGTCATCAGGCGGATCCGGGCCTCGGGCGCGCCCCGGCGGATCGACGAGACGTAGTCCCGGATGACGGGCGAGAGGTAGGCGTCGACCACGGCGGTGTCGCCCCGCGAGACGATCTTGGGAAGCGCCGCCAGATCCGTGGAGACCGAGACCTGTTCGAATCCGAGTTCGCGGGCGATCCGCCCGACCGCCTTCTCGTGGGCGGGGTTCGCGTACCCGTTCAGCAGGCAGACCGCCAGGGAAGCGACGCCCCGGGAACGCACCGCCTCGAGGTCGCGGCGGGCCGCGTCCTCGTCGAGGGGAAGGAGGACCTCGCCCGACGACGCGATCCGCTCCGCGATCTCCACCGTCTCCTCGTAGAGGGGGACGGGCTTTTGGACCTGCAGGTCGAACAGGCGCGGGCGGTCCTGGTTGGCGATGCGGAGCACGTCGGCGAAGCCGCGCGTGACGGCGAGCGCGCAACGGGCACCGGTGTGCTCGAGGAGGGCGTTGGTGCCCCGGGTGGTGCCGAGCCTCACGGACACGGGTCCGACGGGGTCCGAAAGGGCGAGGCCGAGGAGGCGGCGGATGCCGGTGATCGGCGCTTCCTCGCCGGAGAAGAGCTCGTAGACCTCCCCGGTCTGCGGCGGGGGGTCGAAGGGGGCGTCCAGGCCGAGGTCTCCCGCGGAGGCGTCGAAACGGACGACGGTGCGGGTTTCCCCGCGCATGCGCAAGGTGAAGCCCGCAAAGAAGCCGGGCGGATCGTCGCCACGGCCGGGGTCGCGGAGGGTGGAAGCGGCGGATCCCGGGCCCGCGCGCCCCTTGTAGACGCCCGTGCTGAGCAGCTTGTGGACGCGGATCGAGCCGTCGGGCCACCGCGCGATGCAGTCGGTGAAGGTCCCGCCGACGTCGATCCAGAATGCGGGAAGGGTCTCGTCGGATTCCATGATTCCCAAGTATAGGGACATGATACACGAATGCACGAACGAGGCGCCTCCCGCTTCCGGGAGGCCGGAAACGCCTGTGGCGCGTGCGGCGGACAAGGGGATGCGGGCGCCGAAGGCGCGTCCCGGGGCGCATGGCCGGTTTTTCCGGCCTCGTTCCCTCGCGGCACGATGTGTGCTACGGTTTTCTCGTGGTTTTTTACAGGAGAGGCATGATGAAGGAAGCCCTGAAGTACCTGGCGGGAGGCGTGCTCGGCGCGCTTCTGGGCATGGGCGGCATGTACCTCGCGCTCGATGCGGCGTCGGACGAGGCAGTGGCGAAGTCCGCGGTCGGGACGGAACCGGGTGGCTCCGGGGAGGAAGCCCAAGACGCGGACGCCTCCGCCGCAACCGATCCCGAGGAAGGGAGCGCGAGGGAGACGGGGGGGGAGGACGCACCGGAAGAGGCAGGCGGGGAGACCCCGTCGCCGGAGGACGCGAAGAGGATCGAGGCGCTCGCGAAGGAGAACGAACGCCTGCTCCAGGAAGTCGAAAGCCTCCGCGAGCGGATGGAGACCGACCAGGCTCCTCCCAAACGGTCCCCCGGGATCTACCGCTTCGGCCTGGGGGAGGACACGCCGGCCTTCGACAAGGCGGACTGGAAGAACCTGTCGAAACACATGATGGCCCTCTCCGAAGCGCTTCCCGGGTTTCTCGAGGCCCGCCTGAAGGGCGAACAGCCCTCGGAGGAAGACATCAAGATGGTCACGAAAAACAACGCCCCCCTGGCGCAGTTCGCCATGAGCGTCCAGGAAGAGGTCGAGGGCGCCAACGCGAACGGCTCCTTCACCCATCCCGCAGTCATGGCGAACCTGATCCGCATGGCCCTCGTCGACACCGAGCTCCCGCTGACGGAAAACCAGGAAATCTCGCTTCGGGCCCTGGGCGAGGCGTGGAGCGCCGAGTGGGAGAGGACCAAGCAGGGGTTCACGGAGAACACCCTGCCGTTGAGAAAGACCGTCGAGGAGGTCGACGCCAAGCTCCGCTTCCTCTACGGCGCGAAGAACATCCTCACGCCGGCCCAGAAGGACCTCCTCTTCGATCCCGAGACGGAGGGACGGCGGCAGATCGATCTCCTCTCCCCGGCGCTGGTCTACATCTTCTGGCAACCGGTGGGGGCGCGAACGCGGCAGGCGCTGGAAGAGAACCTGCTGAAAACCCTTTTCCAGACGGCGGGGCTGTCCGGCGCGGACCGGTCCGCGTCCGCGTGGGTGGTCTCGCGCTGGGTCGACGAGATCCCCTTCTGCCTGGAAGCGGTGGCGGACCATTCGCTGGATTTCATCTGCCCCCGCGTCGACCAGATCCAGGCGGGCGCCCGGGCCCAGCTCCGGGCCATGGAAAGGATCGCGTCGTCCGGACAGCTGACGCCCGAGGAGGCGGAATCCCTGCGGAAGGTGACCCTGGTGCTCTCGCCAAGGCTCTTGAAGGGGTAGATGTTACCTTTTCGTAATGTCGTTTCCCCGGTGTAACAGATCCCGGGGGTTTCCGCTTTCCCCCCCTCAGGGGTCTGAGAGGGGGAAGAATCCCACAAAATGCGTGCTATTTACCCAACCCAAATTTGCATAAGACGTTACAACACAACAGAAAAATTGACCAAGGAGAAGGGGCTTTTCGGGCGGGACGGCCTGAATCTTGCGATAGTTTTGGGAGGAAACGGATCAGTCCACTTGTGAGAACGAAGAAAATGGTCGCAACCGCAACGCCGAAAAAGCCCGAAGCCGAGAAGAAAGCCGCGCCCCTCTACAGCCTCGAGAGCCATCCTTCGCCGTCCGTGGTGAAGGTCGGCGAGGACGTGGCCTTCGGGGGACGTCAAGTCACGATCATCGCAGGCCCCTGCGCCGTGGAGAGCCGCGAACAGACCGTGGAGACGGCCCGTCACGTGAGAGACGCCGGGATGAAGGTCCTGCGGGGCGGCGCCTACAAGCCGAGGACATCCCCCTATTCCTTCCAAGGTCTTGGTCGTGAAGGACTTGCGATACTCGAGGCAGCGAAGCGCGAGACGGGGCTGAAGATCATCACGGAAGCGATGGACGTGGACGAGATCGCGCGGGTGGCGGAGACGGCGGACATCGTCCAGCTGGGGTCCCGGAACATGCAGAACTTCTCCCTGCTGAAGCGGGCGGGCCAGCTTCGAAAGCCCGTCCTGTTGAAGCGGGGCGCCTCGGCGACGCTGGACGAGTTCCTTCTCGCCGCGGAATACATCCTGAGCGAGGGCAACCCCGACGTGATCCTCTGCGAGCGGGGCATCCGGACCTTCGACAATCACTCCCGGAACACGCTGGATCTCAACATCATTCCGGTGCTGAAGGAGAAGACGCACCTTCCCGTGATCGTGGATCCGAGCCACGGAACGGGTCGGCGCGGGAGCGTCATTCCGATGGCGCGGGCGGCGGTGGCGGCGGGCGCCGACGGTTTGATCGTGGAGGTCCACTACGATCCGGCGTCGGCGCTTTGCGACGGCAAGCAATCCCTGAGGCCTTCGGACCTGCGGGATCTGGTGCGCCAGTGCCGCGGGGTGGCGGAGGCGATCGGCCGCACCCTCTGAGAGGCTGAGGAAACCTCCGGTGGTCCCTGGCCCGGGGAGGTTTCCACATCCTCTGCGTCATTTCGTTTCACGGCGCGACGACGCGGTTTCGCCCGGCCTTCTTCGGGAATTCCGCCCCCTTCTCGCGTATGAGCAGGCTTCTTGATTCTCAGGCGAGAAGGTCCGGTTCGCCTCGCAGGCGCAGAACGGAAGCCCACAGGGAGGCGGCGGTGGGGTTGTGCTCGGCGACGGACGCGAGGGGGCCTTGCAGGCCGTCGGCGGGTCCTTCTCCCCCGATCCGTTTCCGGAAGGCCTCGTCGGTCACCTCGCGGTCGGCCGCGGCGACGAGGCTGAGGGCGGCGCGGGCCAAGTCCGTCTGCAGGTCGGTCCAGGTGTAGTCCCGGCTGAAGAGGTGTTCCCGGAAGGCGGGGAAGCCGCGCACGATCTCGTCGAGATAGGGTTCGTCGCCGGGATCGTTGGGGGGCGCGGGGTGGGGGGAGGCGCAGGCGCAGAACTTCAGGGTGTCCTGCACGACCTCCTCCAGCGCGTAGGTCCTCTCCTGGAGCCGGGCCTCCTGTTCCATGCAGAGCTGCACGCTCAGCCGGATTTCCGCAAGGGAGGGGGTCTTTCGGGCCAGCGTGGCGACGTCGAAGACGTGTTTCAGCCGCTGGGCTTCCTTGTTCTTTCCCAGCGGGATGCCGTAGGTGGAGGGCCCGAGGGTGAGCAGCTTGTCGCCGAGGATGCCGCCCACGGTGGGGACCTCGACCGTTTCGCCGGCGTCGTAGAGGTCCAGGCAGCGCACGGGGACGCGGGCGCCGGGGTACTCGCTCTTCTTCAGCTGGGCGTCGAGGAAGATGAAGGACTCAGGCGCATCGACGACGCGGGGGCGGAAGAAGACCTTGAAGCTGGCCAGGGGCAACCAGGGCTTGGTCTGGTGGGCGCGGCGTTCCCAGCGGGTGAAGACGGGGGAGGCCTCGACGGCCGTCTCGAGGGCCGTCTCGATCGTTTCCCGGGATTCGCCGGTGGAGATGTCCACGTCGATGGAGAACCGCCGGGGTTTCTGGAGGATCACGAGCAGGGAGTTGCCGCCCTTGAACCGGAAGGCCAGTCCCGAGCGGACGAGGGCGGAGACCAGCGCCAGGGAATGGACCGCCTGCTCCGCGATGGGGGCGGGCGCGTCCCCCCGGTGGGCCTCGATGTGTTGGGGGTCGAAGAATCGTTCCATGACGGATTCCAACATCGCACATCCCGGAGGAAACGCCAAACCAAAATCCCCGGCTTCGCTTCGTGAAGGCTCCTTTCGCTTCCGCCTTCCGGCTTCCGCCGGTAGAATCGGGACCGTCTTTGGTTCCGGGCAATTGATTTCGAGGAGGATGGCGTGGAAAGACATGTCCTCGGTCCCGAGCGCTTCTTTCGACTGGAGGAAACGCCGTGCGGGGAATGGTTTCCCGACGGGGAGCCCGCGTGGGCGATCCTCGAGGGCCTTCCGGCGTTGATCCGTCGTCTCGTATCGCCCAACGCATCGAAGATCCCCCGCCTCTCGGGCATGGTGACGAGGACCACGGCGCTCGTGGGAGGCGAGGCGGTGCAGGCGGATCTGGAGATCGTCTCCTGGGACGCGTCCAAGGGACGGCTGGAGGCGAGGCGGAAGGGGAAGCCGCTTCCGGACGCCGCCGTGGTCTGCGCCGGGGCCTTTCTCATGGACGACGAGATCGAGATCGGGCCGGGATCGCTGGTGGAGCCGGGCGCGCTGATCCGCGGCCCCGCGCGCATCGGTCCCGCCTGCGAGGTCCGGCAGGGGGCCTACCTTCGCGGCAACGTGCTGGCGGGCGCGGGCTGCGTTCTGGGGCACGCCACGGAGGTCAAGAACGCCGTCTTCCTGGACGGCGCCAAGGCGGGACACTTCGCCTACGTGGGCGACTCGGTCCTGGGATCCGGCGCGAACCTGGGCGCGGGCACGAAACTGGCGAACCTCAAGATCATCGGGGGCGCGATCCGGATCCGAACGCGGGAAGGCGAGGTGGACACGGGCCGCCGGAAGCTGGGCGCGATCCTCGGCGACGGCACGGAGACGGGCTGTAACGCGGTCCTCTCTCCGGGAACGCTCCTGGTCCCAAAGAGCATGGTCTATCCGAACACCACCGTGCCTTCGGGGGCCCACCTCGGCAAGCGGATCTTCCGCGTCCGATCGTGACCCGACACCCGCGGACCCCTCGAACCACGGCGTCTTCCCACAACCCGATTCTCCTCCTATTCGTCCCGCGCGTCTTTTTCGTAGGCCTTCCGCATGGCCGTCATGGCCTCGTCGAGCTGCTCCCGGATCTCGGGATGCTTGATCGCCAGGATGCGCCCCGCCAGAAAGGCGGCGTTCTTCACGCCGTCCACCGCGACGGTCGCCACCGGGACCCCCGTGGGCATCTGCACCGTGGAAAGCAGGCTGTCCAGCCCCGAGAGAGCCCCGCTGGCCAGCGGCACGCCGATGACCGGAAGCCGGGTGTAGGCCGCGACCGTGCCGGCCAGGTGGGCGGCGAGCCCGGCGCAGGCGACGAGGATCTCGAGGCCCCTTTCCTCGGCGTTCTTGACGTAGTCGGCGGTGAGCTCGGGCGTGCGGTGCGCGGACAGCACGCGGACCTCGTACGGGATCCCGAGTCGCTCCAGGATGTCCCGGGCTTCCTGGATCTTCTCCAGATCGTTGGGACTTCCCACCATGATTCCGGCCTTGGGGCGGCTTGCGTCCACGTTCCCTCCTCACAACATCGATTGCCTGTCGGTTTGAACGGATCAGGTTCAGGATGAGGCGAGTGTACTCCGGAAGCGGGGGAATGCAATGGGGCGCGGGAAAAGGGGGGTGCGCTGAACCGGTCCTGTTTTCGCGAGTACCTTTTCCAGGCAAGCAGGCTCCCACCGCAGAGATCGCGGAGATCCCAGCGTTTTTGGAAGGGAATCGTCCCTGCTGACCCTCTGCGTTCTCGGCGGTGAAAGACGTTCCGCTGAGCTTGCGGCTCTTCGGTTTTACGATTCGCCTGTGGGCCCCCCCCCCTGGAACCGGCGTCAGTCGGATCCGTAGTGCCCGTGCCACCGGCCGAACCAGAAGGCAACGAGATAGTCGATCCTGGCGATGCGCACGGGCTCTTCCACGCCGGCGTGGCCGGTGAGCTCCTTGCGGGGGGACTTGGACCAGTAGGAGGTGGTGGAGGGGCGCTTTTCCAGGGGCACCACGCGCGAGCGCCAGTGGACCTCCTCGTCGCGGAACCAGGTATGGCGTGCGGGCAGGTTGGCGAGCCGTTGGAGGGTGTCGTCGAGTTCCTCCGGGGGGCCGCTTCCCCCCAGGGCCTTGAAGAGGGAGGCGTAGAAGGGCATCTGCCAGTCGTGGCTCAGCGTCCAGGCGCTGTCGCGTCCCTCGTCGTAGAAGCGCCGGCGGTGGGGGGATTCGTCGAGGGTCCTGACCAGGTAGAGGTTCAGCAGGTAGTTGACGGTGTTCGCGGCGGAGTGGGGGAGCCAGGGGTAGAACCAGGCCGCTTTCCGGTGGTAGTCCTTCTGGACGAGGCGGTCGAAGAAGGCCTTGCACGCGGGATCGTCCGGCGCCGCGAAGCGCGCGACCAGGGCGACGGCCAGGGCGCCGACGGCGCGATGGCCGACGGGGACGACGCCGGCGACGTCGGCGTCGTAGTCCCCGTATTTCGTGGGCTCGTCCGGGCGCCGGTGGATCTTGCCTTCGTGGCGGACGAGGTGGGCGACGAGGGCCTTCATGTCCCCGGAGGCGTCTCGTCCCACCGCCTCTTCCCCGAGGGCCTTCAGCGCCCACCAGGTGCCCCAGACGAAGCCGGTGACCTGGTCGCCGCTGGCGTCGTCCCGGACGACATAGGCCTCGTCGTCGGGGCGGTCCTTGCCGAAGGTGCGCGCGACGAGACCCTCGTAGCCGCTGAGGGCCATGAGGCGGTGGAGGGCGCGGTAGGCCTGCAGGGCTTCCTTCCGGGCCTTTTGGGTTTTCATCAATGCTGCGCGCTGGGCGAGAGCCGCGGTGTAGAGCCCCTGGAAGTAGGCGCCGTCGGCCTGCCTTCGCGCGCGCCGGTAGCGTTTTTCGAGGGTGTCGGGCCAGTCGAGCCGGTAGACGAGGAGGCCTTCGGGCAGGAGGTGTTTGCGGGCCTCTTCGAGGTGCTCTTCGGCGCGGGCGAAGAGGTCGACGTCGGCGATCGGAGTGTGCCTGGCGGGGAAGGGCAGGCAACCGGAGGCGAGGAGGGCGAGCAGAAGCAGGGAGACGGCTTTGCTCGATCGGGGTCGGGTCGCTGTCATGGACGTCGCGATCCTTGCAAGGAAGCGAAGGGACTCCCACGGAGTCCGATGCTGGATTGTCGATGTTTGAAAAGGGGTTGTCGATGAGGAAAGGGTCGTGACGAACCCGGCGAAGCCCGGAGGCGAGGCGACAAGACTCTGGTTCAGGGGGCGCAGAGGGGCTTGTCGTTTCTTCGTGCCTTGGTGCCTTCGTGGCGGTGTCTGTGACCTGTAACCCGTGCGGCTGTACTTTGCCAAGAGCAGTAGCAACCCACAGCATGAAACGGGTGACAAACAATCCCGATGCGTCCCCGCTCCTCCGGCTGAAATCTGAAATCTGGAATCTGTCTTCGGTGACGGCGCGAAAGGCTCTTCCCCCCTTTACTTTCCGCGGCCGATGCGGTATGAATGGCGCCTTGAGTCGGTTTTCCGGGGCTTTGGACCCGGGGAAAGGCGATTCCCTTCGTGGAACCAGGCGAGGGACGGATGGGTTTCCTGTTTTCGCGCGGCCCTGCGGCGCTGGGGGCGGGGCTGGCCCTGTTGATTCTCGCTTCCGTCCTGCACAAGCCCCTTCTCGGCTCCCCCGCCCTCGAAGGGGACGAGCCCGCGGGGGCGCCGCGGGCGACGTCCCTGGGCGAGGGATGGCGGGCCGCGGCGGTGCTGCTCGGGGGATTCCGGCCGCTGGCCATCGACGTCCTCTGGCTTCGTGCCGACGCCTTGTTCCGGCAGGGCCGTCTGTGGGAGCTGGCGACGCTGTTCCGGGGGATCCTGGCGCTCGAGCCCTCGAACACGGCCGTCCGGGAGTACGCTTCCTGGCACCTCGCCTACAACGTGGCGCTTGCGGAACGGGATCCGGAACGGCGTTTCGAGTGGTTCGTCCAGGGGATCCGGATTCTCGAGGAGGGGATCGAACTGGGTCTTCAGGAGCGCCGGCTCCGGACGTCCGGGGGCCGGATGTTTCTGGACCCGTCTCGCGGGGAGGTGATCCCGGGTTTCGAGGCGAAGGTGGAGGCGGCGTTCGGCCGGCCGCCGCTTCGGATGGCGGTGACCTGGCTGGAGGAGGCGGTGCGCGGGGAGACGGAGCGTGCGCGCGCTCACGTCTTTCTTCTCGCGGCGCTGGAGGGATTGCGGTTCGAGGCGGCGGAAGCGGGGCGTCTGGAAGCGGCGGCGCGCTGGCGCGAGAGGAAGCGGTCGGTGCTGGCGGAGGCGAAGGCGCGGTTTCCGGAAGAGGACTGGCGTTTCGCGGAGTAGTTCCGAGGTGTGGAGGTCGATCGAGATGCGGTTTCCCATCGTATCCCCCCGGGCGGGGCGGATCCTGGTCGGTACGGCGTTGTTGGTTCTCTTCGCGCTCTGCGCGTCGGCGCTGGCGGGGGAGGGCGCGGCTGCGGGCGCGGCGGGGAAGGAGCCGGTCCCCCCGATCTGGTGGGTGGCCCCCATCGGTTCGATCCTGGCGCTGATCTTCGCGTTCGTGTTCTACAAGTCGATGATCAAGAGCCCGGAGGGCGACGCGAAGATGATCGAGATTGCAGGCGCGGTGAAGGACGGGGCGATGGCCTACCTGCGCCGCCAGTACAAGATCGTCTTCGTGTTCTTCATCGTGACGTCGCTGATCCTGGCGGTGATGGCGTTCGCGTTCGGTCTGCAGTCGGGGTTCGTGCCGTTCGCCTTCTTCACGGGTGGATTCTTCTCGGGTCTGGCGGGGTTCTTCGGGATGTTCACGGCGACGAAGGCCTCGAGCCGGACGACGCAGGGGGCCAAGGAGAGCCTGAACCGGGGGCTGCAGGTGGCGTTCCGCTCGGGCGCGGTGATGGGATTGACGGTGGTGGGGCTCGGGCTTCTGGACATCTGCATGTGGTTCCTGATCCTCTACTACGCGTGGCCGGCGCTGGGGGGCGAGCCGCTGAGCCTGGTGGAGATCACCGTGACGATGCTCTGTTTCGGGATGGGTGCGTCGTCGCAGGCGCTGTTCGCGCGCGTGGGAGGGGGCATCTACACCAAGGCGGCGGACGTGGGGGCGGATCTGGTGGGGAAGGTGGAGGCGGGCATCCCGGAGGACGATCCGCGCAACCCGGCCACGATCGCCGACAACGTGGGCGACAACGTGGGCGACGTGGCGGGGATGGGGGCGGACCTCTACGAGTCCTACTGCGGCTCGATCCTGGCCACGGCGGCGCTGGGCGTGGCGGCCGCGACGATCCTCTCGCGGGGGGGCTCGGACATCGCCATGAAGGTCTCGAAGGTCGCCGGCCAGCTGAACCTTCTCGCGGCGCCCATGGTGCTGGCGGGGTTCGGGGTGGTGCTGTCCATTATCGGCATCTACGTGGTGCGCACGCGGGAGAAGGCGACCCAGTCGGAGCTCCTCAAGGCGCTGTTCCGCGGCATCAACCTCTCCTCGTTCCTCGTGCTGGTGGCGGCCGCCGGGGTGTGCTACTGGCTGGTCCAGCCGGTGATCGGGGTGTGGTACGCGGCGGGAATCTTCGGCGCCATCGTGGCGGGCCTCCTCGCCGGCGTGCTGATCGGCTACTCCACGACCTACTTCACCTCCGACGCCTACAAGCCCACCCGGGGCATCGCGCACCAGACGGCCACCGGCCCGGCGACCACCATCATCGGCGGCGTGGCCGAGGGCATGCTCTCCACGGGCTACCCCGTGCTGATCATCGCCGTGGGAATGCTCCTGGCCTTCACCCTCCCCGGCGGATGGAAGGAGCCCGCCCTGGGGCTGTACGGCGTGGGCATCGCGGCCGTGGGCATGCTCTCGACGCTCGGCATCACCCTGGCCACCGACGCCTACGGGCCCATCGCCGACAACGCCGGGGGCAACGCCGAGATGACCGGCCAGGAATCCTACGTGCGGGAGCGGACCGACGCGCTGGACTCCCTGGGCAACACCACCGCGGCCACCGGCAAGGGATTCGCCATCGGCTCGGCCGCGCTCACCGCCCTGGCCCTGCTCGCAGCCTACGTGGAAGAGGTGCGCATCGGCATCGACCGGACGGCCGACTGGTCCTACGAGGAGACCGCGGAGGGCCGGCGCGCCTACGTCCTCGACGCCGACGAGGAGGAGGTCCCCCTGGAGGGCTTCCAGGACGCCGGCCACGGGCTCTTCGCGCGCCTGGAAAAAGACGAGACCGGGGAGGCGGTCGTGGCGGGCTACTTCCTCGACCACTGGAAGAGCGGCAAGGACGCGCTGTTCGGGGAAAAGGTGCCCGTTCTCAGGCGATCCAGCCAGGCCCGGCTCGGCGACTTCATGAAGTACTACAACATCACCCTCATGAACCCGCGCGTCCTCATCGGCATGTTCCTCGGGGCCATGCTCGCCTTCGTCTTCTGCGCGCTGACCATGAAGGCGGTGGGGCGCGCCGCGGCGGCCATGGTCCAGGAGGTCCGGCGGCAATTCCAGGTCATCCCGGGCATCATGGAGGGCACCGGCAAGCCCGAGTACGCGAAATGCGTCGCCATCTCCACGGCGGGCGCGCAACGGGAGATGATCGTGCCCTCGTTGCTGGCGCTGATCGTCCCCGTCGCCACGGGCCTGGCCCTCGGGGTGGCGGGCGTGATGGGCCTTCTGGCGGGGGGCCTGGCCACCGGCTTCGTGCTGGCCATCATGATGGCCAACGCCGGCGGCGCGTGGGACAACGCCAAGAAATTCATCGAATCGGGCGGGTTGCGCGAGGAGATGTACGCGCCGGCGAAACTCGTGGAAACCTACAAGAAGAAGAAGGACGCGGTGGTGGAGGACGGCCGCCTGGTCGTCACCGACACGGGGCAGGCGGACCGCCTTCTCGACGCCCTGTCGAGGGACCCGGACCCGCAGAAGCCGGACGCCCTCCAGCCGGTCTTCGTGGTCCGCGCGAAGGGTTCCGAGAACCACAAGGCGGGCGTGGTGGGCGACACGGTGGGAGACCCTTTCAAGGACACCTCCGGACCCTCGCTGAACATCCTGATCAAGCTGATGTCGATGGTCTCGGTCGTGTTCGCGGGCCTCACCGTGAAGTTCGGGCCCGAGATCGGCGCTCTCCTGGGGATGAATTGATGGGATTCGAGGAGGACGTCCAGACCGCCCGGGAGGACGCCCGGACCCTGGCCGGAAAGGCCGTCGAACGGAAAGGCATCGATCCGCTCGTCCTGGACATCTCGAAGGCCAGCGACCTCTTCCACTGCATGGTGATCGTCACCGCCATGAGCCGCCGTCACGCCCGGACCCTGGCCGGGGAGATCGAGAAGGAGGCGGAAAACAGGGGCATGTTCCGCCTCGGCGTGGAAGGCGCCGACGAGGCCCGGTGGGTGCTCATCGACCTCGTCGACGTCGTGGTCCACATCTTCCTGCCCGAGGTCCGGGAGTACTACAGCATCGAAAACCTCTGGGCCGACGCCGAGGAAGTCCCGCTCCCCCCTTCCCCTTGACCTCTCCCCCCCCGCGAGGGTAGAGTGCGTCTGTTCCCGCCACGGAACCGCACGGGCGCTTGGAATCCGTCTCATGCGCAGCACCTTGCCATGGGCGCTCGTTTTTCTGGCCGTCCAGTCCGCCTTGGCGGGAGACGGCGGAGATTTCCTCGCCGAAAGGCTTCCCCCGCCCCGTCCCTTGTCCCGCGCCACCATTCTCGTCCTGCCGGCGGAAGCGCCCCCTTCCCCCCGCCCGGCGTTCCGCGTGACCGGCTTTTTCGAGGGCCGGCCCGCGACCGGGGACGAGACGGCGACGATCGGCGGAGGCGCCGGCGCCGGCCTGGACCTCCCCGCCGGGCCCGTGAACCTCCTCGTCTTCCTGGAAGGCGGATCCGGCGTCCGCCGGGTCTCCAGGATCGAGGAACGGTCCTGGACCGAGACCGTGGGAGGCGAGGAGATCACCTTCGTCCAGCGGGTCGAGATCGAGGAAGACGAGCGCCGGGATTCGGGAACCGCCGGCGCCGGGCTTTCCCTGCCCCTGCTCGCCGGCGTCCCCTGGATCCTGGAAGCGCAGGCGGCCCTCGCCGGCGTCTTCGAGGAGGACCGGTTCGCCGTGGCGGGGAGGGCGGCCTTCGAGTTCGGCTGGCGCGCGCCGGCCGGAAGCCTGCGCCTGCGCATCGGCGCCGATGTGCTGGGCAACGGACCGCCGGCGCTTCGCGTTTTCGCCGGCGTGGCGGTGACGCTTTGGTTGTAGGGGAAGAGGGGATGAAAACGCTCGATGTCCGGGAAGCCACGGGAAAGGGGCGAAGGCCGCTCCTTCTCGCCGGCCTGCTGTTGCCCGTTCTGGCGGGCCTCGCCTGCGAGGGAGGGCGGGAGGAGCGCGCGCTCGCACGCTGGGTGCCCCTGGAGGTGAAAGGAGTCTCCCCGAAGGCTTCCTTCTGCTCGGGAGGGGAGGATCTCTACGTCTGGATCGCGACGAGCCGCTACCAGGGCGAAACCGGGGCCCAGGTGCGCATCGGAAACACGGAGGCGCCCGTCCTTTCCGTCGTGGGCCCCGTGAACACGTGGCTCTGGGCCTTCCAGATCTCCTCGCCGGCGCTCGCCCGGGGACGGTACGACGTCCGCGTCGGTCTCCCGGGGGGCGAAACGGACGTCCTGGCGGACGGCTACACCGCCGTCCCCGACGTCCTTTCCCTCGACGCCCACCCCCTCTCCACGGGATACGAAGCACCCGCGCGCGTCGTAGCCGGAGACTTCGACGGCGACGGAACGGACGACCTCTGCGTCTCCCACGCTTCCCCCGGAGCCGAGTCCATTCTGGTCCGGTTCGCCGGGGCGGAAGGGGACGAGTTCCACGTCGCCGGCACGCTGGATGCGGGCGGGAACGCCGTGGATCTCGTCTCGGGGGATCTGAACGGCGACGGCCGGGAAGACCTCTGCGTTTCCACCTGGACGGGGTCCGGTCCCGCCTCGATCCGCGTCTTCCGGACCGGACCCGGCCCACCCGCCTTCGCCCAGGACCTGGCGGGAACCTCCGATCCCCGCGGGCTTCTTCTCGGAGATCTCGACGGCGTGCGCGGCCTGGACCTCCTGGCGGCGTCTGGAAGCCCCGCCTCGATCGAGACGTATCTGAACGATGGAAGCGGACGCCTCACCCTCCATCAATGCCTGCTCCTGGGAGCGCTTCCGGGGGTCATGGCGGCGGGCCGCTTCGACGCCGGCGAACTTCCGGACATCGCCGTGCCGGGACCTTCCGAGAACCAGGTGGACGTGCTTCTCGGCCAGGGCGAGGGCACGCTCGGCTCGCCGATGACCGGGGGCGTCGTGACGGGTCCCCGCGAAACCGCGTCCGTCGATCTGGACCGTGACGGCCTGGACGACCTCCTGATCGCGCTCTCGGGCCAGTCCGCGCTCTTCAGAGGCCTGTCTCTCGGAGACGGGACCTTCCAGATGGCCTCCTATTGCACGTTGCCGAATCCCGCCGGCATGCTTCGCGTCCTGGACTTCGACCTCGATGGGAACCCGGACTTTTGGGCCCTATGCGGCACGCAGCTTGTCATCCAGTGCCTGGATGCGTCCGGCATGGTGCTTCCTGGCCGAACCCACACCGCTTCTTTTCCCTCCACTTTGGAATGCCTTTCCATTTTGGATTTTGAGGGAGACGGTTTCCCGGACGTCGTCGTATCGGAACCTGCGGGCGACACCCTTTGGGTCTGTCGTAACTCCTCTTATTAATGTGGGTTGCGACGTCACTCCTCCCCGGGAAAAAATTTAACTATTTGGTTGATTTTTTTTCGTTTCTTTGCAATCTTTTTGCCTTGGGATTCGTCTAAAGATATGGAATGTTCGATTTGTTTCGTTTTGTGTTCATTTTTGGCGAACCGTGTGGCTCCAGATGGGTACTAGTAGGCGAGGCGGCCGATCACGAAGGAAGTGTCCCGGGACCGCGACGAGGCTGTTACCTGTCCCTTACATTGTAACTTCTTGAAATTGATTGCGTTAAGATTATTTGCTCCACTCATTTTTCAAAGAGTACGAGATTTTTCAGATAAACCTGTAAAATATATCGTGTTTTCACATGGTCATTTCGATCACGTCCTAGGATATTCTTATTTTATCAGGGAAATTGAAGAAAAAGGCTGGGAAATGCCTCAAGTGATTGCTCACGAGAATCTTGTTAGGAGGTTTAAAAAGTACGAAATGCTTGACCATCATCAAGCGTGGA
>CAZDSO010000090.1:0-20248 GCA_964508045.1 uncultured Planctomycetia bacterium | reverse complement strand
CCGCCATAGCCCATGCAATTGCAAACCAGGCGGCGGCGGGCCCCCGAGCCCAAACACAGCCGGCTCGCCAGGAGGCTCGCCCTCCAACACAGCGCTTTCGACTGAAATCCCAAATCAGCCAAGCCGCAACCCAAACGGGCAAACAGCCGGAGTTGGCAAGTCTTTCGACCCTGAGAACGCTGAAGAGTAACTGAAGACGCTGATGATCTTTCAAGGTTGGGCAGCACCCTCTCCCCCGTTCCTCCTCAGCGTAGTTCAGCTGCATTTCAGCGTGATCAGGCTCGAGAAGGCGATTCCTGAGCTCCTGAGTTCCAAATACCCAGGTTCCCGGCCTCGCTCTCACCCGCGCAACGACTTCCAGAGCCCGCGAAGGGAAAAAATGTCGGCGGGATCGCGAACGTCCGCGAGCAGGCCCTGTACCGCGTTTTGGAGGTAGGCGCTTCGCTGGACGCGCCGGGCCAAAAAGTCGTTCACCCAGCCGACGCTCAGCCATTTCTGCGCGGATTCGTACCGCCGGTAGCGGGGCGTCAGCTCCCTTTCGAGCCGGGCCGCGTAGGAACCCAACGCCTCCCCGCCGCCTCCCTCCAGCGCCTCGTGAACGGCGTCGGCGGCCATCGCCCCCGTTTCCAGGGCCTTGCCGGTCCCTTCCCCCGTGCAGGGAAAGGTCGTGCCGATCGTCTCGCCCGCCGCGAGAATGCGCCCCCCGGCGATCGGGGAGACGCCGTTCAGCCCGCAACGCATCATCGCCCCGCGAAGCGGCGAGACGGCCTCGCCCTTTCGCATCATCTCCCGGGCGAGGGGGAACGATTCCAGGAACGTGCGAAAGACGTCCCGAAGGCGCACACGGGGCCGGCGCCCCTCCTCCATGAACAGGGCGCAGCCCGCGTTGAACAGGCCGTCGCCGAGGGGGAAGATCCAGCCGTACCCGGGAAGGATGGAACGGTCGTACGCGCCGACGAGGCGGTCCAGCGAAAGACGCGAGCGCACATAGCAGCGCGCCGCCACCGCGCTCGGCCACCGGCGCTGCACCATGCCGAGGTCTCCGGCCAGGCCCACGCGGGCGCCCGTGGCCAGGATGCAATATCGGGCCCTGATCGGCCGGGACGCGCCCGCCGCCTCCACCTCGACGCCTCCGGCCGGCAAAGGGGCGATGCGGCGGACCTCCCCGCGGACGAAACACGCGCCCCGCTCGACGGCGCCCCCGGCGAGGAGCGCGTCGAGGATCCTCCGCGGCAAGGTGAAGTACTCGCCGGGGACCTCGAGCTCGATGCCCCGCGGGCTGTACACGGACGCCGTTCCCAGCGGGTGGGCGCGCCGGAGCACCGGCTCGCGGAGGCCGGCGTTCTCCAGGGCGCGGATCGCGTCGGGGGAGAGGCCGTCCCCGCAGGTCTTCGTCCGGGGGAAAGGATCGCGGTCCAGGAGCAGGACGGCGTGGCCGCGGGAGGCGGCGTGGATCGCGGCGGCCGAGCCGGCGGGGCCGGCGCCCGCGATCAGGACGTCCCATTCCCGGTCCGGCGTTTCGGACAGGGGAACCTGTCCGGCGAAGGGGGCTTCCGTCTCCGGCATGGTGTCAGCCCTTTCCGTTCGCGTTTTCCAGCGCCTCCAGCTCCTCCTCGAGCTCCTCCAGCTCGATCATCATGGACGGCGGCGTCGAGTGGGCGGGCATCCGCGCCTTCAAATCCTCGATCCGCTTGCGAAGCGCCTCGACCTCGCCGGACGGGGCGCGCTTGCGGGCGTAGACGTGGGAACAGTCGCCGAGGCCGACCGCCTGGTCGAGCCGCTCCACGTCGAGCGGTTTCACCTCGTACCCGACGCCCTCGAGGCACGCCACGACATCCTCCACGGACTGGCCCAGCCTCTGAAGGTACGAGGGATGCATCTCGCAGAAGACCTGCGGCCCCTGCTCGCGCAGCACGGCCTCGGCGCCCCGAAAGACCAGGAGCTCGGCGCCCTCGCAATCCATGTTCAACACGTCGATCGTCAACGGCCCGCGCCGCTCCATCAGGTCCTCAAGCCCCAGCGTCTCCACGTCGATCTTCTCGGCGTCTTCCGCGGGCGCGATGCCGCTGCCCCCCCCGTGCTTGTAGAAGGGCGTGCTTCCCGCCCTGTCGGTCAGGGCGGCCTGGAAGAGCTCGGCGTTGCTCACGCCGTTCAGGGCGAGGTTCCGTTCGAGGGCCTCGAAGTACTCGGGCACGGGCTCGAAGACGAAGAGCCGGCCCGTCTCGCCGATCTTCCGGGACGCGGCCACCGCCGTGATGCCGCGGTTGCCACCCGCCTCCACCACGGTGTCGCCCGGCCGGAGAATCGACTCCAGGAACGCGACTTCCCCCGCCTCGTGCGGATGGTCTTCCAGATCCCGCCGGAAGGCGGGGTCCTCGAACCGGAACGGCTCGGTGCCCGTCATGGATCAGTCCTTTCCCTTTTCCACCCAGACGACGGATTCCATGAAGTCGATCATCTTCACCGACCCCCGGATCGTGCGGGATTCCCCCAAGAGCCCCGTCAGGACGAGCCCCTGTTCCGTGGCCTCGATCCGCTCCACGTCGATCATGACCGGCTCCGCCGACGCGGGGCTCTCATCGAATCTCACGCGCGCTAGACACATGGCGACCTCCCGCGCCCGATCAGGCGGGCGCATCCTCTCCGGCGGGCGTCCCGGCCTGCGCCGCGACCGCGTCCGCGACCGCCCGGATCTCCTCCGCTGCAGTGCCGGGGGGAAGAGGCTCCCCCTCCAGCGCCGCCTCGGTGATCTCCGGGTTCTGCCCCACCACGCCGATCACGGGAAGGCCCGCGCCCTCCAGCTTCTCCTCGATCCGGCTTCGTATGTTGTCGGAGCCGACCTTGTTGAGCACGACACCGGCGAAGCGGGCGCCCGTCGCGTCCGCGAGTTCCTGGATGCGCTTCGCCAGGCTCACCGACTCCATCGTCGGTTCGACGACCGCGATCACCGCGTCCACGCTCGTCTCGACGCCGCGGCCGAAGTGCTCCACCCCCGCCTCCATGTCCACCAGGACGATGCGGTCGGGCCCCGGATCCAGCCGCTTGAGGAACTCGCGGCTCAGCACGCCGATGGGGCAGGCGCATCCCTCCAGGGCCTGGTGGATCTTGCCCACGGCCGCCAGGCTCACGTCTCCCTCGGTCCGCAGCTGGTCGGCCGGCAGGTCTTCCACGAGGATGCGGTCGCGCGCGAGCACGGAGGCCTCCTCGCCCGTCTCCTTGAGGGTCTGCCGCACCTCCTTGCGGCCGCCCGCGAGCTCCATCAGGGGCGTCGGCGGCTCGTCCATCCCGAGCATGAAGTGCAACCCGGCGTTCGACTCGTCGGAATCGACGACGAGGACCTTTTGACCCCGGCGCCGGAACTCGTTGGCCAGGAGCGCGACCAGGGTGCTCTTGCCGCTCCCCCCCTTGCCGCAGATCGAGATCTTCACAAGAGCCTCCTTCTTCACGGAACGGCGGGTTCCGGCGATCCTGGACGGGACGCGGGCGCGCGTCGCCGGGCCTCGGGGATGCGAGGATCACGAGGCGTGTGGGAGTCGCGAGGATGCCCAGCAGGCTCACAACCTCGGCTTTCCGGTCGGGGTCCACGGCGCGTGCCTTTCCGCCGGAACCGATGAACAAAACGTTTCCGGATCTTCTCGACTATCCGCTTCCCGCCGACGGCTGTCAAGGGGCGTCAGCGATCCGCGCCGCAACCGTCAACGTGAACCACGAAGCCGTGAAGGAGAGCGCTTACAAGGACCGCCGCCTTCCAGCCGGCGCACCTCAGGTCGGATCGCGGACATCCTGTCCGCAGAACCGCGGCTCGCGTTGCTGCGCCACTCCGCTTCGCTCCGTGGCTCACGACGAACGTCGGCCCACGACCGCGCGCCCCCTCTTGAAACCGCGCCCCGGAAAACGGAAACTCCCCTCCATGCGAATCCTGCACCTGTTCAGCGACTGGAAGTGGACCGGGCCCGCCGAGCCCGCCCTGCGACAGGCCTCGGAACTCGCCGAACGCGGCCACGACGTCTTCTTCGCCTGCGCCTCCCCTCCCCACCCCGTCGAGGACTCCCTCCTCCAGCGCGCCCGCGAGGCCCCCGTCCACGTCCTGGAAGGCTTGCGCCTCGAGAAACACTTCAAGATCCTCGCCGACGCCGCCGACGTCCGCGTCCTGAGGCGACGGATGGAGGAGATCGGCATCGACGTCGTCCACGTACACCGCGACCAGGACCACCTGATCGGAGGCGCCGCCGCGAGACGCGCCGGCGCCGTGATCGTGCGCACCAACCACACCGCGCGCCCCTTCCACCCCCTCTCGATCCGCAAGCGCCTCCTCGTCCACCGCTTCTGCGACCGCCTCGTCGAGGTGTCCCGCGAAGCCCTCGAAACGAACCGGGAGACCTTCGGCCTGGCCGAGACCCGAAGCGCCTGGATCGAGACCGCCGTCGACCTGGAACGCTTCCGCCCCGGCGGCGCCGAGCCCCTCCGCGAGGAACTCGGGCTCGATCCCCGGCACGTCGTCGTCGGCATCGTCGCGAGAGTGCAACGCCACCGGCGGTTCGAGATCCTGTTCGAGGCGTTCGACAAGAGCCTCCGCCAGCGGCCCGAACTCCGGCTCTTGATGGTGGGCCGCGGAACCCATTACGACACGGTGGCGCGCATCCCCATCGATGTGCTCGGCCTCAACAACCAGGTCGTCCAGGCGGGCTACCGGAAAGAGGACTTCCCCGGCGTCCTGGCCTGCTTCGACATGAAGGTCTTCCTCCAGCCCGGCACCGACGGCTCCTGCCGCGCCGTCCGCGAGGCCATGGCCGCCGGCATCCCCGTCATCGCCTCCCGGCGGGGCATGCTCCCCGAACTCGTCGCGGAGGACACGGGCGTCCTGGTCGACGACGCGCCCGAGGCGCTCGCCGAGGCCATCGCCCGCCTCGCGGACGACCGCGAGCTCCGCAAGCGCCTCGGCCGCAACGCGCGAAGGGAAGCGGAGCGCCGGTTCGACCCGGGCAGGAACGCCGAAGCCCTGGAAACGCTCTACGGCGAGGCCCTGGAGGAAGCGAAGCGGCGGACAGCCGTCCCCGCGACGGAGGCGCCGGTCGAGCCGAAGTCGGCGCCCGCGCCCGTGGACCCGCGCAACGAGCCCGTCCTGGACGACATGAGCGAGGTCGGCGAATGGCCGGACATGACCCCGCAGGCCTTGCCGCCGCCGGAGACGGGGACGGGGACGGAAGCCGTGGATGTCTCCGTCGTCGTGGTGAACTGGAACGGCCGGGACCTCCTGCCTGCCTGCCTGGAATCGATCCAGGCGGGACGCGGGAGCCTGCGCGTCGAGACGGTGGTGGTGGACAACGGATCGCGGGACGGCAGCGCGGCGTACGTGCGGGACGCGTGGCCGGACGTGCGACGCATCGAGAACCCCGAGAACCGCGGGTTCGGGGCGGCGAACAACCAGGCCTTCCGGCAGGCGCGGGGGCGCAACGTCCTGCTGCTCAATTCCGACGCCCGGCTCGAGCCCGGCACGCTGCAGGTCCTGTCCGATTTCCTGGACGGCGACGCGAACGCGGGGGCGGTCACGCCCCTTCTGGTGGACGAGGCGGGCGGAAGGCAGAACGCCTTCGACAACTTCCCCACGCTGGCCTCGGAACTCCTGAACAAGGACCTGCTCAGGCTCCTGATGCCCGGGCGCTTTCCGGGCAAGCGCCGGGAGTTCCCCGCGCCGGTGGAGGTGGAATCGGCCCTGGGGGCCTGCCTGCTCCTGAAGAGGAAGTTCCTGGAACGCGCGGGGGGATTCGACGAGGACTATTTCTTCTTTCTCGAGGAGACGGACCTCTGCTATCGGATCCGCGAGCTGGGGGGAACCATCCATCTCCATCCGGGGGTGAAGGCCGTTCACCTCGGGGGGAAGAGCAAGGCGCACGCGCGTTGCGAGGCCTGGATCGAGTACTACTGCTCCCTCTACCGCTACTTCGACAAGCACGGAGGAGCCGGGGCGGGACGGGCGCTTCGGATCGGCCGGTTCCTCAAGCTCTTCGCGAACGCCGCCGGGAGCTTCGCGCTCCTCTTCCTCACCATGGGCCTTCACTCCCGCGCCCTGCGCCGCTTTCCCGTCTACGTGCGCCTGCTCGCCTGGCATCTGATGCTCTGCCCGGACGACTGGGGGCTTCGCGGGCGAAAAGGCTGAAGCGGCCGGGCGCGGCGCGCCAGGAACCGGCTCCTATCCCGGTCCCCCCCCTCCCGCCTCCGCTTCCGAGGCGGGCTGGCCGGCCGGCGTTGCGCGGCGGACCTTCAGGTTGAGCAGTTCCACGAACAGGGAAAAGGCCATGGCGAAGTAGATGGTTCCCTTGGGGATCTCCTCCCCGATCCCCTCTACCACCAGCATCACCCCGATCAGGAGCAGGAAGGCCAGCGCCAGCATCTTGAGCGTGGGGTGCCGTTCGATGAAGCGCGAGACGGCCCCGGCGAAGACGAGCATGATGCAGACCGCCACGACCACCGCCGTGATCATGATGGCGATGTGGCGCGCCATTCCCACCGCCGTGATCACCGAGTCCAGCGAGAAGACGATGTCGAGCAGCATGATCTGGAACACGGCGGCGCCGAAGGAGCCGGCGCCCTTTCCCGAGACCGCCTCGTGGCTTCCCTCGATCTTGCCGTGGATCTCGAACGTGGACTTGCCGATGAGGAAGAGCCCCCCGGCGAGCAGGATCAGATCCCGCCCCGTCACCGGATGGTCCAGCACCGGCACCGTGAACAGCGTGGACGTCAGACCCATGATCCAGCTGATGGCGAGCAGCAGCAGAATCCGCGTGAACATGGCCATGAAGAGGCCGATCTTCTGGGCCTTCCCCCGCACCGAAGCGTCCAGCCTGCCCGTCAGGATGGCGATGAACACGATGTTGTCGATGCCCAGCACGATCTCCAGCGCCGTCAGGGTGAGCAGCGCGATCAGGCTCTCGACGCACAGCAACTCGGGCATGGCGGACGCCTCCACGATCCTCGGGGACGGGCCCCATTCAACCAATCGACCCGTCACAGATCCACAGATCCGCCATTTCCGGTTTCCCCTTCCCCCGCTCCCCGATAGGATGAAGGGGCGGACGCCATGAGAAAACGCCTTTCCATCCTCTGCCTCGCGCTCCTCGCCGGCGCCTGCTCCACCGAGGCACCCGGCGGCGACGGCCCCCCCCGGACACCGGACCGCGAGACCGTCCTCGAGACGGTCGGCGTCGAGGCGGGTTGCGTGCCCGAAGGCGAGGACGCCTCCCGCCGCTTCGAGGAAGCCGCGCGCCTCATGGAAGAAGGGAGCTACGCCGAGGCGATCCGCGCCTTCAACGAACTTCTGCCCCGCCGGGTCGAACCCCTCGAGGAAGGCGCGTTCCCCGACTACGACTGCTGGGACCACCGCGCAGCGCTTCGCATCTCGGCCTGCTTCGAGAAGCTCGGCCGGCTCGACCGCGCCCTCGAATTCGCGAAACTCGCCCGCGACAAGTACCCGTACTATGATGCGTCGGGAACCCGGCTGAAGATCGCCCGCGCCGAGCTCGATCAGCGCATCCGCGCGCTCGAGGAGAAGATCGAGAAGGAGGGGGGGGGCCATGGGGAATAGGAATGAAGCCGCGGAGGCACGGAGTCAACGAGTCGTTGCAGGGACAGGCGCTGGCGTTCAGGCTCGGCTTTCCGCCCTCCTGATGGGGGGGATGGATTTTCATGGCTTCGCTTCCTTGGAGAAGAATCAGGTGGATCAGCATGGAGATCAGGTAGATCAGGGTCGAGACGGGTTTTCGAGGTGCCCATGAAACCTGCCGAAACAATCATGAACCTGTTCCGCGAGCTCCTGGACGTTCCGTCCCCGTCCGGACGGGAGGCGGGAATCGCCTCGCTCGTGCGGGCGAAGCTCGAGGGGGTGGGGCTGGCCCCGGAGACCGACCCCGCCGGCAACGTGGTCGCGAGGATCGAGGGCGCCGATCCCGCCCTCCCCGTTGCCATGCTCGCGGCGCACATGGACGAGGTCGGCATGGCGGTCACCGAGGTGGAAGAGGGCGGGACGCTTCGCGTCCAGCGCTCCGGCGGCCTCTACCCCTGGAAGCTGGGAGAGACCCCCGTCGTCGTCCTCGGCGACAAGGAGAACGTGCCGGGCCTTCTCGGCATGGGCTCGACCCACGTCCCCGGAGCGGGAGAGCGGCGCGTCACGTGGGAGACCGTGCGCCTCTTCACGGGGCTCACGCCGGCGAGGCTCGCCGAGGCCGGCGTCGGGCCCGGCACCCCCGCCGTGCCCGCCCGCGAGGCGAGAGGCCCCGTCTTTCTCGGCGAGGGCGACGATCCCCTGGTGGGGGCGTGGACCTTCGACGACCGCATGGGCGTGGTGAACCTGCTGCGCCTCGCCGCGGCGCTGGCCGCGGGTTCGCTGAAGCCGCGCCGGCCGCTGCTCGTCGCCTTCACCGTGCAGGAGGAGATCGGCGGCCACGGCGCCCGCCTCGTCGCGGCGCGCGAGCGGCCCGGAATCCTCGTCGCCGTGGACGGTTGCCCCGTCCTGCCAGGCGGCCGGCCCGCGCTGGACGGGCGTCCGGGCGTGTGGACGCGCGACGCGCTGGCGCCCTGCGATCCGGCGCTCGTGGCGGGGCTGTGCCGTGCCGCGGAGGAAGCCGGGACCGCCTTCCAGAAGACGGCCTACGCCGGGGCGCGTTCCGACGCGAGCATGGCGTTCGCCTCGGGCATGGTGCCCCGGCACGTCACGATCGGCCACATCCGGGATTCGAGCCACGGGTTCGAGGTGGCGCGCCTCTCGTGCTTCGAGAACCTCTACTGCGCGCTGCGCCGCTTCGTCGAGGTGTTGTAGGCGGCGCCGCAGATCGACACCATGGTCGTGCAACGCGAACCACACGCAACCACAAGACCCCCTGCGTCCTTTGCACCCCTACGCCCTGCAATGTTGTTTTCACGAGAACCTTTTCCAGGCACGTGACGGAAATCCTTTCTCCAAAGAGGGGAGCAGTCGAATTGGAGGGCGAGCCTCCAGGCGAGCCGGCAATGTTTCGGCTCGGGGGGACCCTCGCCCTCCACGGTTGTACCGGTGAAATTTTTACCTGAGAGGCTGTGAAAAAATCCCTGCTGAGGATGTAGAATTCGAGGATCATCCCGGGGTATGTCCATGGAGGACGGGCCATGAAGAAAAGTCTCCTGTCGATCTTGGCGCTCACGAGCCTCTTCGCGGTTTCCTGCTCGCGGTCCACGCAGGAGCCCGCGCGGCCGGGGCCGGACGCCGAGGCGATCCGGGCGATCGTCCGCGAGGAGCTGGAGCGTTGCCGGAAGGCGGAGGCCGGCACCGCGGCGCAAGCGCCGGAAGACGTGCCGGCAGGCGGGACGAAGCGGGACCTGATCGATCGTTGCGTGCGCATCCTCCGGTTCGGATCCGTCAACACGGTGTGGGAACCCGGCAAGAAGGACGCCATTCTGACGCTGGGGCTTCTCGGCGCCGGGGAGGCCACGCCCGTGTTGCTGGACCATCTGCGCAACGAGAAGAACCAGCATGTCCGTTGCGAGATCGTCCGGGCGCTGGGCTGGATCGGGGACGCGAGGGCGGAGGACGCCCTGATCGCGTCGATGCTGAACGACGGGTACAAGCACGTCCGGGGGCTGAGCGCCCTGAGCCTGGGCGCGCTGGGCTCCTCGAAGGCGGTCCCGGCGCTCGAGACGACGCTCGAGGACGAGGACTTCTACGTGAGGAAATACGCCTCCGAATCCCTGGAAAAGCTGACGGGCAAGACCTACGCGTTCGAGGGGCGGTAGGATCCGCCTTTCGGCCTCGTCACGAATACACGACTGTCCCGTCCCTTATCTTCCCTCCCCCCCCGGCTTTTCGATCTCCGCGAGCAGCGCCTCCACGGCCCGGTCCAGCTGCGGGTCGGCGCCCGCCTCCTCGTCCGACGGCGTCAGGGGCACGTCGTGGTCCGGGACCGCGCCGTGGAGCTCCATGTCGGGGCCATTTGGATGGACCCACCAGCCCCGGAAGGGAAGCCGCAACCACGACCCGTCGAGCAGACGCATGCCGCCCGTGGAGATCACCCCGCCGAACGTGGGCCGGCCCACCAGCGGGCCCCGCTTCAGGGTCTTGAAGGCGTGCGAGAAGATTTCCGCGTTGCTGAAACTCGACGCGTTGCAGAGCACGGCCGCCGGTTTCGTCCAGGCGTAGAACGGGCGCCGCCCCTGGGGATAGCCCGGCCTCCCGCCCCGCGAGCGCGTGGTCGCGTGCCGCCGCACCGCCAGCACCGTGAGCAGCATGTCCGCCGTCCATCCCCCGCCGTTGTTCCTCACGTCGATGATCAGCCCCGCCTTGTCGTGCGCCTCGGCATAGAGGTCCCGCTCGAAACGCTCGAAACTCGACCAGTTCATGGATTGGACGTGGATGTAGGCGAGCCGGCCCCCGCCCGCCTCGGACACCCGCCTGCGGCACCGGCGGATGTACGCCTCGTAGCGCAGGCGCCTCGCCTCCCTCGCCCCCGCCGGCCGGATCACCACCCGTCGCGTCGCATCCGGATCGGACGCGGAGGCCACCTCGAGCCGCACGCGCTCCCCCGCGGCGTGGTTCAGCACCCGGTGCAGGTTCACCCCCGGGGCCAGCCGCACGCCCCGCGCCGAGAGCAGGAGGTCCCCGGGCGCAAGGCGGCTCTCTTCCCGGTCGGCGGGACCGTCCCTGAGCACCGAGGCGATCTTCAGACCCGGCCCCCCCCAGGTGGGATCGAAGTCCACGCCCAGCACCCCCGTCTCGTCCGCGTTCTCCGCCCCGCCCGGCACGGACAGCCCCAGGTGCGAGGCGTTGAGCTCGCCCAGCATCATCTCCACCGCGTCCTCGAAATCCTCCTTGCAGGACGCGGCCAGGGCCACCGGCGCCCAGCGCTCGCGAGCGGCGTCCCAGTCCGCGCCGTGGAAACCGGGGTCGTAGAACCGACGGTCCAGCACGCGCCACGCCTCGTGGAACATCTGGCGCCGCTCGGCCTCGTGGTCCACCGTGAGCGAGGCCCGGAACGAGACGGCGTCGCTGTCGCCCCCGCCGGCGTCGAGGAAACGGATCCGCCCGGCGCGGTCGAGGTACCACAGGCGCTTGCCCTCCGGCCCGAAGCGAAGGCTTCCGTCGGGCGAGACGTGCCGGTCCAGGTGGTCCAGCCCCGTGCCGTCCCACCGCACGCTGAACACGGACCGGTCCTCGTCCGCGTCGGCGAAGAAGGCGACCGTCAGGCTGTCCGGGGAGACCGCCGGCCCCCGCTCGTCGCCGGGAAGCGAGGTGAGCTGTTTCAGCCTCCGGTGGATGCCATCCAGGTCGACGAGGACCTCCGGGACCTCGTCCTCCTTCTCCTCCTTTCCGTCCTCCGTCTCTTCGCCTTCCTCTTCCTCGTCCTTCGCCTCCGGCTCCTCCGCCTCGCCGCTCCAGATCTCCCAGAGCGCGTCGGGCGGCGTCTCGAAGTCCGCCTTCCTCAGAAAAACCATCCAGACGTCGTCGTCGTCCCGGTTGCGGCGGGAGACGAAGGCCAGACCGCGCCCGTTGGGGAACCAGACGGGCGAGTCGTCGTCGTCGGGGTGGCGCGAGACGTTCACGGGAGGCGCGGATCCGTCGGCGGGGACGAGGAAGACCTCCTCGTTGTATTCCTCGTCCGAGCGGGAGAGCGCGAACCAACGCCCGTCCGGCGACCAGGCGAAGTCGCCCAGGTTCCACGACGAGGTCACGGTCCGCGCCCCGCTTCCGTCCGCCCCGATCACCACGAGGTCCCCGAGCCCCCGCTGGAAGGCGATCCTCGTCCCGTCGGGCGAGAAGGCGGGACGGATCTCGTCCTCGGGCCCGGTTGCCAGCGGCTCGACCTCGAAGGCCAGGGCGCGGGAGAGGGCGTCCTCCTCGCCGGGCGCGGCGCGCGCGACGAACAGGTCGTAGTTCCCGTTCCGGTCGGAGGCGAAGACGAGGGATTCGCCGTCCGGGGAGAAGACGGGGTCCTTCTCGCGGGCGGGGTTCGAGACGACGAGGTTCGCCCGGGTCTCCACGGGGGGCTCGTCGTCCTTCCGTTTCGACGGCGGCGCGGGCAGGGCGAACAGTTCCCCGCGCACGGCGAAGGCGAGTTCCTTCCCGCCGGGGTCGAGGGCGAATTCCGCGGCGTCGCGCGTGAAGGTGCGGCGTTCGCGAAGGCGCGCGCGGCGGTCGAGCGGCGCGTCGATCCGGATCCGCCCGGGCCGGCCGTCCGGCGTCTTCAGCGCATAGACGTCGGCGCCGGCTGCGAATGCGATCACGGTCCCGTCGGCGGAGATCGACGGGAACCGGACGCCGTAGTCCGTAAAGGAGGTGAGTCTCTCCGTCTCGGCGGTGTTGAGGTCGAGCCGGTGGAGGTTGGAGGTCCCCTCCCGGTCGGAGACGAAGTAGAGGGACTTGCCGTCGGGCCCCCACATCGGCCAGAGGTGGTTGCCTTCCGCCTCGACCAGCGGCCCGTAGCGCTTTGTTTCCGGCCGGCAGAGCCAGATCTTCCGCTCCGCCGCGCCGCGGTATCCCTTGCGCCACCACGGGGAGCCGCCGCGGACGAAGGCGATCAGATCGCCGCCGGGGGAGACGGCGGGCTGGCGCATCTCGGCGCCGGCCACGGGCGCGGGCAGGGCGCTTCCATCGAGGGGGGCGCTCAAGACGCGGGGCCGGATGAAGCTCGGGCCCGGGCGGTAGCTCGTGAAGTAGATGAGGCGTGCGTCGGGGCTCCAGGCGTGGACGTAGTCGCCGGCGGAGTGGAAGGTGAGGCGCCGGACCGCCCCGCCGTCGACGCGCAGGGCGAAGACGTCGCCGTTTCCGAAGCGGTCGGAATCGAAGGCGATCCACCGGCCGTCAGGGGACCAGACGGCGTGGGAATCGTAGGCGGCGTGGACGGTGAGCCGGCGCGCGGCGCCCCCGGCAAGCGGCGCGGTCCAGATGTCCCCCTGGTACCCGAAGGCGAGCCGGGAGCCGTCGGGGGAAGGGGCGGGGTGGCGCACAAAGCGCAGGCCGCCGTCGCCGGCCTTGGCGACGCCGGGAAGGAGAACGAAGGCGAGGATGAGGGCGACGTTTTTCATCTCGAGTCCATCCAGAAGCGACGGGAAAACCTCGATTTTCCGGCATCCCTCCGCGGCTTGCAAGCACGGCTCCGCCGTGAGGCATTCGCGGTGCAAACACTTCGGCACAGCGCTCACTACGAACGCCGGCTCGCCGCCGATTCGCGATTCCCCCTTCACGAGGTGAATCCGGGGGATTGGGAAAGGAACGCGAAATGCCCGCGGGCACAGGCCTCGCAGTCCGGGTCGCGCTCCACGCGGACCGCGCCCGCCTCGCCCGTCCACGGATCCAGCGTCAGGAGGCGCACCGGCACGGGTTCCCTCCCGATCAGGATCCGGAAGAGCGAAGCGGTCTGGAAGGAGGCCACGGCCAGGGGGGCGGCGCTGAGGATGCCCGCCTCCCGGGGGGAGGGGATCGACCCGGGATCGGGAGGCTCGGGAAAGAGGCAACGGAAACAGGGCCCCTCCCCCGGCAGCACCGGCATCATCATGCCCCGCGTCCCCAGGACGCCTCCGTAGATCCAGGGCGTGCCCCGCTTGACGGAAGCGTCGTTGATCACGTAGCGGGTCTCGACGTTGTCGCAGGCGTCCAGCACCGCGTCCGCCTCCGCCACCAGCGCCTCCGCGTTGCCCGGGCCCACGTCCACCACCACACCCTCGATCCGCACCTCCCCGTTCACCGCCGAGAGCTTCTCCGATGCCGCCGTCGCCTTCGGGCGCGCCTCCCTGGCGTCCGACTCGTCGAAGAGAATCTGGCGCTGCAGGTTGTCCAGATGGACCACGTCCCGGTCGACGATCCGGATCGAACCCACGCCCGCCCGCGCGACGAGCGTCGCCTGCGCGCACCCCAGCGCCCCCGCGCCCACGATCAGGACGCGCGCGGACCCGAGCCTCCCCTGCCCTTCCCGGCCGATCTCGGGAAGGGCGGCGTGCGCCGCATACCGATCTTCAGGAAGCGCCATGCCCTCTCCGCTACGCGGGTCATCGCCCCTAGCCCGGATTATTCATGAAAACTACTGCGGTCGCCGCAAGCACATGATCTGCTTCGTCGCTGCGACGATTCCGGCCCTCACGTGGCGCTTTGGCCACGCTCCGGACCGGAATCGTCTTGCTCCTCGCATCTCAGGCACTTGCGGCAACCTCGCTACGTCTTCATGAATAATCCGGGCTAGCGGGACTTCATCGGCATCCCGAGCTTGGCCAGCTGCATCCTGGTCAGGGGCTTCGCGTAGGCCGCGTACTGCTCCAGCAGCTCGCTCTCCCCCTCCAGGGGAACCCACCCCTTCTCGCTCTTGTCGAAGAACGTGAAGTGGAGGCCGCCCTCCACCAGCGGCACCACGCCCTTCCACGTCTTCACCTTCCCGTCCTCGAAGGACGTCACGGGAACCTTCTCCCCCTTCTTGATCATCTGGACCGCCTCGATCCCGTGACAGTCCTCGCACTTCCTCCCCTCGCGCATGACCGAATGCGTGAAGTAGGGCGCATACGCGACGAAACGCTCCCCCTTGCCCGTGATCGTCATGGCGATGCCCGACGTCACCTTCCCCTCGTAGTTCAGCAGGAGCATGGCGTTCTTGTCCTTGATGAACGTGCCCTTGCGGCTTCCCGTCTCCAGGAACATGTCGAAGTGGCAGTTGTAGCAGGACATGGTGTTCTCGACATGGCAGGCGTTGCACGCGAGATCGTCCCGGTGCTTCTTGTGGGACCGGGTCGTATCGTCGAAGGGCGGACCCATTTCCCCGTTCTCGTGACATTCAAGGCAGCTCGTCCTGACCACCCCGGGCTTCCGCATGGAAACGTGCTTCTCGCCGTCCCCGTGAACCTCCACTTCCTTGTGGCAGTCCATGCAGTTGAATCCCGCGGAGAAATGCACGCCTAGGCAATCCCTCGACTCGTCCACCGCGATCGTGCACTTCGCCCGCGTGTGGCAGCGCAGGCAGACCTCGCGCTTGCTCGCCTGCTCCGCCGAAGGCCCCCCTGCGCCCTTGTGGCAGGCCTTGCAGTTTCCGGCGTGGCACGTCTTGCAGTCCAGGTCCTCGTAGGGCATCCCCGTGACGCGCATGAAGCCGTCGTCCCGCTCGTACCAGTACTTCATGCCCGCGCCCGTGTGATGCAGGCTCTTCATGAAACGCGCCCCGATCCCCCCGGCTCCCGGCTTCTCCCCGCCTCCGGCCTCCTCGCCGCCCCCCGCTTCCTCGCCCCCCTTCTCCATCGTCGCCTCGCCGCTTCCGGCTTCCTCGCCCGCCTTCTTCTCTCCCGCGCCTCCCCCGGCGCCGCTTTTCCCTCCGTCGCTCTTCTCTCCGCCGCTCTCCCCTTGGTCTCCACCCTGCTCCGAGGTGGCGCACGTCACCAGAAACACGGCCGCCGCGACGAACAGGAAGGCCCCCAGGCTTTTCAGCATCGAGCGTCCCATGGATTCCTCCTTGCATGCGAGGGGAAACGATACGAACGGCCGACCGGCGATCCACGCGTCATGCACGGATCGAAGGTCCGCCCGCTTTCCTTTTTTCCTTGGGCTCCTCAACCATAGGTCGACGGCGGGCCGGTTGTCCAGTCCCTTTTCCCCGAGGGCCCGCCCCTGTATCCTAGGGTTTTCCTGGCGTTTGGCCCCTCTCAAAAAGGGGGCGAACGAAGCCGGAAAGGCGCCGGTCCCGGGCATACGAAAGACATGGGTTGTGCCACGGGGTTATGGTATCATTCTTTCTCGCGCGCCGATGCAAGGCCCGCGCCGCGGAAGGCGACATCGAATGACTTCCGGGTCATTCGTCGATGTCCGCCTGGGACCCTCCTCTTGTTGCATGGACACGGAGTGCTCGAGCGGAGGGACGCCGCAACGGGGACGAAGTCCGGGAGAAGCCGAACCATGCTCGGAGAGAGCAAACAGCCCGATCGTCCGGATTCGCTGTTCGCCCGGGAAGCCCTCCGCAAAGAGGTCCTGAAGCAGGACGACCTCGAAAGGGCCCTGGCCATGCAAAAACAGCTCGAGTCCCGCGGCGAGAAGCGGCGCCTTCACTCCCTCCTCATCGAGACCGGCGGCATGTCCGCCGGGCAGGTCCGCGAGGTCCTGGCCCATCTGGAACAGAACTTCATCCCCTGCCCCGGATGCGGGGCGACCTTCCCGGTGGGGGACCTGCCGCCCGGCAAGAAATTCCTCTGCAAGCGCTGCAAGACGGTGGTGGTCGTTCCCGGGGGATCGGACGCGGGCTCGACGCCGGCTCCGCACGAGCTGGTGCGGACCGTGGCCGTGCCGTCCCAGACGCCGTCCGGGAAGGGGGACGACCTGAGCGGGCGGGTGGTGGGTGGATGCCGGGTGGACCACCTGATCGGGGAAGGGGGGATGGGCGCGGTCTACATGGCCATCCAGGAGTCGCTGGGGCGGCCGGTGGCCCTCAAGATCCTGTCCCAGTCGCTCTCGTCCAACGAGGAGTACATCACGCGCTTCGAGCGGGAAGCCCGGGCCGTGGCGGTGCTGAACCACCCCAACATCGTGCAGGTCCATGACATGGGCCGGGACCCGGAAGGGTTCTATTTCATCGTGATGGAATACGTGGAGGGCACCACGCTTTCCGAGCTGGTCAAGACCAAGGGGTTGCTCGACGAGAAGTTCTCGTTGCGCGCCATCCGCCAGGCGTGCCTGGGGCTTCACGCGGCGCACGAGGCGGGCATCCTCCACCGGGACGTCAAGCCGGAGAACCTGATGGTCTCGAAGGAAGGCCGTGTCAAGGTGGCGGATTTCGGCCTGGCCAAGGAGACCGCCGGCGACTCGCAGCTCACGGGCACGGGCACGGCGCTGGGAACGCCGGCCTACATGGCTCCGGAGCAGGGGATGGGCGAATCGCCGGACCGCCGGTCCGACATCTACTCGCTGGGCGGCACGCTCTTCACGCTCCTCACCGGGCACCTGCCCTACGAGGCCAAGAGCCCGCTTTCCATGATGATGAAGCACGCCACGGATCCCGTCCCCGAGGTCCGCAAGGAGAACGCGGCGGTCAGCGAGGTGACGGAAGCGCTGATCGGCCGGGCCATGGCGAAGGAGCCCGGCGACCGCTTCCAGGACCTGTCCGAGATGAAGGGGGCCGTCCAGCAAAGCCTGGACGCGCTGTCGGCCTCGAAGAGCAAGCCGGCGCCGGCGAAAGCCGGGGGGCCGAGCGTCCCGAAACGCGCCTCGGCGCCCGGGCGGTCCCTGACCCCGAAGACGCCGGTGGAGAGGAAGCCCTCGTCCCGCCGCGGGGCGCGGGCGCCCGACGCGCCCGCGAAGACGCCCACGCCGGCGAAAAGGCGCGCACCGGAGACGCCGGCGAAGAAACGGGGGCCGGAAACCCCGCGAAGCGGGGCGCCGGCTTCCCGCCGGGCGCACCCGGGAGGGAAATCCGGACGGACGCCGGCGGTCCGGAAGAAGGGGGGAGGCGGGAAGGCGGTGGGGATCGTCGCGGCGATGGCCTTGGTCCTGCTGCTCGGAGCGGGAGGCGCCTGGGTGATCCTCTCCGGCGGCTCCTCGGGCGGGACGGCCGGCGACGGCGGCAAGGAGGGGACGTCGGAAACGGGGCCGGAAAAGGGGGGCGGGACGGCGGAGGATCCGTCGGAAGACGGAAACGGCGGGGGCGGGGAAACCGATCCTGCGCCTTCCGACGAGCCCGAGGGTCCGGCCGAGCCGCCCGCGCTGCCGTCAGGAATCCGCGCGGGCGAGAGGCCCGGGGAGTACGTGAACGAGAAGGACGGGCAGGTCCTCGTCTACGTGCCGGCGGGGCGCGTGATGCTGGGGCTGAGCGAGAAGGACCTCGACTGGATCCGCCGCTGGTTCCCGGCCCTCGATCTGGAAAGACACCGGATGACCATGCCCGCCCGTTCGGTCTACCTGGACGGCTTCTTCATCGGCAAGCACGAGGTGACCAACGAGCAGTATGAGATCTTCCTCGACTGGTACAAGGGGCATCCCGCCGAGCGCGAGCGATACGCCCATCCGGCCTCGCCGGCCGGGAACAGCCCCCAGTCGGAGGTCTGGAACGTGCCCGGCTTCACGGACCTGGACGCGCCGGTCGTCGGGATCGACTGGTTCGACGCCTGGGCCTACGCCCACTGGGCGGGGCTGGATCTTCCCACACAAGCCCAGTGGGAGAAGGCGGCCGTCTGGGACCCGGAGGCCAGGCAACGGAGGCGGTTTCCCTGGGGCGACGAGGCGACCCCCCGGGCGGCGCTCTGCGCCGACCGCCTGGCGGGCAAGCTCTTCGGCTCCGCGGGAGAGGCCGGCCGCTGGCGGCGCGGCCTCTCGGAGGACGCGAAGCGGCGGGTCCATCCGGGGCCCGTCAGCGCCGAGAGGCGGGACGTCTCCGCCGTCGGCGCGGTCGGCCTCGGCGGCAACGTCTCCGAGTGGTGCCGCGACTATTACCACCACTCCTATTACCGCGACCCCGACAGCGACCGGCGGAACGCCTACGACGCCGCCTTCTATCCGGGGCGCGTGGTCCGGGGAACGAACTTCCGCGAGCCCCTCGAGCATTTCTTCCCCCGCATCGGCTACTTCGCCGAAGAAGGCCTGGGGCTGGACTTCATCGGCTTCCGTTGCGCGAAACCCCTGGTCATGCCCCTCGAGGACGTCCTCGGATCGGTGGACGAGGCCGTCCTGCAGTCGTTGGACGATCCCGTGAAGAAGAGGACCGTCATGGGCCTTCTGGAGGCCATGAAGCGAAACGACAACTGGCACGGGGTGATCCGCCGGGCGCGGTGGGCGCTGGACCGCTTTCCCGGCGAGACCGATTTCCACCTCCGCCTGGCGAGCGCCTTCCTGCAGACCCAAAAGGTCAACGACGCCCTGTTCCGCCTCGAGGAAGCGCTGTCCGTGGAAAAACTCGACAGCCGACGGGCCACCCTCCATTACACCATGGGCCGGGCCTTCTGGCAGGAAGGCAATCCCGAGGGCGCATCCGGGGCCTTCTCGCGAAGCATCGAGATCAATCCGCACCAGTTCGACGCCTTCTACTGGCGGGGAAAGATCCGGCTCGAGAAACTGCGCCGCTACGAGGATGCGGTCTCCGATTTCCTCGACGCCCTCGCGTACGCGCGCTCCGACGCGGGGGTGGCCCTCCACGGCATCGCGCTGTGCAAGAAGAAGCTCGGCGACCGAACGGCCGCCCTCCGCTACTTCGACGAGGCGGTGAAGGCCTCGCCCAGGAACCGCTTCTTCCTGTTCGACCGGGGCACCTTCCTCCTCGAGACGGGCGACCCCGACAAGGCCCGGGAGGACTTCGAGACGCTGATCGCCCTGAAGGATTTCACCCGCGGCTACCTCGGCATGGCCCGCTACTTCGACAAGCGGGACCAGCAGGAAAAAGCCCTCCGGGCCGTGGAACGCGGATTGAACGCGCGGAATCCCACGTCCTCCTCGGCGCTCGAGGATCTCCGCGAGCTCAAGGAGAAGCTCTCCCGGTGACCCGCGCATCACGGTGAAGCGTCCGGCGTTTCGCCGGCCTCCGGCGTCTCCAGCTCCAGGACCTTGACCGCCCCCTCCAGCCTCGCGCGGACCGTCGGATAGGACATGCCGAGCTCGCGCTCCACTTCGCGGATGTTGCCGCGCCGTTTCAGAAACACGGTGATCAGTTTCTCCTGCGCTTCGTCCAGCCGGCAGAAGGGGCAGGGCTCGAAATCGCCCGCAATCTCCGTCGAACAGGACGGGCAACGCAACCGCGTGACCTTCAGGTTCTGCCGGCAGACAGGACATTTGCCCAGAAGCTTGTGCGACATCTTTCTCTCCCCTCGTCCGCGTCGTTTCGGGTCCAGGCCGACGTCCAGCGCGGAACCCGGAAATCGGAGTTCAAAACAGAATCCCGGAAAATCAAGGTGAAGGCCTGAAATATTCAAAAAACCGGAATCACACCTGAACCCATCGAAGTCCCGGTTCGACATTCTTTCACGACGGGGAGCTTCTGCCAAGAAAAACCCCCCGGGCCGGCTGGAACGTTCGACGACCGGAAAACGAGACCGAAACGTCCGCTTTTTCCTCGTTCGCTATCTTTTTGCTTAATTATCCATTTTCAGCTTGACTTTTGTCGTTTGTACGGCTAATATATCCTTATATTCAATGTCGTATTCCAGTCAGGCGAGTTTTTTCGCGTTTGGAAAGAAAGATGCCGTACACGAAGAAGCAACGGGACCTTCTCCAGTTCATCTCCGATTTCCAGAAGGACTACGGCTATTCCCCCACGCTGGACGAGATGGCGGGGTATTT
>CAZDSO010000089.1:0-20255 GCA_964508045.1 uncultured Planctomycetia bacterium | reverse complement strand
GGTTGCATCAACGCGGCGCCGGCAAAGCACGGCCAACACAGGTCACAGGTGACGGGTCACAGACAATGCGAAAGGCTCGCATCGCTTTGCCGTTTCATCCTTCCGCGGATTGCGATAGGATGAGGGGAAGCCAATCATCCGGAACGGGGAGGACGCCATGTCATTCTTCTTTCGCGCATCTCTTCCGGCGGCGGTTTTGCTTCTCGGCCTGCTTGGGGGACGCGCCCACGCCGGCGAGGGCGAGACCGACGGCTCCGAGGAGGCCTCGAAGAAGCTCAAGGCGGGCGACCGGGACCCGGCCTTCCTGCTCCGCGTGAACAAGGCCGTGCGCAAGGGTGCGGACTTCCTTCTGGCGCAGCAGGCGGCCGACGGGAACCTGGAATGCTCGTCGGGGGGCCTGAACGGCGTGCCGTACGACAAGGGGTTTCCGGGAGGGACCACGGCGCTCTGTCTTCTCGCCCTCCTGAAGTCCGGCCTGACCCGGCACGACGAGAGGATCCAGAAGGGATTCACGTGGCTCAGGCAGAACCAGCTGGCCGGGGACAAGTTCCACCCGGGGATGTGGGGGACGAACTACGTGGCGGCGGTGACGATCATGGCGCTGGAGGCGCTGTACGAGCCGCCCAAGTCGTTGCGCAAGCCCGAGGAGCTCACCGCCGCCCGGCCGGCGAAGCGGTTGCGGATGAGCCCCAAGGATTCCCAGTGGATGCAGAGGCTCGTCCGCTTCATCGAGGTGTGCATGGTCCGCTCGGACCAGGAGCAGTTCGTCCAGGGGACGACGGGCATGTCGGTGGGCGGTCCGGATTCCTGGAACTACCCGGGCGGCGTGCCCGACGGCGGGCCGCGGTCGGGCACCATCCAGGCGAAGAACCGCTGGCCCGACCATTCCAACACGCAGTACGCCCTGCTGGGCCTCAAGGCGGCCCAGCGCTGCGGCATCCGCTTTCTGCCCGAGACCTACAAGGCCATGGCCAACGTGGTGGAGCACTTCGTGCGGTTCCAGGAGGAGAAGGACCCGTCCCGGAAGAAGGTCCCGCGCATGAAGATGATCGAGGACCGGGAACACGGCTACGTCTCCTACAAGACGGTGTCCCGGATCCTCGACGAGCCCCGCGGCTGGAAGTACATCGGCGTGGGGCGCGACCAGCTGGCGGGAAGCGAGTGGCAGAAGACCGTGACGGGCAGCATGACCACGGCGGGAACGGCCTGCCTGCTCATCTCCTCCTCCATCGCCAAGCGCCGCGGCGCCCTCAACGGCCGGCTCCTCGCGGCGGCCCGGGAGGCCGTCTGGGACGGGATCGCCTGGCTGAACGCGCACTTCACCGTGGAGACCAATCCGGGCGCCGGAGGAGGACGGTGGCACTACTACTACCTCTACGGGATGGAACGGGCGGCCGTGCTCGCGGGCGTGCGCAACATCGGCACCCACGACTGGTACCGGGAAGGCGCCGGGTTTCTCCTGTCGCGCCAGTCCGCGGACGGGTCCTGGAACCGGGACGCCGTCCCCTCCTGCTTCGCCCTGCTGTTCCTCACCCGGGCCACCGTGCCCATGGGAGGCGTGATCACGCGCTAGCCGTACAATGCGAAACGTAGAGGAAAGGAACGGCCGGGTCGGGAAAACGACGCGAATGCCTTTGCGATCGTTCCCATTGAAAATCTAACGTCCAGAATCGACCGGCCGTTCCAATCATGATATGGGCATCTACGACCGCGAATACTACCGGCGGGACATGCGCCCGCCGCCCGACTACACCCCCGGACGGCGCCCCGGACTCTCGCTGACCGCCTGGCTGATCATCGCCAACGTCGTGGTGTTCTTCTTCGGCTTCCTCCTCACCGGCATGCGGGACTCCCCGCTCGGAAAGTGGTGGATCCAGACCTTCGCCCTCTGGCCGGACGCCGTCTTCGCAAAAGGCCGGGTCTGGCAGCTGGTCACCAGCATGTTCCTCCACGCCGGCTTCCTCCACATCCTCTTCAACATGTGGTTCCTCTGGCTCTTCGGCAAGGGGATGGAGCGCCTCTACGGAAGGCTGAACTTCTTCCTCTTCTACATCGCGGCCGGCGTCTCGGCGAGCCTCCTGTTCACCGTGACCACCCTCCTCGCCGGCGAGTTCCACTACGCCGTCGGCGCCTCGGGCGGCGTCATAGGCGTGGTCGTGCTCTACGCCTTCCACTACCCCCGCCAGCGTATCTACATCTGGGGCGTCCTTCCCGTCCTCGTCTGGCAGCTGGCCGCCTTCTTCGTGGGCCTCGACCTCCTCTACTTCATCGGCGGGCGCGGCGGGAATGTGGCCCATGCGGCGCACCTCGGCGGCGCGGCCTTCGCCGTCGTCTACCGCTACCTCGATCTCAGGATCGAACCGATGCTCGCCCGCCTGAAAAGGCGCGCCCCCAAAGCGCCACGGCCCCGCGCGCCCGACGGCCTTCCGCCCCCGCCCCGCCTCGACCCCGTCAACCCCCAGACCCGCGCCCGCGTGGACGCGCTGCTCGACAAGATCTCCCGGCACGGACTCACCAGCCTCACCGACGAGGAGCGCGACTTCCTCCGCAACGCAAGCCGCGACTTTCGCGAGGATTCGTGACCGCGGTTGCGGTGTTTCGAACAGGAATTCAAGGGAATAGGGACGCGACCGGTTTCCTGTTTACTATGAATCTACCCATGACCCATGACCCGTGACCCATGACCCATCCCCCCCCATCCCCGCCGCAAGACCCCTCGCGCCTGCGCCGCTGGGCGCCCTGGCTCGCCGTCGCCGGCGTCTTCCTGCTCCTGCGCGCCCTGCTCGCCTGCTTTACCTACGCCCCCGCCGTGGACGCCGTCCGCTACCTCTCGCTGGGAGAGCTCTACATGCGCGGGGCGTGGCGGGAAGCCCTGGCCAACCACTACCATCCCCTCTACCCCCTCCTCCTCGGCGCCGTCACCGCTCCCTTCGAACATCCCGAGATCCCGGCCCGGATCCTCTCCCTCCTCCTCTCCGCCCTCTCCCTGATCCCCCTCGGCGTTCTCGCGAACGCCTACGGGGGAAAACGGACGGCGCTCGCCACGCTCGCACTCTTCGCCGTCTTTCCGCATCACGTCCAGATCTCGGTGCAGATCCTCACCGAGCCCCTGTTCCTCCTCCTCGTCCTCGTCCAGTGCGCCGGCGCCCTCAAGGCCCTCCAGACCTGGAGATGGCGATACGGGATTCTCGCCGGTTTCGCGGCGGGGGCCGCCTACCTCACGCGTCCCGAGGGCGCCCTTCCGCTCCTCGCGTTCGGCGCGGCGTCCCTGCTTCCCCTCCGGGGCGGGGAACGCGACGGAACCGCGGCGAAAACGCCCTCCCTCGCCCGGCGCCTCCTCCCTCTCCTGGCCGCGCTTCCCGCCTTCCTGCTCCTCGCGGCCCCCTACATGGCGTGGACGGGGGGCATCACGCCCAAGAAGAGCGTCGCGCGTCTCGCCGGCTCCGGCCCCTACCGCCCCGTCGAACCCGTCCCCCGCGCGCATCCGCCCCGCCCCGCCCCGGACAGGACGCCGGGACCGGAGAAGACCGGGGACGCTTCCCGGCCGGTGATCCCCCACTGGGCGACCGTGGGAAAGGATCCCGACCACCTCGCGCGGGAGACCCCCGTCCGGTTTCCGCCGTGGGAAGCCCTCAAGCGTTTCTCGAAGGCGGGCCACGTCCTGATCCCCCTTCTCATCCTGATCGGGTTCGCCGGCGGGCGATGGAAGCGAAGGCCCCTTCGTCTCGATCTCTACTTCCTCCTGCTCGTTCTCTTGCGTTTCGCGCTGGTCGGGGTTCTCCTGGCGGCCTACCGCTACGCGAGCCTCCGCCACGCTCTTCCCGGCCTCGTGACCGCCCTGCCGCTTGCGGGGCAAGCCCTTATGGATCTCTGGCGGGAAGCGGGGCGTCTCGGCAAGCCGGGGCTCGGCCGGGGGTTCCTCGCGGTCTGGGGCGTCCTGTTCGGCATCTTCTTCGTCCAGCAATCCCTGATGCCCCTTCGCTATCCCAAGCGCTACCTTCGCCGGACGGGCGAGGCGCTGCAGGCGCACATGGACCCGGGCGAGGTGGTCCTGTCGGACGATCCGCGCATCGCCTGGTATGCGGGAGGCCGTTTCGTGCATCTCGGCATCGTGGACGCGGAGACGCTCGTCCGTCTTGCGCGGGAGCACGGGGTCGGCGTGCTGGTGACGACCGAGAAGGAGCTGGCCCGGCGCGTGCCGGACTTCGAGCGGTCTCTTCGCGGGGGCTGGTGGCGTAGGATCGAGGTGGAGGGGGCGGGCAAGGGGACGCCCTACGAGCCGGTGGCCTACCTTTTCACGGATCGATGAACCTCGCGATCCCGGGTCCCAGCATTCCCTAGCAGCCCGATGCCAATCCCGTTCGTGACGGGATCGGTCGAAATCGCCGCAGATCGGGTTTGTCAACGGGCTGCTACGTGGGCATGAGGTCGGCGAGGGACGCGGCGAGGGCGCCGAAGAGGGCGGGGGGCCCCCATCCGGCGAGGAAGGGGGGGAGGGCGCCGCCCATGCCGAGCCTGAGTCCGAGGAAGACGGCGAGGAAGTAGGCGCCCGCCAGGAGGATCGTGCACATGGCGCCGAAGAGGTAGCGCCGGCGCGCTCCGGCGAGAACGACGGGGAGGCCGAAGAGCAGGAGCACGACGTTGGAGGCGGGGAAGGCGGCGCGGAAATGGAGGCGCACGCCCAGGTTGTAGAAGGAGGGATGCCGGCGCCATCGTCGCCTGAGGCCGGAAAGCGACATCTCGTCGGCGCGGGTGCGGCTCTCCATGTCGGAAGGGCGTAGCGGCGTGGACAGTCTCATCGCGTCGAAGGCTTCGACGGGCCCTTCGCGGAAGCCCTTCTCGTCGTAACGGATCCGGTATCCGTTTTCGAGGATCCAGGATCCGCCGTCCGCCTCGGCGAAGGTTCCGACTTCTGCATAGACGAACTCCCTTTCACGCATGGCGTCGTCCACGGAGCTGATGTAGATGCGTTCCATGCGTTTGCGCGCGGGGAAGTAGGTGACGTAGAAGAGGTAGCGGTCGTTCTTCTCGTCGCGGATGAGCTGGTGCCAGAGGTGCGGCTCGCTTTTTTCGAGGTTTTCCATGTAGATGCGCGTGGCGGCCCAGGGGACGAGCCACTGCTCGGCGGCGAGGGAAAGGGCGGCGAGAAGCGCGCCAAAGAAGAAGAGGGGCCAGGTGAGCCGCCAGAGGCTGATCCCGGAGGCCTTGATGGGCGTCAGTTCGTTCCGTTTCTCCAGATAGGTCAACGTGAAGGCGGAAGCGAGCAGGAGGGCGAGGGGGCAGAGTTTCGGGAAAAGCAGGGGAAGGCGGTAGAGGTAGTAGGTGGAGACGAAGGCCGCGTTGTTGCGGCGTCCGGCTTCCAGGAAATCGCCGAGGTTGGTGGAGAGGTCGATGACCACGTAGAGGAGGAAGACGGCGGCCAGGGCGATGAAGAAGCTGCCCAGGAACGGCTTCATGACGTAGCGGTGCAGTCGGTTCACCGGACGTTCAGCCTCCACGTGAGGACCGCGCCCAAGAGGCCCGCGACGCCGTCCGCGCCCCAGGCGGCCAGGAAGGGCGGCATCTGCCCCGCCCGGCCGAGGCCCTCCCCCGCCAGGACGAGGGGATAGTACAAGAGAACGACGGGGAGGAAGGCGATGAAGAAGGCGACGAGCTTGCCCCGGTGGCGGACCTTCGCCCCCAGCGGCATGCCCAGAAGCACCATGATCAGCGGGGAGAACGAGGACGCGAGGCGGAGATGGATCTCGTAGTCCAGTTCCGTCCTGTCCCATCGAAACCAGGGCTCCTTCCCCGACACCGCGCCTTGCAGGCCGTCCTTCATCCCGATCAGTTCCGAGAAGGTATAGTCCTCGACCCGCCGGGGGCGGGGGCCGTAGAAATCGTCGAGGTGGATGCTGAACGGAACGACGCCCGGGTAGACCTTTTCCTCCTTTCCCGCCTCACCTTCGAGCCACGTCCACTGGGAGCCTTCCAGCTCCAGGTGCAGCACGTTGGCCTGCTCGTCGAACGCCCACCGGGCTTCCCTCGCCAGGATCTTCAACTGGAGCCGGTCCTTCCGGATCATGCTGATGTAGAGGTCCGAGAGGCGGCGGCCCTGCGCGTCTCCGTAGGAGAGCGTGAAGGCCCCCTTGTGGAAGCGGAAATCCCCCGGCGGGAGATTTTCCAGGATGTCCAGGCTCGCCTCTTTCAGGAACGTCCGCTTCGACTGGTGCGCCCTGGGAAGCCAGATCATGTTCACGGCGAGAAGCCCGAAGGAAAAGACGAGGGCCACGAGGATCACGGGAGCGAGAAACGGCCGCAAGGTGGACGCGGCCGCCCGCACGGCCGTGAGCTCGTTGTCGGCGGAAAGGCGGTTGAACGTGAAGGCGACGGCCAGAAGGAGGGACAGCGGGGCGGCATAGACCAGCCCGATGGGGAGGGAGAGAGGCACCAGGTGGAGCATGGACGTGGCGTCCAGACCCACCCGCCGTTCCGCCTCCAGCGCGAGGACCAGAAACATCAGGCCCATGACCACGACGAAGGCGAGAGCGAGCGTCCCGAGCAGCTCGCAGAAGAGGTATCGAGAGAGGGTGGGGACGATCCTGAACCGCAGGAAGGACGCCTTCCGCGTCCGACCCGCCGGCGCATCCCGCAATGGCTCGGAGGCGATCAAGTGGCCCACCCAAGTGGAAAAGGGAAACCGGAAAGGGGAAGTCGGGAACGGCCTCGTCCTCGAAGGCGGTTCTCCCCCCTCCCGTTTCCGGGTGCCCGGACATCCGTCCGCTCCGGCGCAGGCCGCCGGCTAGCGCGTGCTCTCCCAGATGCCCCGGCCGGCCCGCCGTGCCCGGTCCTCCTTCACCTCGAAGAACGGCTCGAACCCCTCGGGAACCGTGTGATAATCGATCCGCGCCAGGCCCGATTCCAGCAACGAGGTGTTCACCAGCACGCTCACGTCCAGCGTTTTCGCCGGCACCAGGACGCTGGCGAAGCGTCTTCCCTCCTCGTCCCGCTTGCCCTCGAGAACCCGCAGGTGCACCTCGACGTCCTTGCCCACGACGAACTGGTCGTTCCGGAGCCTGGCTTCCTCGAAAAAGGCTTCACCCGGTTTCGGCGCGATGATCCCCGCGTAGCGGATCGACTCCCCGTTCGCCAGCTCGATGAGATCCCCGGACAGCACGCGCTTCACCCGGTACGGCCCCTCCTCCGGCCCCAGATGGGGGGACGGGGCCTGGGCGGTGTCGCCGGAAGCGCACCCGGCGAACCCCGTGGCCAGCAGCATCAGCATCATGACGTTTTTCATGGTCTTGCGGCGAAATTGTACAGCTTGGCGACGGAGTTGGTACCATGTCCCTTCCCCTTTTTCGGGAAGCCGGGGACATCGCCACTGGATTGAACGAACGGACGGAGAAGGAGTTTGCCCGGGATCGGAATCGACCTTGCGCTTTGGAGAACGGACCATGTGCGGGACCGACGATGAAACCACGTTCTACGGCACGTGGAAGACCTTTCAGGACGTGACGGGCTATTTCGAGAACGCCCCCCCCAGCCCCTCCCGGCGCTACAACATGGACGACTATCCCGGTCCCTACAAGCGTTACGAGGACGCGCACCAGCGCGTGTCCCTCCCGGAAAAGGCGTTCACGGAAATCAAGACCCCGCTGGTCGAGGCCGTCGCGCGCCGCCGTTCCAAGCGGAATTTCCTTCCCGATCCCCTTTCCCTGGACCGTCTGGCCTTCCTCCTCTGGGCGACCCAGGGCATCACGGCGCAGCTGGCAAACCACGCCCTTCGTGCCGTCCCCTCGGCCGGCGCCCTCTACCCGGTGGAGACCTATCTCGCCGTCCGGGCGGTGGACGGTCTCGAGGCCGGCATTTGGCATCTCGACGTGGAGAGGTGGGCGCTGGAACAGATCCGGCAGGGCGATGTCGCTTCCGAGGCGTGCCGCGCGGCCGGAGACCAGGTCATGGTGGAGCTGGCCGCGGTCAACTTCTTCTGGACCGCCGTGCTGGAGCGCACCTGCTGCAAGTACTACGAGCGCGGTTTCCGGTACGTCTACGAGGACATCGGGCACGTCAGCCACGCCCTCCAGCTCGCTTCCGCCGCCTTCCGGGACGTGGGATGCGCCGTCATCGGTTCCTTTCTCGACGACCGTAGCGCCTCCTTGCTGGGGGTCGACCGCGCCGTCGAGCCCGTGATCATGATCGGCTCGGTGGGCAAGGTGGGCGGAGAGGATTTCCTCGAAGACCGCCGCGTCTACCTGGACAAGCTCCAGAAGCACCGCGAAGGGAAGGGCGACTAGGAGGCGCGGGACTCGCGTCGAAGGCGGGCGGGGGCGGGCGGACGTTCGTCGTGAGCCACGTAGACGCAGTCGGAGCGGCGAAGCAGCGTTGCCAAGTTGCAGAGGTGTTTGCAGCACTCCACCCCTTCGACCGTTCGACCCGGCTCACGGTCGATCCTGAGCCCGTCGAATGGATCGACTTCGCTCAGGGTTGTGGTGAGCCGGGTCGAACCACTTCGTTTCGTGGTTCACTACGAACGATTGCATTCTTCTCCAAGGGCAGTGCCTGTCCGGGGTGAACCTTTTTGGAAAAACCCAGGAAAACCTCTACGGATCAAGACTTCGAGGTCCAATCGGGAGTATTCGACAAAAGGGGGTGCCGGAAGGTATTCGAAATTCATGACGTGCCTGCAGCGCGAAAGGCTCGAGCCGGGATTTCGTTGCAGCCCTGCGGCGCTTTGCTATACTGTCCGGATTTTCCGGGGAATTTGCTTCGGGTTCGGGAGAGCGATCCATGACCGTTCATGCAAAACCCATCCCCTACGGCGTGGTCGGCATCCTGTTCCTGTCGGGCGCCGCCGTCCTGGCCGTGATCGGCCTCGCTTCCGGCACCTCGGCCTTCGTGGACAAGTCGCCCCCCGTCGGCATCGAGGATCTGGAAGCGGAAGGGCTTGACGAAGGCGGCGTCGAGCTGCGGTGGACCGCGCCCGCCGACGACGACGGGAAGGGGGAGGCAGCGGCCTCCTACGAGATCCGCTGCGCCGACGCCCCGCTCGACGAGGACAACTGGATGAAGGCGGGCCGGCTCGTGGAGCAGGACCTTCATCCGAAGGCTCCCGGAGACGAGGAACGCTTCGTCGTGCAAGGCCTCGACAAGGGAAAGCCGGTCCATTTCGGCGTCCGTTCCCGGGATCACGCCGGGAACCTGTCCCCGACGTCGAACTCCCCCCGGGCCGCCTCGCCGAAGGAGACGGAGAAGAAGGCGCCGTGCCACGAATTCGTCCCCCCGGTCCCCATGATCCTCCCCTTCCTCGGGATCCTCCTCGTCGTCGCCGTCTTCCCCCTTCTTCCCAAGATCAAGCACTGGTGGGAAAGCAACCTCAACCGGTTCATCGTCTCGGTGATCCTGGGGACGCCGGTCGTGATCTACATCTACATGAACCACCCGCACCAGGTCCACCATTCCGCGATCGAGTACTTCCAGTTCCTGAGCCTCCTCACGGGCCTGTTCGTCACGGCGGGGGGCTTGCACATGATGGGGGATCTGCGCGCCAGCCCCCGGACGAACTGCATCTTCCTCCTCATCGGCTACCTCATCGCCAGCGTCGTGGGGACGACGGGCGCGGCCATGGTGCTCATCTACCCGGTGCTGCGCACGAACGCGGAACGGCGGTTCAAGGCGCACACGGTCATCTTCTTCATCTTCCTCGTGTGCAACACGGGAGGCCTCCTCTCGCCCATCGGGGACCCCCCGCTCTTTCTGGGGTACCTGCGGGGCATCGATTTCTTCTGGTTCGTCAAGCTCTTCCCCCTCTGGGTGATGAACGGGGTGATCCTCTTCGGGATCTACTACGTGCTGGACGCCTTCTTCTACTCGAAGGAGGACCCGCAGGCCATCGCCCTCGACGAGACCCGGGTGGAGCCCCTGCGGATCATCGGACTGCCCAACGTGATCTGCCTGCTCGCCATCGTGGTCTCCGTGGCCATGTCGGTCTCCACCCCCTACCGGGAGGCCATCATGTTCGCCGCCGGCGGGATCTCGCTTCTCTACGCGAAACAATCGGAAACCGCCCGGCGCGCGCGGGAAAGGAACCAGTTCAACTTCTGCGCCATCATCGAGGTGGCCGCCGTCTTCGCCGGCATCTTCGCGACCATGATGCCCGCGCTCATCCTCCTCAACAAGAAGGGCGCGGCGCTGGGCGTGGACCACCCCATCGAGTTCTTCTACGCCACGGGCGTCTTCTCCTCGTTCCTCGACAACGCACCCACCTTCCTGGTCTTTTTGGAACTGGGCCTGGGCGTGACGGGCATCCCCGAAGCGGCGGGACTCATGAAGGGGGGCGCGGCGGTGATCCTCGGCGCCATCAGCGCCGGCGCCGTCTTCATGGGCGCCAACACCTACATCGGCAACGCCCCCAACTTCATGGTGCGGTGCATCGCCGAGGAACAGGGGGTCAAGATGCCCTCCTTCTTCGGCTACATGCTCTGGGCGGCGGTCCTCCTGCTCCCGGTCTTCACCCTGATCGCCGTGCTCTTCTTCGTCGTGGAATCCCTGCAATTCCCCTGGTTCTGACCGGGCGCTTTTCACCCGTTCCGCGCTTCCAGGAACTTCCCGACCGCCTTGGCCTTGACGCGGCCGTCCTGGACCACCTCGGCCTCCAGGACGTGGAGCGGTGAACCGGACGCGTCCAGCCGCGCCCGGACGCGCGCAGGCCGGCCGACGGCGAGGGGGGCGGGAAAACGGACGTTCAACCCCGCGGTGTAGGCGACGATCCCCCGGGCGAACAGGCAGTTCATCATCGCGCTGTCGAGCAGGGACGTGATCACCCCGCCGTGGATCATGCCCGGGAAACCCTCGTACCGTTCAGGACAGTCGAAGGCGGCCTCCACGCCCCCGCCGTCCTCCGGCGCGAAGGTCAGGCCGATCCCCCCTTTCCGGGAAAGGCTGCACAGCAGGCAGTTGGGGTGCGCATGCTCCCGGACTCTCGTCATGGTCTCCCGCAAGGTTCACCTTCCTTTCCGGTCGTTCGCACATGCCGGGCACCGGGGGAGCCAATCTACATCCATGCGTCTGGCGCGCGCAAGACGTTTTGCGCCGGCCCCGCCTTCTGCTACGATACGGCGTCCCCTGAGCCTGGGGGGGGAGCCAGAAGGCATGGATGCGCATCTCAGCTTCGGGACGGGAAGACTCCGATTCCCTCTTCCGGGATCGTGGGAAACCTCCCCTCCCCCGGAACCCGCGTGGATCGGGGATCCCCTCTCCGCCTGGCGGGAGGCGCTCGCGCGCCCCGTTTCCGGGCCTTCCCTCGCCGAGGCCGCCTCGGGATGCCGGCGCGTCCTCCTCTCCGTGCCCGATCTCACGCGGCCGTTTCCTTTCGGACCCCTCCTGCCGGCCCTTCTCGATGCCCTGGAAGACGCCGGCGTCCCCCCCGCCGGCGTCACGGCCGTGGTCGCCACCGGCCTTCACAGGCCCCTGTCCGGCGACGAGATCCGCGCCGTCCTCGGCCCCGCGGCCGGACGGATCCGTGCGGTGAACCACGATCCGCGGGACGACCTCGTCGACGCGGGCCGCACCGCAAGGAACACGCCCGTCTCGTTGAACCGGCGGCTCTCCGAGGCGGATCTCGCCGTCTCCCTCGGCGCAGCGGCGTTCCACTTCCACGCCGGCTTCAGCGGCGGCCCCAAGGGCATCGTCCCCGGACTCGCCGGCGAGGAGACCATCCGGGAGAACCATCTCCTCGCCCTGTCGGGACCGGGCCCTTCCTGGCATCCCGCCTGCGGGCCGGGCAAACTCGACGGCAACCCCGTCCACGAGGATCTCCTCGAGGCCGCCGGCAGGGCCCCGTGCCCCCTCTTCCTGGCCAACGTGGCGGCGGACGAGGAGAACCGCCTTCTCGCCGTCGCAACGGGAGACGTCGAAAAGGCGCACCGGCGCGCCTGCGCGGCGTTCGCGCGCCACTTCCTGAGAAAGATCGAGACGCCCTTCGACGCGGTGCTGGTGTCCGCCGGCGGCTCCCCCCGGGACGTGAACCTGATCCAGGCCCACAAGGCCGCAGCGCACGCTGCGGGGGCGCTGAAGGAGGGGGGCACGCTGGTCCTCGTCGCGGAATGCGCCGAGGGGACCGGGCACGAGGACCTGCCTTTCTGGTTCGGCGAGACGCCGGAAGGACTCATGCGCCTGGCCCGCAAGACCGCAAGGAAGTACGTCCAGACGGCGTACGCGTTCATGGAAAAGGCGCGGCGGTTCGATTTCCTCCTCCTGAGCTCCCTCCCCGAAGACCTCCTGGAACCGGCCGGGATCCGTCCGGTCCGAAGCCCGGGGGAGGTCGCGGCCTTTCTCGGACAAAAGCACGGCGACGACTTCCGGGGCCTCCTCGTCGAGGGTCCCGCGGTCCTCCACACGGGCGCGGGGTCCGGGGAGGACGCGTGAAGCGGAGCGGCATCGTCTCGGAGATGGTCCGGTTCATCCTTCACGAGAAGAAGTGGTGGATGATCCCGATCGTCGTGATGCTCGCGCTGCTGGCCCTTTTCATCCTGGCCTTCGAGAGCCCGCTCGGCCCCTTGCTCTACCCGCTGTTCTGAGAGGCTGTGGAAAAATCGGTGGTGTCTGAGATTCGCTCACGTCAACAGGAATGGGGTCGGAATGGGGTCAGTCCTTGGTTTTGGGTCCCACCACCGAAAAATCCCCTTGCCTGGAACCGCCTGGATTTTTGCACAGCCTCTCAGGCGACGGTTCGCAGGAACGAGGCGAGGTGGGACACGTAGGCCTCGAGCGTGAACCCGCTCCCTTCGAGAAGGCGGAAGCCCTCCGCGCCCATGCGACGGGCGGCATCGCGGTCGGAAGCGAGCCGGGAAATCCCCTCCAGCCACCCGTCGTCCGAGCGGGCGAGAAACCCCGTTTCCCCCGGCCGCACGAGATCGACGTTCACCCCCACCGCCGAGGCGACGACGGGCTTTCGCGCCGCGAAGTACTGGAGGATCTTGTAGCCGCACTTGCCCCGCGACCAGCGATCGTCGCGGAGCGGCATCAGACCGATGTCGATGCCCGTGAGAAGCTCCGGCTCCCGGGCCTCGGACCACGCCTGGGGATCGAGGGACATCGTCTCCGGCGCAGGAAATTCGCTGCAAATGACGCGAAGCGTGTATCCCGGGTCCGAAGCGGCCAGGTCGTCCAGAAGGGGGAGAAGATCCGTCAAGTAGGGAAGCGTCGAGGCCGTGCCGATCCAGCCCAGCACCACGCCCTCCCCCGCCCGGGGCCCGGCGTCCGGAAAACGCGAGACGTCCACCGCCGACGGGATGATCCGGACCTCGCCCCTCGCTCCCGCCTCGATCGCCAGGTCCTTCAGGTAGGGATTCCCGGCCACGACGGCGTCGGCCTCCTTCACCGCGTTGGCGAATCGCCGGGCCAGCCTCCTGGATGTCGACGCTCCCCGGAACGAATCCCGGTACAGGATCGCGTCGTCGAAATCGAACACGAGTCGGCGGCAGTTGCGCCGGAGAAAGGCGAACTCGAGGAAATCGAAGAGTTTCCGGTGGACCACCACGACGTCGGCGCCCCGAAGACCGCGGAGAAGACGAAGGCGGCGGAAGGAATGCCGGGGGACCTCCTCCACCCGAACGTCGCATCCCTCCTCCGCCAGACCGGGCAGGGCCGCCAGGACGCGGATCCGGGTGCTCGCTTCCGAGAGCGAAGGCACGACGAAAACGGCGCGGAAGGGGCTCATCGGGCTTCCCAGCGCATTCGAACAGGCACCCGGACCATCCCTCGCCCCCAAGGGCGATTCCGGCACGGGCTCTCACGAATCCCCGAAACGTCCATGATGCAAAAATGTCGGGGGTTTTTGCATCATGGATGTCGCCCAATCCCGCGCCTTGACAACCCTCCGCTCCCTCGATATCTTCGCAGGTGGCTTGGCGCCCACGGTTTCGGGACCCGTGGACGCGCGACCTTCCTCATTTTTCGGGTGCCGCACCATGAGTTACCAGCTCCGGAATGAGGGTACCGGCGACGTCCACCCTCTCGAGGAAAAACGGATCTCCGTGGGGTCGGCTGACGGAAGTCACATCGTCATCAAGGACCCCGACGTCCCACCCACCCAGTGCTTTCTCACCAAGACGAAACTCGGCTACTTCCTCATGAACTTCAATCCCTCCCACGTCATCACCATCAACGACGATAAGGTGAAGGAGAAAATGCTCAAGCCCGGAGACCGCGTGCATATCGGGAACAGCACGTTCGTCCTCGAGGAGCAAGGCGCTTCCGCTCCGGCCGCGGAGACCCCCGCCGCGAAACCGGCCGAACCCGCCCCTGAACCCGCCCCTGAACCCGCACCCGAACCCGCACCCGAGGCCGCCGTGGAACCCGTTTCCGAGGCCGCCGCGGAACCCGCCGCCGAACAACCGGAAGCGGAGCCGCAGGTGGAAGAGCCCCCCCCGGGCGAAGAACCGCCCCCGGTCCCGCCGGCCGTGGAAGCCGAGCAGGCCCCGGCGCCGTGGGAAACCCCTCCCGCGCCCGACGAGGCCTCGAGCCCGCCGGTGCCGGCGCTGGAGGACACCGAGGACGTCATGAAGCCGGCCGCCGCGCTTCCGGAAACGGAGGCGAAGGCGCCTCGAGCCCCTTCGACGGAGGGCCCGGACGGCGGGGCCGCCGGCACGGAAGCGCCGGCGCCCTGGGACATCGAGCCGTCGGTGCCGGAAGCCGCCGCGGGCGAGGCGGAAGGGAAGCCGGAGGCGCCCGTGCCTTCGCCGGAAGCGGGCGCCGTGCCGGACGAGGAGGAGCCCGCGCCGATGTCTCCGGAGGAAGCCCAGCGGATGTTCGGGATTCCGGCGTCCGCTTCCGAAGCGCCGGCGGAGGCCGCACAGGAACCTCCGGCCGCGGAAGGCACGCGGTTTTCCGTGAAGGTGCACGGGGGCTCCCGGGACGGCGAGACGGTGGAGATCCAGGGCCGTCTGACCATCGGGCGGGCCGACGAGAACGATCTCGTGCTTCTTTCCAAATCGGTTTCCCGTCGTCACGCCGAGCTTTTCCTGGAGGGCGGGGCGTTGAAGGTGCGGGATCTGGGGAGCGCTGCGGGCCTTCGGATCAACGGTGCCAAGGCGCGGGAGGAAACGGTCGGCGGGGGGGATCAGGTGGAGATCGGGGACATCGTTCTGGTGGTGGAGGCGAAGAAGGAGACGGGGGCTCCGCCTCCGGTCGAAACGCCGGAAGCGCCGGCGCCGGCGCCGGCGTCTCCGGCCGCTCCGCCGGGTCCCTCGAAACCGACGCGGGCGGTGGTGAAGCCGATGATCATGGTGATGGGCGGTCCTCTGGACGGCAAGATCATCCCGGTGGTGGGAAAGGTGACGGTGGGATCGGCGAAGGACAACGATCTGGTCTTCGAGGTGGCGGGCATCGAGCCGCACCACGCGGCGTTGCTGGAATCCAAGGGGGCGGCCAGCGTCAAACCGCTGGAGGGGGCGGTCCGGGTCAACGGTGCGGGGATTTCCGGCGAGGAGCCTCTCTCGAAAGGGGACGCCATCGAGGTGAGCGACATCCTGATGGTGGTGCGGGAGACGGTGGCCAAGGTGGAAGCGGAGGAGGCGGAGAAGGCGCCCCCCGGGCCGGAGACGCCTCCGTCCGCGCCGTCTTCCTCTGCGGAAGCGCCGCCGGTCGAGAAGCCGAAGGAAGAGACGCCGCCGTTGGGCATCGGTCCGTTGCCGCTGGAAGCGGGGGCGGTGAAGGAGGGGGGGACGGCCGGGGAGGGGGCGGAGGCGTCCAAGTTCCGTCTGGTGATCAAGGGCGGCCTGATGGACGGCAAGTCCTTTCCCGTGACCGGCACGATGACGATCGGGCGGGAGAGCGGGAACACGATCGTGCTGCTGGACACGTCGGTCTCCCGCAAGCACGCGGAGGTCTTACCGGAGGGTGGGGGTCTCAGGATCAAGGACCATGGAAGCAGCGGGGGGCTCTGGATCAACGGGAAGAAGGTGCAGGAGGGTCTGGTGACCCACGGGGACCTCGTGCGCGTAGGACACACGGAGATCCAGGTTCGCGACATCTCCTACGATCTTCTTCCGGACCAGGAGAAGCCGCCGCTTCCCTCGGCGTTGAACGCCGTGAAGTTGTCGCGTGAGGAGATTCCTCCGTCGGACAAGCCGTCGCTCACCTACCTGAAGGGAGAGGACAAGGGTTGCCATGTGGAGCTGCGGGGCAACGTGGCGATCGGCCGGCACAAGTCGTGCGACATCATGATCCACCACGATGAGGCTTCGGGGCGTCACGCGGAGATCCTCCTCGACGGCAAGCGACCGGTGTTCAAGGATCTGGGTTCGACGAACGGGAGCCGGGTCAACGGTGTGCGGGTTTCCGAGAAGTACCTTTTCCACGGCGACCGGATCGAAGTGGCGGACGTGGAGTTCCAGTTCCTGGAGGCGGGCCGTCCGGCGCCGGTGAAGGACAGGAAGGCGCCGTCGCTGATCGTGGAGAGGGCGGGAGAGCCGAAGTCGACGCGGCTTCGGCTGGCCACGTACGCGTTGATCGGCCGTGAGGAGATGTGCTCCGTTCCGGTGCGGGATTCGGAGGCCAGTTCGGAGCACACGGCCGTGTACGAGCGAAACGGCGCGTGGTTCGTGAAGGACCTGGGATCGACGAACGGGACGCGGGTGAACGGCCAGCGGATCGCGAAGGAGACGCCGCTGAAGCACGCGGACGTGATCCGCGTGGGGAACGCCACGCTGACGTTCAAGGAGGGGGACAAGGCCCTGCCGACGCCCTCGAGGGGTCTCGGGATCACGGGGATGGCGGGGATCGCCGCGGCGCTCATCGTGGTGGCGGCGATCATCGGGGTGATCGCGTTCAAGGACACGCTGATGCCGGGGGGCGGAGGGGACGGGGAGAACGGCACGGGAAACGGGACCGCGGAGGAGGCGACGTTGATCCCCAACGGTTCGTTCGAGGAGGGGTCCGGCGGCTGGTCCCTGGACGCGGGGGCGGAAGTCGTGGAGGGCGCCGGGCGTGACGGTTCGTCCGGCATCCGCCTGGGCGGCGCGAAGGGGCGGGACCCCGCCGACGATCTGGTCGTGAAATCCAAGATGAGCGAGACGGTCTCGTCGCCGTACTACCGTCTTTCGGCCTTCGTCCGTACGGAGGACTCGCGGGGACACTGCGGCGTCCGGCTGAGATGGACGGACGGGATCAAGCCCGTGTGGCCCGATTCGTACACGGTGCTGATCACGGGCACGACGGAGGACTGGATCGAGCTCGACGGCACGTTCAAGGCGCCGCCGAAGCCGGAACGCGTGGAGGCGATGTACGTGGAGGCGGAGCTCGTGGCGGCGGGGGCCTCGGGCGTGACGTGGTTCGACGACGTGCGCCTGGAACGCCTGGACCGGCCGGACATCGACCTCAGGGACCGTCCCGAGATCCGGTCGGAACCCTACACGGTCCGCGGCGCGGACACGGGGGTCTTTTCGGTCTGGTACTACGGCAATCCGGCTCCGTTTCTGAAACGGGGCCGGTTCGTGATGGAACGGGCGGGCGGCCGGGGAGGCTCGCAGGAGATGTGCTCGGTGCTCGAGGGTCCGGCCCGGATGGGTTCGGAGGGATACCGTCTTCGCGGCCGGGTGATGGATTTCGACGCCGGCGAAGAGGCCGAGCTCGAGCAGACGTTCACGGTGCTCTCGGAGGGGACATCCTCGGCCCCCCGGATCCACTACTACTTCCGCAAGCTGCCCCGGACAGGGGGACAGGAAACGGCGGTGGCCATGCACCTGACGTCCACGCCGGAGACCTTCGACCTCTTCAACGAGAAAAAGCAGACGCTCTCCTTCGCGCCGGCGTCGATGGGCCGCAAGCCGGACATCCAGGAGATCGCATGGCGGGTGCCGGGGGGCCGCGTCGTGATGGGCGTGGAGCCCCCGGCGGGCGTGGAGGCGCGCAAGACGGCGGACGGCGTGGATCTTCTCGTCTATCCCTCGCTCGCCTCGGGGGCGCAGATCGCCCTGACCTTCAGCACGAAATCCAAGGCTCGAAAACACGCGAAGGAGACCCTGTACGAGATGGTCACCGCCGCGAAGGCGTCCGGACGGCTCGGCCACTTCCTCCGGCTCGCCGACGAATATCTGGAAAAGTTTCCCGAGACCGACGCGCGACTGAAGCAGATGAAGATCGACAAGCAGAACGTCGAGGCGGAAGCGGACCGCAAGCGCGGCGTCCTCCAGGAGAGGTGGGAAGGTTTCAAGACGCGGGCCGAAGGGATGGACATCGAGGAGAGCCGGAGCCAGCTCGAAACCTTCCTCGAGGAATTTTCCGGGATGGCCGAGACCTACCAGGGAACGGACTACGTCACATGGGCCGCCGAGAAGACGAAGGAAGCCCGCGAGCGCCTCAGGACGCTGATGAAGACGCAGGTGGCCGCCGAGGCGAAGAAATACCTGGACCCCGCCGCCCGGCACATCGAGGAAGACCGGCTCCTGCTCGCCCGCCTCTTCCTCGACGCCATCGTCAACCAGGGTCTGGAAGAGCATCTCACGCCGGCGTTGAAAGCCCGGTACGACCGTCTCCGGGCGTCCTGCCGGCCGCCGGATCAGCCGCTGGATCTGGAAGCGGAGTTCAAGAAGGTCGACGCGTACCTGCGCCTCGGGGAGAGGACCAAGGCCCGCCGGCACCTCCAGGACATCATCGGGAGGCACGCGCACCTGTCCGACGATCCCTCCACCTATGCGGGCACGGCCCTGAAGGCCTACAAGAAGCTGAAGGAAATGGAGGACTGAAAGCCTCTCCTGGCCAGGACCCTTCGGCTCTCAACGACAGAACGGAATTCCCTTCAGCTTCCGCCCGCCCGATGCCGATATCCCTAGGGGACGATTCCCGTATTCCGTTGTACCCTGAAGGGATCGGTCATGCATTGCCCGTACAAGAACTGCACGGACGTGGAGTGCAAGCTCGCCTCGGCGCTCCGGAAGCTCGCCTCGACCCGCGCCGGCTGCAAGGCGAATTTCTACCTCTGCCCCGTCTATCGCATCAAGATCCGGCACGCCCTCCGCGAAGGCTCCGCGCCGGTCCGCTTCGCCTGCTGAACCGGCGCGCCGGGTCAGGTCAGCGCTTCGCAGCGCCGACCTTGGGCCGGAGGAAGCGGATCCGGTCCTTGATCTCCTCGTGTCCGAGGGGCCTGTCCAGCGGCAGGAGGAGGTAGGTGCCGAACCGGTCCTTGGAGTCCAGGATGACGTGCCTGTGGTTGGGCGTGTTGAAGCCCATGGTGCAGGGCGTGTGTCCCACCAAAAAGACCTCCGCGCCGACCCGCTCCGCGAAGGCATCGGCGGTGGCGGGGGCGTAGTCCCGTCCCCAGATCATCTTCTCCATGAGGCTGTGGGGGAGATAATCGGAGGGTTCGGGCGTCTTGGTGAAGTAGGAAAGGGAATACGCCGGGACGTCGCGTCCTTCCGGGGTGGAGTGGGCGAGGAAGACGCCGTGCTTCGTCCGCGCGGCGAGGGGGATCGTCTTGAGGAACTCCATGTACTTCGCCTTGACCTCCTCCTTCCTCTTTCCGTACGCGTGCTCCACGGCGTTGTCGAAGAGGAGGTTCAGGCAGATCCCGCCCTTGAAGATCTCCCGGCCCTGGACCTCGGCGAGATCGTGATTCCCCATCAGGAAGTGGACCCGCTTCGGGTATTTGGCTTTCAGCGCCGCCACCTTCTCGAGCAGGCGGAAGCTCTGGTCCTGCCCCAGCTCCAGCTGGTGCACCACTTCATGCAGGATGAGGTGGCGGTCGGGGTGGTTCTTGAGGTCGGCGTACTTCAGGATGAGGCTGAAGTTCTCCATCGAGCCGTGCAGGTCGCCCGTGAAGAAGAGGTCGCCGCGGGAAGGCAGCTCGACGAGGTTCCCGTTGCGGAAGGGGTCGACCCAGTTCGCGGCGAGCCCGCGGTCGAAAACGTCTAGGATTTTTCCCACGTCCACACGCCACCTCCCGAAAAAGACGGAAAACTGTAGCACACGCCCCACCCCCGTGCAAGCCATGCCCGAGGCAGAGCCTTTCGCGCTGCAAACAAGTCATGGCGCTCCCTTCCTTTTCGCAGATCCCCTTCATGGAAAGACTCCGGGATGGACCTTGCAGGCTTCTTCCTCGGAAAGGTTGTGGGAGGCGAATCCTCCGGCGAAGACGGAGGTTCGGCGACGGCTGCAGCCTTTCGCATTGTCTGTGACCCGTCACCTGTGACCTGTGTTGGCCGTGCTTTGCCGCCACCGCATGGATGCAACCCACCGCACGGACGGGAACCGGGTGACCGGTCACGAACCATGAAACA
>CAZDSO010000088.1:0-20264 GCA_964508045.1 uncultured Planctomycetia bacterium | reverse complement strand
GCAGGCCGGAGCAGGCCGGCGGACCTCGAAAATGACTACAGCGCGAATACCTCCATTCGCGCTGTCGGCAAGTCGTGGGCCTCCCCTTCTTCCCCCCCCCCGGCGCCGTTTCAGTGCTGCGGGCTGGAAGCCCGCGATCCGCGCTGCAACCGTCAAAGTGAAGCATGGAGCCGAAGGCGGAGTGCTGCAAATACTTCTGCACCTCGGCAACGCTGCTGCGCCACTTTGCTTCGCTTCGTGGCTCACGACGAACGTCGGCTCGCGTTGCTGCGCCACAAACGGATATTGGCAACCCACAGCAGAAACCGGTTACCGGTTACCGGAACCAAACAACCCAGATCCAACAAACCGGCGGTCTGCCCCCGGGCTCACGCCCGGGGCTAGTCATGTACCCGGTTGTACAACCGGACCGGATCCAGACCCGATGTGCGCTCGCCCTTGCGCTCCTTCGGCCGTCGCGCTATGAAGGACCCCCGATGTCGAGCGCGAAGAAGGAAACCGAACGCGTCCCCTGCCCCGCCTGCGGGGCGCGGGACGCGTGCCCCTTCCACGTGGAGCGGGGATGGCGATACGTCCGTTGCCGCCGTTGCCGGACGGTCTACCTCAGCCCCCGGCCGACGTCCCAGGGCGTCCGGGATCACTACCGGGACTATCTCCCCGAGGATCCCGAAGCCATCCGGGACTGGGAGCGATCCCAGAAACCGCTCATCCTCCGCGCGGTCCGGCTTCTGGCGAGACGCCTGCCCCCCGGCGCGTCCGTCCTCGAGGTGGGTTCCGGCTACGGCTTCCTCGGCGCGGCCCTGATCGAAAGCGGCCTCAAGGCCGAAGGCGTCGAGATCTCCCCCACCGGCATCCGGCACGCGCGCGCCCTCGGTCTCGACGTCCACCGGGGCACGCTCGAAGAGCTCGCCCTTCCCGGCGACCGCTTCCACGCCCTGTGCGGTTTCTACGTCATCGAACACCTCGACGATCCCGCGGGCTTCCTCCGGGAAGCCCGGCGCGTCCTCCGGCCGGGAGGCCTTCTCGTCCTCCGCTGGCCCCAGACGGCACCGCTCATCCGGTGGTGCCGTTTTCTGGGGCTCCGGTACGACCTCTACGACGCCCCCTCCCACCTCACGGACTTCACGCCGGAAAGCCTCGCGGGCCTCCTTCGGCGCTGTGGGTTCACGGCCATCGAGACGCGGACCGCCGGATCCACGCGCCCCCCCGGGATGATTCCGCGCGTCGCCGGGATTCTGGGGGCGTTTCTCGGCGAGGCCCTGTTCTTCCTTTCCCGGAAGCGTTTCCTGGCGCCGGGGGCGAGCAAGACCACGATCGCGGTCAAGGGGTGAAACGTTCTTGACCGGGGGGCCGCGGTTTCCTACCATCCCGCCATGAATCCCACAGAGAAGAGCTCGATTTTCGGCATCATCGGCATTTCCTGATGCCCGCGCCCTGAGGCGGGAATCGAGCCGGCAGGGCCGCGGGAGAGGGGCGATCCCGTGGTCCGGGAGGCCATGGGACGCGAGTTTCATGGTTTTTTTTTGTCCGCTCTGAGAAACGGAATCGACGCATGTTCGGAACGATCCAGACCAAGCCCAACTACCCGGAGATGGAGCACCGCATCCTGAAGTTCTGGGAGGAGAAGCGGATCTTCGACCGTCTTCGCGAGAAGAACCGGAACGGTCCCCTTTTCCGGTTCCTGGACGGTCCCATCACGGCGAACAACCCGATGGGGGTCCACCACGCGTGGGGTCGGGCCTACAAGGACATCTTCCAGCGGTACCGGGCCATGACGGGTCACCACATGCGTTACCAGAACGGCTTCGACTGCCAGGGTCTGTGGGTGGAGGTGGAGGTCGAGAAGGAGCTGGGTTTCAAGTCGAAGAAGGACATCGAGGCGTACGGGATCGGGCGTTTCGTGGAAAAGTGCAAGGAGCGGGTGCGGAAATTCTCGGCGATCCAGACGCAGCAGTCCAAACGGCTGGGGTACTGGATGGACTGGGACGACTCCTACTACACGATGTCCGAGGAGAACAACTACACGATCTGGCACTTCTTGAAGAAATGCTTCGAGGCGGGGTGGATCTACAAGGGCGAGGACGTGATGCCGTGGTGCCCCCGTTGCGGCACCGGGCTCTCCCAGCAGGAGATGCACGAGGGCTACAAGCTGGTCGCGGACCGCGCCGTCTTCGTGCGGTTCCGCCTCAAGGCCCCGAAGGAAGAGGCCTATCTTCTGGTGTGGACGACCACGCCCTGGACGCTGACGTCGAACGTGGCGGCCGCGGTGAACCCGGACCTGGACTACGTGAAGGTGAAGTTCAACGGGGCCTTCTACTACCTGGCGGAGGAGGCCCTGCACTTCAAGCGCAAGGCCGAGGAAGCCCGCCGGGGCCCCTGGGTGGAGGGGGTGCCGCCGCTGGAATCGCCGGCGGAGATCTTCGAGACCCTCGGCGGTTTCGAGACGGCGGGGCGGGTGTCGGGCGCCGAGATGGTGGGTTGGGCGTACGAGGGCCCGTTCGACGACCTGCCCGCCCAGTCCCAGCCCGGGGGGTTCCCGCCGCGGTCCTCGGAGACCCTCGGCCACGAGACGGGGATCAGCGGCCACCGCGTGATCCCGTGGGATCAGGTGGGCGCCACCGAAGGGACGGGCATCGTCCACATCGCGCCGGGGTGCGGCAAGGAGGACTACGAGCTGGGCAAGGAACACGGTCTCGTCGCGCTGGCCCCCCTCGACGAATCCGGGGTGTACGTGGACGGGTTCGACTGGCTCACGGGCCTCTCCGCCCAGGACCGGGAGACCACGGAGCGGATCCTGGCCGACCTGGAAGGGCGCGGCGTCCTCGTCGCCGCCGAGGATTACCCGCACGCCTACCCGCACTGCTGGCGGTGCACCGCCCAGCTCATCTTTCGCATGGTGGACGAGTGGTTCATCCAGATGGACGAGCTGCGCTACCGGATCATGGAGGTGGCCAAACAGATCCGGTGGATGCCCGCCTTCGGCCTGGAACAGGAGCTGGACTGGCTGGAGAACATGCGGGACTGGATGATCACCAAGAAGCGTTTCTGGGGCCTCGCCCTGCCCATCTATCCCTGCGAGGCCTGCGGCGCCTTCCACGTCGTGGGCTCGAGGGAGGAATTGAAGGAGCGCGCCGCGGAGGGGTGGGAGACCTTCGAGGGGCACACCCCCCACCGGCCCTGGATCGACGAGGTGAAGATCGCCTGCCCGCAGTGCGGCGCCACGGTCTCCCGCATCCGGGACGTGGGCAACCCGTGGCTCGACGCCGGGATCGTCCCCTTCTCGACCACCGGCTACCTCACCCGGCACGACTACTGGGAGACCTGGTTCCCCTTCGACTTCATCACCGAGTGCTTCCCCGGCCAGTTCCGCAACTGGTTCTACTCCCTGCTCGCCATGAGCACGGTGCTCGAGAACCGCGAGCCCTTCAAGACGGTCCTGGGCCACGCGCTCGTCCGCGACGAGAACGGACAGGAGATGCACAAGTCCCTGGGGAACGTCATCTGGTTCGACGAGGCGGCCGAAAAGATGGGCGTGGACGTGATGCGCTGGCTCTTCTCCCGGCACAATCCCTTCCAGAACCTGAACTTCGGGTACGCCGCCGGCGACCAGGTCAAGCGGCGCATGCTGACGCTCTGGAACCTGTGCTCCTTCTTCGTCACCTACGCCGAGCTGGACCGGCCCGACCTGTCCTCGCCCCCGAGACCCGGGGAACGCTTCTCCGTCCTCGACCGGTGGCTCCTCGGCCGGCTCCAGCGCCTGGTGACCATCGCCCGGAAAGCCTACGCGTCCTACGAGCTGCCGCCCCTGATCCGCGACGCCGAGGCCTTCCTGGACGAGCTGTCCAACTGGTACGTGCGGCGGTCCCGCCGGAGGTTCTGGAAAGGGACCGACGACGAGGACAAGCGAAACGCCTACCGTACGCTCTTCACCGCCCTGTCCACCTTCACGTCCGTCGTCGCTCCCATCCTCCCCTTCACCGCCGAGGAGATCTACCACAACGTCATGGCCCCCGTCTCCTCCGCCCCCCCGGACAGCGTCCACCTCCTTCCCTTTCCCGAGGTGGAGGAGGGCTTCCTCGACGAGGACCTCGAGGGCGAGATGGCCCGCGTGATGAGCCTGGTCAACCTCGCCCTGGGCGCCCGCGCCTCCGCCAACATCAAGGTCCGACAGCCCCTTCGGCGCGCCCGCTTCGCCGTGCCCGGCGAGAAGGAGCGGGCGGCCCTCGAGAAGTACGCCTCCGTGATCGCCGAGGAGATCAACGTCCACGAGCTCGCCTTCGTCCCCTCGAACGACGACGTCGTGGAAAAAGGCGTGAGACCCCATCTGTCCATCCTGGGCAAGAAATTCGGCAAGCGCACCCAGGCCGTCAAGGAGGCCCTCCAGGCCCTGGACCCCGCGGAAGCCGAAAAGGCCCTCGAGGAGGACGCGATGCTGCACCTGCAACTCCCCCCGCGCGGAGAAGGGGCCCGGGACATCGAAATCCCCCCCGACGCCTACGAGATCCAGACCGCCGGCAAGAAGGGGTGGATCTTCCACATCGAGAACGAGTACTCCGTCGCCATGGACGCCCGCCTCGACGACGAACTCATCCTGGAAGGACGCGCCCGCGACCTCGTGAGGCACATCCAGAACCACCGGAAACACGCGGGGCTCGAGGTCTCCGACCGCATCCGGCTCGAGTATGCGAAGGAAGGCCCCCTCGCCGAGGCCATGGAGGCGGGGAAGGACTACATCCGGGGGGAAGTGCTGGCCCGCGAGCTCGCGCCGGCGGAAAAGCCCGCCGGCGACTATGCGGCCGACATCCAGCTGGGGCGAAACGCGTTGCGCATCGGGATCACCAAGGTGGAGGAGGGAGAGGGGACGTAGGGAGGGCTCGTGCCTTTGGGTACGCGGGAAGGGGCCGGGCGTCAGGAGGTGCCGGGGGCCTGATCGCCGGCACCGGGGTCCTCCGCGCTTTCCGCGGAAGCGTCGTCGTTGCCGGCAGCGTCCTGGCCGAAGGCCTCGAGGAGATACCCGACCAGATCGTACTTTCCGGCCCATTCCTGTCCGGACATCGCGAGCAGCCGCATGCCGCCGATCAGCACCGCCGCCACGATGAGCAGCGTCACCAGGCGCCGCATCACCCACGACCGGTAATTGCGCCCGAGGTCCTTCGAATCGAAACGCTGTCGCTTGGAAGAAATCACGGCTCTCTCCCCCAAGGAGGGTCCAAGACTCCGGAATCGGACGCGCCCGCATCCGCCTCTACGTGGGCACTTTGCTCCAGTCCTTCTCGAACGCCGCGACGCCCGCGTCCGTGAGAGGATGCCGGATCATCTTCTCGAAGACCGCCCAGGGGATCGTCGCCACGTCGGCTCCCATGAGGGCGGCGTCTCGGACGTGGAGCGGGTGCCGGACGCTGGCGACGAGGACCTTGGTGAGGAAATCGTAGTTGTCGTAGATCTGCCGGATCTCGGCCACGATCTCCATGCCTTCGTGGGAACGGTCGTCCAGCCGGCCGACGAAGGGGCTGATGTAGGAGGCGCCGGCCTTCGCCGCCGCGAGCGCCTGCAGCGGCGAGAAGCAGAGCGTCATGTTGGTCTGGATGCCCTCGGCCGAGAGGCTCTTCACGGCCTTCAGCCCCTCCTCCGTCACCGGGACCTTGATCACGGCCTGGGGCCCGTACTCCCTCAGCCGCCGGGCCTGCTCGACCATCTGCCCGGCCTCGTCGGCCACGACTTCCAGGCTGATCGGCCCCTCGACCAGCGCGAAGATTTCCTTGATCACCTCGTCGAACGGCCGCCCCGTCCTGGCCACCAGGCTCGGGTTGGTCGTCACCCCGTCCAGCACGCCCACGGCGTGGGCCTTCCGGATCTCCTCGATCTTCGCCGTATCGATGAAGAACTCCATGGCGCCTCCTCGGGGGTTGTCTCTTCGTGCGTCAGTCCTTGAAATACTCGAGGGGGACGTCCTTGCGCACCTTGAACCGCAAGCGTCCCCACTTGGCCAGCGCCTTCTCCCATTCCGGAAAAGCCCGCCCGGGATATTGGGTCTCCGCGGCGTCCTTGAGCGTCTCGCCGCGCTCGATGGCGTCCCCCATGATTTTGAACCCCTTGATGATCTCCCGGTAGGCCTCGTCCTTGGCCTGCGGGCCCGCGGCGTCCCGCAGGTGACCGAATCCCTGGTCGCACCAGAATTTCCCCTCCTCCCCGTCGCTGAAGATCGCGTCCCACTTCTTGTCGAAGTCGATCCCCGCGGGCTTGTCCTCGCCCCCGTTCTTCTCCTTTCCGCCCTCTCCGCCCCCGCACCCGGCGTGGACGGACGCGAGGAGGAGAAGCGCCGCGAACACCGCCCATGTCGGCCCCCCCGCCATCCGGTCCAGAATGCTCATCCGATTCATCGAAACCTCTACTACAGCCTCTCGACCCTCCCCCGGGGGATCGACCGGATGGTAGTGACCCGCCCCCTCCCTGTCAACCATGCACAGCCGGCGAGCCATTCGCGGTGCATGGCTGACGACCTTCTGACATTCCTACGCCTCCCTCATTTCACGGCCGCGAAGCACGTGGTCGCGGCGTCCCAGCGCACGCCGCCGAACCCGGCCCGCGCGAGACGCCGACGCACGCCCGCCGGCACGTCCCGCCGGCCGGTCCGGCTTCCCGGCGCGCCGACGTAGTGCACCAGCCTCCCGCCCGGGCGAAGGAGCCTGTGGAGTTCCCGGTAGAAGGCTTCCGCGTAGAGATCGCCGGCGCGGGCGAGCGTGGGGGGATCGTGGACGATCAGCGCGAACGCGCCGGCGTCCAGGCGTGGCGCCGCCTCGCGCACGCTTTCCTCGAGAAGACGGATCCGCGGGTCCTCGAACAGGGCCCGCGAGAAGGGATTCAGCCGGGCCATCTCGAGCACGGCGGGGTCGATCTCGAACGTGGTCACGGAGGAGGCCGTCCGCGCGGCCGTGATGGCCGTGTAGCCCAGCCCGCAGCAGGTGTCGAGGACGGGCCCCGAGGGTGCCGGGACCAGCGCGAGCTTGGCTTCGGCGTCGCGGCGTGGATCGGTGTCCTTGAGGCGGTGCATCAGGATGCCCCCGATCTCCAGGGCCGGCCAGGTCGAGGTGGCGCGGAGCCGGTAGGGGAGGCCGGTCTCCTCCGAGAAGAAGGAGAGTTTCCTGAGCCCCTTCCCGTCGAGGAGGAAGAGGACGTCCTCCTCCCGGGCCATCCGGCGGAGCGCGTCGACGGAGACGGGGGGCCCGTCCGGGAACCGGACCGTCTCCTCGTCCAGTTCCGCGCGGACGTCCCGGCGTCCCAGATCCGCCCGGACGATCGCTTCGGTCGCCGTTCCCATCTTCCCGATCAGTTTCCGTGCGTCTTCCGGCGCGAGAAGCAAAACGCGTTTCTCCTCCTGAACCGGAACCATTGTACATTCGAGGGCGGGCGGGCGCGAGGCGCGCGCTGACGTTCGTCGTGAGCCCCGTCCGAACAGCCCTCGGGGCCGCCTGGCCGGGCGGGCACGGAACGAAGTGGTCAGGGTCTCCGCGGTTGACACCTCGACGCCCCCGGATAGAATGTTCCCTCGTGAGATGGGCTTCGGCCCCGGCGGGGCCGCTTTCCTCGGTGGTCATGCAGCAAGACATCCCTCTCAACCCGAACTACACGTTCGAGAATTTCGTCGTCGGCCCCTCCAACCGGCTGGCCCAGGCGGCCGCCAAGGCCGTCGTCGAATCGCCCGGGTACGCCTTCAATCCCCTGTTCATCCACGGCTCCGTCGGCCTCGGCAAGACCCACGTCATCCAGGCCATCACGCACGAGGTCCTCTCCAACGGGTCCGGGGCCCGCGTCCTCTACCTCAGCTGCGAGACCTTCACGAACCACTTCATCGCCGCCGTGGAGGGCGGCAACCTGGAGGACTTCCGGAACCGGTACCGGCACATGGATTTCCTCATCATCGACGACATCCACCACCTCGCGAACCGGGAGCGGACCCAGGAGGAGTTCTTCCACACCTTCAACACCCTGTACAACGCCGGAAAGCAGATCATCCTCACCAGCGACAGCCCGCCCAAGGAGATCCCCTCCCTGGGCGAAAGGCTCGTGTCGCGATTCAAGTGGGGACTCGTCACCTGCATGGAGACGCCCCACTTCGAGACGCGCGTGGCCATCATGAAGAAGAAGGCCTTCCTGCACGGCTACGACTTCCCCGCGGACGTCATCCAGTACCTGGCCGAGAAGATCCAGACCAACGTCCGGGAGATGGAGGGCGCCATCGTCAAGATCATCGCCTACGCCTCCCTCACCGGCGAGAGGATCACCACCGCCCTCGCCAAGGAGGCCATCCGCGACGTCAGCGCCCCGCCGCTCACCGAGGTCACGATGGACGACATCATCCGGCTCGTCACCGGCACGTTCAACGTCCGCCTCTCCGACCTGCAGTCCAAGAAGCGCTCCAAGTCCGTCTCCCTTCCCCGCCAGATCTGCATGTTCATGGCCCGCAAGCTGACCCGGCACTCCCTCGAGGAAATCGGCGGCTACTTCGGCGGACGGGATCACACCACCGTCATGTACGCCGACGAACGGATCCATCGTCTCGCCGACACGGATCCGGACTTGCGCTCCACCCTGGACGGTCTTCTGGGTCAGATCCGGAAGAACGCCCTATGATGCGTTGCAGCGCGCCAATGTCTTGAATGCGTTGATGTTGCGTTGATTGTGGAAAGAAATGTGGAAAACCCGTCGGCTTCCGCCTTCTTTTTCGCCCCGCCGGTGGGCCTTTCGGACCCGCCGGCGCGCGCCGCCTCGGGCGCGCCGGAAAAGATCGCGAACGGGGCCTTTTCTTCACAAGAAACCGACAGGGGGTGTCGAAAACGCTGAAGGCCAACCCCTTCTCCCGCCCGGAGATGGGAAACGTCGCTGGAGATATGGACAATTTCACCGTTCCTGTTTCTCTAACGGCTTATTAACAAGTATCATATACTTCTCTCTCCCGGAGAACGAAAAGAAGGAGGACCGGCATGAAATTTCAGTGTCGTCGCAAGGAACTCCTGGAGGCTTTTTCCCTGGCCGCGAGCGTGGTGTCCGGCAAGGGGGGTCGGCCGGGCCCCCAGGAGGTCCTCATGGAAATCCTCCCGGACGGAACGCAGGTTCTTTCGGCCACGGATCTCGAAGTGTCGCTGAAACGCCGCTGGAAGACGGAAGGCGTCGAGGTGGCCGAAGCGGGCGCGGCCGCGATTCCGGCCGACAAGAGCCTGTCCATCCTCCGGGAGCTTCCCGGCGAGGAGGTCACGGTGGAGCGCGAGGGGAACACCGTGCACATCTTTTCCCGGAAGAGCCGTTTCAAGGTGGTGGCCCTTCCGGCGGAGGAGTATCCTCCTCTTCCGGAAGCGACGTGGGCGAACAAGGTGGTCCTGCCGTCGGATCTGTTCTTGAAGATGGTGAACCAGACGGGTTTCGCGACGGCGACGGAGCGTGTCCATTACTCGCTGAACGGGGTGTATCTCGTCGTGGAGAAGGGCGGGGTGCGCATGGTGGGGACGGACGGGCGGCGGCTGGCGGTACATGCCGCGAAGGTGAAGGGGCTCAAGGACGAGGTGCTGAAGGGGATCGTGCCGAACAAGGGGATCCGTCTTTTCGAGAAGCTGGCGGGAAACGGGGACGAGGTGACGTTTTCCCTGGAGAAGAACCAGCTTTTCCTGGGGGCGGAAGGGACGGAGGCGTCCACCCTGCTCATCGAGGGCACGTATCCGGACTTCAATCGGGTGATCCCCAAGGGGAACGACCGGGTGCTTGAGATTTCGGTGAGCGATCTGCTCTCGGGCCTTCGGCAGGCGTCCATCCTGGCGGGGGAGGAGGCCAAGGCGGTTCGTTTCACGATGGAGAAGGACAAGGTGACGCTGCAGTCCGAGTCGGCGGGGGCGGGGGAGGCCAAGGTGGAGCTTCCGGCGGTCTACGACGCGGCGCCGGTGGATCTGCAGTTCAACCCGCTTTTCTTCATGGACTTCTTGCGGCAGGTGGACCAGGAGCGCGTCGCCATCAAGTTCAAGGACAACGAGACGGCCGCGCTGATCCAGGTGGGTTCGGAATACACGTACGTGGTGATGCCGCTGGTGGCCCACTAGCCGGGGCGCGCGGTGTTTTTTCGAGCCTGATCGACCTTTCGATCAGGACAGGAATCATGCGGTTGCTTTGTCGGGGGAAGGTTGCGAGACGACGGGACGGGCAGAGGGAAGCGCCCTGCGGGTCCGGAGGAGGTGGGGGAGGTGGTCCGGCGTCTGATGCGGGGCCGTCTCCGGCGGGGGAAGAAGGAGGAGGCGATCCTGGCGGTCTGGGAGGACGTGGTGGGGGCGGCGCGGGCCGCGCAGCTCAGGCCGCTCCGTTTCCGTGGGGGGGTTCTCTGGGTCGGCGTTGAATCGCCGGCCTTGTTGTATGAAGTATCGCAGTTCGAGCGGGGGGGGATCCTGGCGGGATTGCAGGAACGTTGTTCCGATCTGGGGATCGAGGACGTGAGATTCCGCCTGGCGTGATCCCCCGGCCAGTACTTGAAAGACAAGAGGATCGATGGCGACCGAGTTGAAATGCCGGAAGTGCGGCGCCCCCGTTTCGGAGGGGGCCCACTTCTGCGCCGAATGTCTGGGGGAATACGACGGTGAGATGATCCAGGTGCTCGACGGGATCGAGCACGTCCGCCTGCGGCCCGCCATGTACATCGGGGACGTGGGACCCCGCGGCCTCCACCACCTGGTGTTCGAGGTCGTGGACAACTCCGTGGACGAGGCCATGGCGGGGTTCTGCAACCGGATCTCGGTGGTTCTCCATCCCAACGGCGCCGTGACCGTGCAGGACAACGGGAGGGGCATCCCGGTGGACGAGCAGCCGGACCGCAAGGTGCCGGCGGTGGAAGTGGTCCTGACGACGCTCCATTCGGGGGGCAAGTTCGAGCACAAGGCCTACCAGGCGTCGGGAGGGCTGCACGGGGTGGGGGTGTCGGTGGTGAACGCGCTGAGCCTGTGGCTCGAGGTGACCGTCTACATCGGGGGGACGATCTACGCCCAGCGGTTCGAGCGGGGCCAGAAGGTCTCGGAGTTGACCGAGCTCGGCAAGACGCAGGAGCAGGGGACGCGGATCACCTTCCAGCCGGATCCGAAGATCTTCAAGGAGCCCGAGTACACGTTCGAGACCATCGCGGTCCGGATGCGGGAGCTGGCGTTCCTGAACCGGAATCTGCACATCCACGTGGAGGAGGAGAGCACCGACAAATCGGTGGATCACTGCTACGAAGGGGGCCTGCTGGCCTTCATCCGGCACTTGAACGAGGCGCGCAAGGGCGTTCACGAGCCCTTCTACTTCCGCAAGGAGGTCGAGCTTCCGGACGGGAAACGGATCGACGTGGAAGCGGCCCTGCAGTACAACGACGGCTTCTCGGAGAACATCTTCACCTACGTCAACAACATCCACACCATCGAGGGGGGCACGCATCTTTCCGGGTTCAAGTCGGCCCTGACGAGGACCCTGAACGCCTACGGCAAGAGCCAGGGGCTCTTCAAGGACAAGACGGTTCCCTCCGGCGAGGATCTCCGGGAGGGACTGACGGCGGTGATCAGCGTCCGGGTCCCGGATCCGCAGTTCGAGGGGCAGACCAAGACGAAACTGGGCAACGGCGAGGTACAGGGCATCGTCGAGGCGGCGGTCAACGAGGAGCTGGGGATCTTCCTCGAGGAGAACCCCTCGCCCGCCAAGGGCATCCTGCAGAAGGGGATCCAGGCCGCCCGCGCCCGGACCGCCGCGCGGAAGGCGCGCGATCTGGTGCGGCGCAAGGGGGCGCTTTCCTCCGGCTCGCTTCCGGGCAAGCTCGCCGACTGCCAGAGCCGGGACCGCCAGGCCACCGAGCTCTACCTGGTCGAGGGTGATTCCGCCGGCGGGTCGGCCAAGCAGGGGCGTGACCGGAAGTTCCAGGCCATCCTGCCGCTTCGGGGCAAGATCCTGAACGTGGAGAAGGCCCGGATCGACAAGATGCTCAATCACAACGAGATCCAGACCATCATCTCGGCGCTGGGGACCGGCATCGGGAAGGAGGACTTCCGGCCGGAGAAGCTCCGCTACGGCAAGATCATCATCATGACCGACGCGGACGTCGACGGTTCCCACATCCGGACGCTCATCCTCACCTTCTTCTTCCGGCATTTCAGGCAGCTCATCGAGGAAGGGCGCGTCTTCATCGCCCAGGCGCCCCTCTATCGCGTGAAGGCGGGCCGGAGTGAGGAGTACATCAATTCCGAGGCGGGGTTGCGGCGCCGCCTCCTCAAATTGGGGATCGAGAAGACGCGCCTCAAGGACGCGCGCAGCGAGAGCACGGTGGACCTCGACGTCTACCGGGAAATGGTGGACCTCCTCACCCGGCTCGAACGGCACGACTACGGGTTCGAGCGTCACGGCATCTCGTTCACCGAGTTCCTGCGCAAGGGACGCAACGACACGGGCGGCTTCCCGCTCTACCGCCTGACCTGGAACGGGGAGTCCCGGTACCTCTACGACGAGGAGGAACTGCGCGCCTTCCTCCGGCGGGAGGAGGAGAAGCGGGGCGAGGAGATCATCCTCAAGGAACGGAACGGAAACAAGGAAAGCGGCGCCTTCCGCCTCCGGGAACTGCCCGAGGCCAAGGACGTCGAGAAGACCATGAACCGCCTGAAATCCCTCGGCTTCACCCTCGGCGCCTACCTCCCCCTCGAGGAGGGGGAGCCCCCCGTCCACATCCTGCTTCACGGCGAGCAATCCACCCCCGTGCCCGGCCTGTACAGCCTGCCCGAGATGCTCCGGCAGATCGCCCAGAAAAACGTGGAGATCACGCGCTACAAGGGCCTCGGCGAGATGAATCCCGATCAGCTCTGGAGCACGACCATGGACCCCGCGAACCGGACCCTCATCCGCGTGGGGGTCTCCGACGCCGCCGAAGCCGACGCCATGTTCTCCCTGCTCATGGGCGTCGAGGTCGAACACCGGAGACGCTTCATCGAGGAGCACTCCCACGAGGTGAAGAACCTCGACGTCTGACATCCCTACCTGGTTCCCCGCTCCGCCTTCGCGGCCGGATCCCCGGGGACGCGTTCGCCGCCGCGCCGAAACGCCTGCCGGGCCCGTTCGAGAAACGCCGCCCGCCGCGTCCCGGAAGCCGCGCGTGCCGCCGCGAGCCAGGCCTTCCCCGCTTCCAGGAAGAGATCCGGGGACCGGGACCGTCTCGCGGCCTCGCGGAACGCCTCCCGGGCGTCTTCCGCCAGACGGTCGACATCCTGCTCCGAGCCCTCGCGAAGACGGCGTGCCGCAAGGTCCAGCCGCGCGGTGCCCAGCCGGCTCCACAGGACCCCGTCCCAGGGAAGGTGGCGGGCGAGGCGCCGCAGGGTACGGACGCGCTCCACCAGGGCCTGATCGGTCTCCCTGCGCACGTCCGTCCCCGGGGCCGGGGCTCGAGACGGCGTTGGATGCGCCTCGAAGGCGGCCCGGGCGGAAAGGACGGGCCATCCGGCGACGGCCAGGACCACCGCGCCGAGGGCGAGAAGCGCGCTGAAGGTTCCCGCCAGGGGGCGGAGGAACTTGGGATTCCGGAACGCGAGGAGGGGATCGTTTTTTCCCTCGACGGTGCGGCTCAGCGCCAGGCCCAACAGGAGGAAGAGGAGGAACCGGGAGGGCGGATGGAGGAGGCCGGTGTCCAGGAAGGACCGGAACACGCCGGTCGCGGCGCCGGCGGTCATGCCGATGGCCACGAAGTCCCTCCGGTTCTCGACCATCAGCCGGAAGTGCTTGTAGCTGAAGGCCGTCGTGGTGAAGAGGAGCCAGCAGGGAAGAAAGACGAGCAGGAAGCCGGGGCGGGAAAGCGCCGGCCGGAAGGGATGGAAGACGTAGAGGGCGAGCGCGCCGCCCAGGATGCCGACGGAGGCGATTTCGATGCCCTTCAGGGACCGCCGGTGCCCGACCAGCACGCGGGCCTCGAGGGTCGTCTCCTGGGGGATCCGTTGCCCTTTCCAGAAGAGCGTCATGACGGCCGCGATCATGGCCAGGAGGATCGCGGCCGCGGGGAGGCCGTGGGACACGGCGAAGCGGACGACGGAGGGGGCGTGATCGGGTCCGCCGTTTCCGCGGCCGAGCAGCGGGACCTCGGAGAGGGTCTCGAGCCCCTGGCGCGCGCCGTCGGCAGCGCCGGCGAGGGCGTCGGGAAGGCGTCCGTAGCCGGGGTGGGCAAACCGGGGCATGGACTGCAGGGCCGTGACGGCGGCCACGAGGAAGAGGACGACGGCCAGGGTGCCCAGGGCGGCCTTGCGGTTCCGGTAGAGGTAGGTCCTGCCGAGCCAGACGAGGGCGCAGAGCATGCCCAGGCCGACGGCGATCCAGGCGGTTTCCGAGCCGGCGTGATAGAGGCCTGCGGTGAGGAGGAGGACCGAAAGGGCATAGAGGATGCGGCGGGGCCAGACGGACCGATCCAGCCGCTCGTGGATCGCGTTGACCAGCAGGCCCGCCGCGACGGGAAACATCATGGCGAGCAGGCCGGCCGCGTCGCCGGGGGAGGCGAGGGTTCCGCGGAAGGCGTTTTCGGGGGAGGCGCCGGACGCCGCGTAGAACTGAAAGAGGCCCAGGCCGCACTGGATCAGGACCGCACCCAGGGCCGCCTTGAGGATGAATTTTCCGAATTCCCGGTCCTCTCCGGCGTAGAGGACGAGGAAGAAGGCGAGCAGGGTGCCCGCGAGCGTCATCAGCCGGGCGCCGAATCCGAAGGGGTGGGGAGCCCGCAGGGCGCAGGTGGCGACGCCGAGTCCGAGCAGGAGGATCGCCGGGAGCGTCATCCACAGGAAGCGGCAGCTCGCCTGGCCCCGCAGGGAGGCGGCCAGGCCCATCGCGCCGAATCCGAAGAGGGCGCTGCAGAACAGAAGGAGCCCGCCCCGCCCCGGAAGCGACGGATCGTCGCAGACGAGGCGAAGGACCGTGCCGAAGGCCGCCGCGAACACGACGACGAGGAAGAGGCCGTTGGCCAGCCTGCGCTTTCGCAACGTGTCCATGTCGTGAACGGTATCAGGAACGCGCGAAGGGGTCCATCAAAGAGAGCCATTCGCGGTGTAAGAGCCATTCGCGGTGTAAGTAAACGGTTGAAAGTCGAAAGCCCTTGGCCCTCGGACTTTGGACTTTAGACTTCTTCGTGGAGCACGAAGCCATGAAGCAGACCGCTCACAAGGCCCGCCGGCTGTTCCCCGCCATGGCCCTTGCCTGTGCAAGGCGGCGACGGCGGGTCCAGCCGGCAGCACGTAAGGTCGGATCGCGGACATCCTGTCCGCAGCACCTCGTCCCGCATGGCTGCGCCACTCCACTTCGTTCCGTGGCTCACGACGAACGTCAGCCCGCGCCCAAGAAGAAAAGCCACAGCGAGAATGGCTCAAAGAGGGCCTCGGAGGCGGGCCTCCACGTCGTCGAGGCTCAAGCCCTCGATGCGGAGGTCCTTCCGGCGCCCGCCCGCGCCGCGGAGAATCTCGATCGCGCCCTTTTGGACCTGGAGCCGGCGGGCGAGAAGGGCCACCACCGCCTGGTTGGCCTTGCCCTTTTCCGGGGGGGCCGAGACGGAGATCTTCCACCCCGCTTCCCCGTAGCGGGCGATGCCCTCGCGGCGGGCGCGCGGGTGGACCACGACGGAGAGGACGGCGCTGGGGGGGGGCATGTCGGTCAACGTATCTTCCCGGGGCGGGCTCCCGGTCCGTGCGATCCCCGGCTCGCCGGCCCGTACTACGCCGATCGGCTCTTGCAAGGGCTACGTAGGGTCCTCCGTAGCTCTCGCAACCACCAGCAAGCGAAGGAGGAGAGGCTCGCCCTCCAATGCAAAGCGGAAAAGACCGGCGCGGGCCCGGCCCTATCCGCCCGTCCGTTTCTTCACGAACTGCGTCTGGGAGAAATCCTGCATCCACTGCTCGAACATCTCCAGCGCCTCGTTGAGCAGGCGAATGGCCTTGCCGTGGTCTTCCTCCTGCTCGGCGGCGAGGAAGAGGTCGCCGATCTCGCGGTACCGCGCCTCCGCCTCCGCCTCCAGCTGTTTCCCTGCGCGCCCTCCCCCCCCGTGGAAGCGCCTCCGGTAGCCCTGGGCCTCCTTGGCGACGTCCGGCGGGCCCCCGCGGGAAGCCTCGTCCAGTTCCGCGTCCACCTTGTCCGGAAGGCCCATCATCATGGCGAAGACGCCCAGGCGCAGGTGGTCTTCCGGCGTTCCCGGGGCGAGCAGTTCCATCGCCGCCTCGAAGAGGGCCTCCGTCTCGAAGGACGCCCACTTGAGGCGCGTCTGGGCCCCGCCCATGTTGATGTGGATGTATTCCTCGTCCGCCCCCAGCACCGCTACCGTGCGGCCGTTGTGCTCCAGTTTCACCCGTCCGGCCCGCTGCTTGGCCCGGCCGATGATCCGCTCCTTCAGGGAGATCAGGTGCCCGTAGTCCCGGAGAAGGGACGCGCCCCGTTGCCGGACCTCCTCGATCGACAGGGGGACGACGCCGTCGGACCCGGAGAGCAGGGCCTGGATCGCTTCCCGGGCACCCCGGAAATCGTAGGACTCGGCGAGGCCGGTCGCGCGGCGTTCTGCCTCGCGAAGACGCGACAGCTCGGCGGCCTTCCGGGCGGCGGCCGCGGCCTCTTCCTGCGAGGCCAGCTTCCGTTGCAGGCGCTCGATCTCGCGCCGGGCGGGCGCGACGTACGTCTCGAGCCCCCACCGGTCCACGACGTTCCGGTAGAAGACCTGCGCCTGCACGAGGTTCCCGCGCCTCTCCAGGGACCGGGACTCGGTCGTGCCCATGACCCAGGCGTCCTTGGCGCGTTCCTCGACGACGCGAAGACCGGTCTTCACGTCGTCGGCCGCACGGGTCTCCTCGTACCGTTCGGCGGGAAACCGGCGGTAGGCCTCGAGGGCCAGGGCGTAGCGCTGTGTTGCGAGGTGCCGGCGGACCTCGGCCTCGATCTCCTTCACCAGCGCCGAGGCCTCGGCTTCCATCTCCGCCAGCGCTTCCCGCTTCTGCCGGAGGCGCCTGGCGATCTCCATCGCCGTCGTCGCGGCGGGCGTGCCCTTGTGCTTCCGGGCCACGGCCTCGTACTTCTCGATCACCTCGGGCAGCGTCTCGCCCCGCAGGCCCTGCTTGGTATGGAATTCCCGGACGGCCTTCAGGTCCTTCTGCGCTTCCAGCTCGCGGGCCTCGCGCTGCTGTCTTTCGAGTTCCTTCTTGCGCCGCTCGATCTCCCGCATCTTCGCGGCCATCTTCTCCCGTTCCTCGGCGTCCTCCTCGCTTTCGCCCCCCGCGCCGGGGATGGAGGGCACGCCGGGTACGAAGGCGCTCGCGCCGGCGTCGGCCTCGTCGTCGCTTCCGAAGAGCGACGGAAGGACGAACACGGCGGCCAGCAGGATCACCACGGCCGCGCCCCCCAGCGCGATCAGGCCCGTGGGCCGCGACTTTCCGCCGTCGGGAAGGCCGGGAAAGCCGTCCGTGTAGGCGGCCTGCGGGTTCACCTCGATGTTCGCCTTCCGGAGGTCCTCCAGAAGGGAAGCCGCCGTCGGGTAGCGGTCGCCGGGCTCCTTTTTCAGCATGCGGTCGATGATGTTCGAGACGCTCTCCGGGATCGCGGGGTTGACCTCCCGCGCCTTGGGCGGAGGCTCCTTGATGTGCTTCATCACGATCTCTTTGGCCGACGCCCCCGAGAACACGGGTTGCCCCGTGACCATCAGGAAGAAGGAGGCCCCCAGCGAGTAGATGTCGGCCCGGTGGTCCAGTTTCTTCCGTTGCGCCTGTTCCGGCGACACGAAATGGGGCGTTCCGAAGGCGACGTCCTCCTCCCCCTGTTCCTTCTCCCCCATGGTCGTGCGGGACAGACCCAGATCGACGATCTTGACCGTCCCCTCCTCGTTGAGCATGAGGTTGTCGGGCTTGATGTCGCAGTGGATGAGACCCCGCTTCTCCGCGTACTCGAGACCCTTGGCGGCGTGGAGGATCATCGCCAGCGCGCGGGGGACCGAAAGGGTCCCGAGTTCCTTCAACAGGTCTCCCACGCTCCCCCGGGCCATGTACTCCATGGAGAAGAAGTGGTGGCCGTCCTCCTTCCCCACATCGTAGACCTGGACGATGTTCGGGTGGTTCAGGCCGCCCGCCGCGCGCGCCTCCCGGACGAACATCTCTACGAACTTCTCGTCTTCCGTGTACCGCTTCGAGAGGATCTTGAGGGCCACCTCGCGGCCCAGGGAGACCTGCAGCGCCTTGTAGACCGTCCCCATCCCCCCCACGCCGATGCGCTCCAGGATGTGGTAGCCCGACACCGTCTTGCCCGCCAGCGGATCCGAGGACGTGTCGGCCCCCGCCGGCTCCGAGACGAAGAGGAAGATCGTCTCCCCCACCCGGATGCGGTCCCCCCCCGTCAGGGGCGAGCGGTCCACGCGGGCTCCGTTGAGATGCGTGCCGTTGCGGCTTTCCAGATCCTCGAGGCGGAACGCGCCCCCCCCGTTGCCCACGATCCGGAAGTGCCTCCGGGAGGCCGCGATGTCGAGAATCTGGTGCGTGCAGGCGGTGTCCCGGCCGCAGGAGACCTCCCCGTCGGCGGGCAGGGGTATCTTCTCTCCCTTGTCGTTGCCGGATTCGATGAGAAGGTGGGCCATGGAAGGTCCTCCGGGGGAGGGCTCCTCATTACGGCATCATTCTACCGGCCGCGGTCCGGTTCACGCAACCCCGATCCCACCGCGGAGCGTTTCGCGCTGCAAATAAGTCGTGGTCCTCCCTTCCTTTTCGCAGCTCCCCTTCATGGAAAGACCCCAGGGTGGACCTCGAATTCCAGGTCCTCAGGGGGGTGCACGGGTTTTTTCGGGAAATTTCACCCCCGACCCATGGCAGGAGTGCAAGGGGGCTGCAGCATTTTGCATTGTCTGTAAGCCGTCACCTGTGACCCGTGTTGGCCGTGCTTTGCCGGCACCGGGTTGATGCAACCCACAGCACGGACGGGAACCGGGTGACCGGTCAAAACAAAATCAGGTGGATCAGCCGGCCGATCAGGTAAATCAGGATCGAAAGAGCAAAGCGACTTGCCAGAAATTCGCGTTGTAGGCCTAGGCGAAGAACGCCGTGCCCACGCGCACCACCGTGGCCCCTTCCTCGACCGCCACCTCGAAATCGTTCGTCATGCCCATGGAGAGCCCCGGCGGCGAGGGAAGGAGGCCTTTCTCGCACGCGTCCCGGGCCAGCGCCGCCAGGCGCTGGAAGAAGGGGCGGGCCGCCTCGGGATCCTCCGAGAAGGGGGGAATCGTCATCAGGCCCGCGGCCTCGAGCTGCGGGCACCGCTCGAAGGCCTCGAGGAACGTCGTGAGGGCGCCGGGTTCGATCCCGAACTTGGACGCCTCCCCCGAGACGTTCACCTGGACGTAGACGGGGAAGGGGCGGGGCGGGGGGGCGGGCAGGGCGGCCAGACGCCGGTCGAGGGCCGCGAGAAGATCCGTCGAGGCGGCCGAGTGGAGCGAGGAGAAGAAGCCCGCGGCCTTGCCGGCCTTGTTCTTCTGGAGATGCCCCACCATGTGCCAGGTGACGGGGGAAGAGACGGCGGGGGCCTTCGCGAGGGCCTCCTGGACGCGGTTCTCCCCGATGTCCTTGACCCCCTGGCCGAAGAGCAGGTCCACGGCCTCCGGCGGGCGGTTCTTGGTGACGGCCATGAGGCGCACGCCGCCGGGATCGCGCCCCGCCTTCTCGCAGGCGCGCTCGAGACGTCGCCGGATCCCGGAGACGTTCCGCGCGATCCGCTCCGGATCCACGCTTGCCTCGTTCGCGGTCTCCCCGCCGTCGGGTTTCATGGCGGACCTCCTTGAAAGCCTTGCGTTCCCGTATCGAGCCATGGTACTCCCTGGGCGACGGCGGACCAACCCCCCGGGAAGGCCGAAATGAGGCGAAAATTGCTTGACTTGCGGCTCGCGGGGGACAGAATCATGAAGATTGTCTCCGGTTCGAGACCCGCTCGTCGAGGGGCGTTCCCATCGAGGGGCGGTGGCATGACGCCCACAGAGGTGGGATGGACGAGGGGCACAAGAGGTTCTGTGAATCCCTTTCCCCGGAAGAGAAGATGCTCGTCACGTTGCGGGACGAGCTCTATTTCGGGTCGTGGGAGAAAATGCTTCAGGATCTGAAGGATCGCCTCAAGGGACGTCCGTACATCTTCAAACTGGTCAACAGGATCGAGGAAGACATCGAGCGGATCGAGAAGCTCCAGAAATACGAGCTGAAGCACGAGATCGACCTCGCCGAGTACCTTAAGGAGCTGGAAGAATG
>CAZDSO010000087.1:0-20327 GCA_964508045.1 uncultured Planctomycetia bacterium | reverse complement strand
CAAATCGCCGTGGTCCCGGGCCGGGTGTCCGCGTGGCCCGGAACACACGCCTCCCACAAACGGTACGCTTTGCCTTCTTGTGGTTCAAAAGATGAAATGCGGTGACAGCGCGAATACCTCAACCATTGAACTTCGAGCCCGGAAGCTGCATCATGTCGGCACGCGTTCCGGACGCCGGCACGCCGGGCGCCGGGCGCTGGGTCGATGCTGGAGAGGTGCCGGAGCGGCCGAACGGGCGCGGTTGGAAACCGCGTGTGCCGGAAACGGTACCGAGGGTTCGAATCCCTCCCTCTCCGCCATGAAAACACTCAAGGATCGCCTGCCGGAGCCCTTCCAGGCGGCCGCCTTCGGCCTCCCCCTGCTCGCCTACCTCTTCACGCTCGGGCCCTCGGTGTTCTGGCTCGATGCCGGCATCTATCTCGCAGCCTCGAAGGAGCTCGGCATCGCCTATCCCCCCGGCTTCCCCCTCTGCGTGATCCTCGGCCACCTCTTCGGGCAGGCGCCGCTCGGCACCTTCGCCCAGCGGGTCCATCTGCTCTCGGCCCTGTGCGCCTCCCTGGCTTCCCTGCTCGTCTACCGGACCTGCCTGGATCTCGGGCGAGACGGCGAGGCTCCCGCGCGCTCCCGGCGCGCCCTCGCCTCGGCCGTCGCCGTCGGGTTCGGCCTCTCGTTCGCCCTGTGGTCCCAGGCGATCAACGCCGAGGCCTACGCCCTCCAGATCCTGATCACGGCAACCCTCCTCTGGCTCGTGTCGAGGATCCTGGAGGCGCCCTCCCCCCCGCCCGGGCGGCGCTGGCTTCTGGCAGCCCTCGTCTTCGGCGCGGGATTCGCCAACCATCCCATGATCGTCGGCATGATCCCCCCCATGCTCTACGTGGCGTGGACGCGGCGTCGGGACGCCCGCGCCTGGGCCAGGACCCTCCCCGCCTTCCTGCTTGCCGGCCTCCTCCCCTACGCCTACATGCCCCTGCGCTCCCTCGCCGACCCGCTCACCGACTGGGGCGATCCCGAAACTCCGCTTCGCTTCCTCCGGCTCGTCACCGCCTCGCACTGGACCGCGGAATCGGCCTCCTTCTCCTTCTTCGGCCCGGGTTTCCTCGAGAGAACCGCCGACGCGGCCCGCCTCTTCTTCCTGCAGTTCTGGCCGGCGGCCCTGCTCCTGGGGCTTCTCGGCGCCTTCGTGATGAGGAAGAAGACCCCCCGCTTCCTCGCCGTCCTCGCGATGACCGGCGCCTTCGCCCTCCTGCTCCCCCTCTTCTACACCCAGACCAAGGAGTTCGAGAGCTGGTTCCTCCCCGCCTATCTCGCCTTCGCCCCCTGCGTCGGCGCCGGCGCGGTCGCCTTTCTGGAATACCTCCAGCGGATCCTGCCCGCCCGGAAAACCCTCCTCGCTTCCCTCCTCCCCGCGCTCCTCTGGCTCGCCTTTCCCCTCCCCCTCCTCGTCACCGCCCTGCCCGCCGTCGACCGCACCGGCGACCACCACGCCGAGGACTACGCCCGCAACATCCTCAACGGCGTCGGACGAGACGGCATCCTCCTCCTCAGCGGCGACAACCCCTCCAGCACCGTCCTGTTCGCCCAGGCGGTCCTCGGCGTGCGCCGCGACGTCGCCATGGTCAACCAGGAAGCTCTCGTCGCATCCTGGTACCGCGGATACGTCCGAGAGAACCTCGGCCTCGCGTTGCCCCCCTCGGAGAACGTCGAGAGGGCGACGGGCCACGAGGTCACCGATCTCGTGCTGTCGATCATCGGAAAAAACCCCCGGCGACCCGTCTATTCCCTCATGCCGAGCCATCTCGCCCTTCCGCCCCCCTTCCAGCCCCGCTCCAGCGGCATGGTCTACCGGATCGACGGCCGGGGCCCCCCTCCGCCCTTCGACGCCTGGGCGTTCACCTTCCACGACCCGGAAGGCCCCTTTCGGACCTTCCCCGACGACCAGCGGGAAAAGATCGACCAGGCCTGGCGCGAGATGCGCGCCGGCTATCTGCGCGCCTACAAGGAGGGGGGTGACCTCTTCCTCGGGCGCAGGGAATTCGGGCGCGCCGCGAAACTCTACGAGAACGCGGTCCGCCTCGCCCCCGCCCGCGAGGCGTTCCGCCTGCGCCTGGGCGTCTGCCGCGTGCAGGAGGGCAAGACCCGGGAGGCGAGGGAGGTCTTCGAGACGCTGGTGGAGAACGATCCGGCGAGCTTCCTCGGCTGGTACAACCTCGGCAACGTCCTCGACGAGCTCGGCCATCGCCCCGACGCGAGACGCGCCTGGCGCCGGGCCCTCGAGATCAACCCGCGCTTCACGCTCGCAAGGGATGCGCTGGCCGAGAAGTGAGAGGCTGTGAAAAAATCCCTGGTTCCCTGCGCGAGCGGATTTTTCCACATCCTCTACAGCCGAGGCGAATGAAACCGGCGAATTCTTTCACAGGCTCTGAGGGAGGGGAGGGGGGATGGGATTGAGGAATTCCGAATGGAGGGATTCAGCCCGAAGGGTTGGGATTGCAGATTTCAGATTTCAGATCGCAGCAGCGGCAATGATCGGCTTGCCATTCTTCCGCTCTGCTGACCCTGGGTCAGCCCGGGCACCTTTCTTCGTGCCTTGGTGCCTTCGCGGTGTCTGTAACCGGTGACCCGTAACCCGTGCGGCTGTGCTTGACCAAGAGCCGTAGCCACCCACAGCCTAAGACGGGTTACCGGTTACAAACAATCCATATGCTTGCCTGTACAACAAGGCGGGGTCCGGGGTTTTCCATCGTCATGCACGCAGGATGCAATCCGACACCGTCAGGCATTCCTGCGGTCTGGGCGGCCGCAAGGGCCACCCCTACACATTGCTGAAATCTGAAATCTACAATCCCTTCCTAGGCAATCCCAAATCCCTACGCGTTCCCACTCTTCCGGGTCGCCCCGATCCGGCCCCACAGCGCCTCGAAATCACGCCGGAGGTCCTCGAGGGCGCCCTCGTTGATCAGGGTGTGGTCGGCCATCGCGATGGGGCCGGCCTTCTGGATGGATTCGATCTCGGCGACGTCGCGTTGCCAGGCGATCCCGGGAGGGTGGGGGCGGACGGGTCGGCGGGCCAGCCGCTCGTATCGTACGCGCGGCGAGGCCGCGACGGCGACCACGTGGAGGCGGTCCCCGTAGGCGTCCTTGAGGAAGAGGTACTCGGGCCAGGAGTAGAGGCCGTCCACGGCCACGGGTCCGCCTTGCAAGGCCGTATCGATCCTCGGGACGTTCCGGCGGGCGTAGGCGTCCGGTCCCTCCCGGGCCCGGATCTCCTCGCGGACGATCTTCTCGGAGTCGGGGGTCTGGGGCGTTCCCCGGCGCCGGAGTTCTTCCTCCGTGACGTCTCCGAAGCGGACGATCGCGCAGGCTTTTTCCTTGAAGAGTCCGGCGAGGACGGACTTCCCCGCGCCCGGCATGCCGACAATGGCGAAGATGGGGTGGTTCATGCCGGATTTTTATCAAACTTGGACTTTTGGCGGAAATCAAACTTGGAAAAACCACCCTGCCGGTTATAATTTTCCCGGTTGTTGTCACACTTGTGATCAGAGAGCCGGGCCCCGGGGAAAGGCCTGTCACGTGGAAGATCTAGACCAGACCTTGAAGCCGGGGGAAGATCCCCTGCAAGGTTCGGTGCTCGCCGGATTCGAGATTCTCAGGAAGCTCGGCGAAGGCGCCATGGGGATCGTCTATCTCGCCAGGCAGGTGAGCCTCGAGCGGGACATCGCCCTGAAGATCCTCCCGCCGTCTCCCGCCGTGATGCAGGGCGACAACATTTCCCGTTTCATGCGGGAGGCGCGCACGGCGGCCTCGCTCTCTCACGTCAACATCGTCCAGATCCACGACGCGGGCGAGTACGAGGGTCTTTACTTCATCGCCATGGAATACGTTCCGGGCCTCGGCTTTTCCGACGTGTTGAAGGGCCTGGGAAAGCTCTCGGAAGCGGCCTCCCTGGAGATCGCCCTGCAGACGGCCCAGGGGCTGGGGGCCGCGGCGGACCGCGGCATCATCCACCGGGACATCAAGCCCGCCAACCTCATGCTCACGCCCAAGGCCGTGGTCAAGGTGGCCGATTTCGGTCTGGCGAAATCCATCGGGCAGACGGCTTCCGGCATCACGGCCACAGGGCGGATCGTGGGGACGCCGTCCTACATGAGCCCGGAGCAGGCCGAGTCGAAGCCGGGCGATCTCCGCTCCGACATGTTCTCGCTGGGCGTGACGCTGTTCGAGTCGCTCACGGGGGAGAAGCCCTTCGTGGCGGATTCCGTGGTGGGGGTCCTCCGGCTGATCGTGGACCAGCCCACCCCGGATCCCCGGGAGATCGAGCCGGACCTCTCCGAGGACACGGCCTCGGTCGTGGCGCGGATGCTGGAGAAGGATCCCGGGGACCGGCACCAGGACTACTCGGACCTGATCCAGGATTTGCTGATGGCCAAGCGGGGCCTGGATCATCCGGGCGGGGAGCTGGAGACCGTGAAGGCCTTCATCCAGAGCGAGCTCTCCGTTCGGGAGAACCTTCCGCTGGCGTCCGGCGGAGGCCTGGCCCTCACGGCGGCCCAGACCCTGAAGCTGAAGTCGGGCCCCACGCAGATGGGCGTCGCTGGGGGCCAGAAGCCGGAGGACAAGCCCCCTCCCCGGCCGGCCCCCGGCCCGAAGCCGGAGAAGACCGTTCCCGCCGCCGTCTCCTCGCGGAAGACCTCGAAGGCCGTGCTGGCGGCGGGGGGGATGGGCGTGGCGGCCCTGGTCGTGGCGGTCGTGTTCCTGGCCCTTTCCTGGAACAAGACCGACGCTCCGGGCCCGGAGGCCACCGGCACCTCCGCCCCCTTCGAGCTGAACGTCACCGCGCCCGTTGCCGGGCAGGTCGTGGCGCCGGGTCCCCTGGAGGTGGAGGGGCGGATCCGCGGAACCGCGCCGGACACGATCCGGATCCTGGGGGAAAAGGCCTGGATCGAGGGAGGCCGGTTCGGCGCGACGGTCACGGTGGACGAGGAGACCGGCGCCCTCTCGATCAGCGCGTCCGGTGCGGGAGGGTACGAGGAAGACAAGCGCGTTCCCCTGGAAGTGGACGGGCGCCCCCCTGCGCTCCAATTCGAGAACCGCGTGAGGGAGGGGCGCTTCTACACCATGACCGAGGAATTCTCCATCATGGGCCGCCTCGCCGACGACCACCCCGCCCAGGTCCGCGTGCAGGGCGTGCCCGTGGAGGACATGCACGAGACCGGACGGTTCCGTTTCGTCGGCACACTCCCCTCGGAAGGATCGAGGGTCTTCCGGTTCGAGGGGCTGGACAAGGCAGGCAACGCGGTCGAGGCCGAGGTGGAGGTCGTCCGGGATTCCACACCCCCGGACGTCCGGATTTCGGGCCTGCGATCCGTGATCCTGTCCGCCGTCCCCGACCATCGCATCACCGTCTACGCGGACGAGCCCCTCCGGGCGGTCATCGTGGACGACGCCGTCGGCGGCGAGACCGAGATCGACACCGGGGGCGCCGAGGAGGTGGAAACGACCGTCGTCCTCGCCCCGGGCCGCAACGTCCTCAGGGTGACGGGCGAGGACCTGGCCGGAAACCGGTACACGCTGAAGACCGAGGTGGAATTCCAGAACCTCCAGACGGACATCGGCCGGGCGAAGGACGAGAAGATCTACGAGAGGCTGCAGAACAACTTGCGGGGCAAATCCGATCCCGAGAAGCTCGACATGCTCCGGATCTTCATGGCGTCCTATCTCGAGAGCCCCCATGCCGCGGACGCCCGGGCGCAGATCGACCGCCTGGAGGCGGAAGCCGAGCGCAAGGCCTGGGAGAAAGTGGAGGGGAGCGCCTCCGGATCGCTCGACGAGAGGATCGAGGCGATCGAGGCCTACCTCGACGGGGGCCGGCGGGAGAGCCGCCTGGAATGGGCCCGCGAGGAAGCGAAACGATTCAAGGCGCTTCGCGGCGATTCCCTCCCCCCCGTCCCCGCCGGCCGGCCCGACCGGTGGACCAACCCCACCGACGGCGCGGCGCTGGTCCGGATTCACCCCGGCACCTACGCGTTGCCGGGGCCGCCCGCGCGCCGCGTGGATCTGAGCGCCTTCTACCTCTACGCGCGGGAGGTCACGCAGGCGCAGTTCGCCGCCTTCCTGACGGAGGTGGGGGGGAACGAGGACGAGAACGGGCGTCCTCTCGTTCTGCTGGAGGGCCACCCCGCCCTGGCCGACTTCCCTTTCGGCTTCCGGCGGGAAGCCTACGGCTGGGCGCCGGCCCGCGGACGCGGAGAGCACCCCGCCGTCTACGTGACGTGGTTCGGCGCGCGCGCCTACGCGCGCTGGGCCGGTGGGCGCCTGCCGACGGAAGCCCAGTGGGAAGCCGCGGCCCGGGCCGGAAGCGAGACCCCCTACTTCTGGGGCGGGGAGATGGACGGGTCGTTCGCCTGGTACCGGGGAAACAGCGAGAACCGGCTCCACGCCGCGGGCAAGCGGAAGCCGAACGCCTTCGGGCTCTTCGACATGCTGGGCAACGCCTGGGAATGGTGCCTCGACGATTTCGACGAGCGTTTTCCCTCGCGTCCCGGGGCGCGCCAGAAGGATCCGGTCTGCCTGGAGACCACGGGATGGAAGGCGTTGCGGGGCGGCAGCTGGGACAGCCCGCCCCATCATCTCCGCCTGTCCGTGAGGACCGGGCTGAATCCCCTCCACGCCGGGCCCTCCATCGGCTTCCGGGTGGCCATCCCCGCGCCGGAGCGGTGAGAGGCCGTGAAAAGATCCCTGTTTCCGCTCGCGAGGGGAGCGGGAACGCGTAGGGATTTCAGATTTCAGCCAGCAGATTGCAGCAGCAGAGCGGAACGGCGTGCTGTTTGTGGGAGGCGTGTGTTCCGGGCCGCGCGGACACCCGGCCCGGGACCACGGCGATGCCGCGGACGGGGATCGCCGAACCTCCGGCTTCGCCGGAGGATTCGCCTCCCACAAAGGGTTTCCTTTCCGTGCTGTGGGTTGCATCAACGCGGTGCCAACAAAGCACGGCCAGCACGGGTCACAGGTGACGGCTTACAGACAATGCGAAAATCTGCAGCCGCCTTGCACTTCTTCCATGGGTCGGGGGTGAAAGGTCCCGAAAAAACCCGTGCACTCCCCTGCGGACCTGGAATTCGAGGTCCACCCTGGGGTCTTTCCATGAAGGGGAGCTACGAAAAGGAAGGTAGGACCATGACCTACGTACACCACGAATGGCTCGGGCGATGGCCCTACCCATGGAAGCGTTGCAACGCGAGTGTCTTGGAGGGCGAGGGTCCTCCCGAGCCAAGAAACAGCCGGCTCGCCAGGAGGCTCGCCCTCCAAATCCAGCCGATCTATCTAGGTTCGGCAATGAACTGCATTTTCTACGAAGTGCTGCGGGCGAGACGCCCGCGCCCCGTGCAAACGCTGCACCGGGGTGCGTACAGCGCGAAACGCTCGCGCGGAGCCGCGTTTGACTTTGTCCGGCCCCGCCCCTACAATCCGTCGGACCCGTGGGTCCGGAAGGCCCCCTTTCCCCGTTCGATGAGGTGCGCCGTGGGACCGTTTTCCAGATCGTATCTCGCGCCGTGGTTTCTCCTTGTCCTCCTGGTTTCCTCGCCCGCGCCCCGGGACATCCTGGCCCGCGACGGGAAGATGGCGGAAAGCCTCAAGAAACGCTTCGGGGTGGACCACCTCGAGGATCTCAAGGTGAAGCACCTCGAGAAGCTGTCGGTGCCGGAGCTCGGATGGCTGATCCGGGAATTCCAGGACCAGTACATGGAGCAGTACTTCCGCGCCAAGGTCATGCGGGAGCTGGGGAAGCGGGATTCCCGGAAAGCGGCGACGTATCTTCTGCCCCTTCTGGGGGATCCCTTCGTCCACATCCGCGAGGTCGCCGTCGGCGTCTTCGAGAAGATGAAGAGCGACGAGGCCGTGCAGGTCTTGTGCCGCACGGGCCTGGGCGCCCGCGATGCCGCCGTCCGCCGGAACGCGGCCAAGGCCCTGGGCCGCCTGAGGCGTTCGGAGGCCGTGGAGAGCCTCATGAGGGCGCTTTCGGACCGGGACGCGACGGTGGGCGTCGCAACGGCCCGCGCCCTGGCGCGGATCGGCGACGCCACGGCCGCGCCCGCGATCACGCGCCGCCTCTCCCGCCTGAAACCCGCGGTGAAGGGGGAGACGTTGCGCGCCCTCGGCGTTCTGAACGCGTTGCCGCCCGACGCGGAGATGGAGAAGCACCTGCGCGACGCGCACTGGGAGGTCAAGGTCGGCGCCATCGACGGCGCGGCCGCTTCCCGGCATGTTTCGACCCCCGCCTGGGCGAAGGCGGGCCTTGCGGACCGCTCGTACCGGATGCGCATCGCCTCGGTGGAGGCGCTGGCAGCGCTGGGGCCGGTGGGGGGGCAGGCGCTGTCCTCGGCGCTGGAGGGCGTGGAGCGGTCGCTGAAGGACGACGACTGGCGGGTGCGGGCGGCGGGGATCCACGTCACGCCGGAAATCTGGGACATCGGTTGCATCACGCTCCTGGTGGAGGGGATGGCGCGGGAGCAGGCGACGGGCGGCGGCCGGCTCCTCATCGACTATGGCCGGGCGTTGCGCCTCTTCACGGGCAAGACCATCGGCTACAATGCCACGCTGTGGGAAGCGTGGTGGCGCGCCCAGAAGACGAAATTCCGGATCGGGAAGAAGCCCGAGCGCAACCGCTACGGGGTGCTGGAATGGGAGGGGGGCGAGGACGCGGAGAAGAGCGATTCCGTGGTGACCTTCTACAGCCTGCCGGTGATGTCGAAACGCGCAGCCTTCGTGTTCGATTTCAGCGGCTCCATGGGCAACAAGGCCTCCGAGGAGACGGAGAAGACCAAGATCGAGATCGCCAAGGCGAAGATGCTGGAGACGCTGGCGAAGTTCGACCGGAACCAGTGGTTCAACATCCTCATCTATCGCTACAAGTCCGAGTACCCCCCCGACCCGAAGGTGGAACGCGCGTTCCCGGCCAAGCTGATGCCCGCCGACCGGATCCGCAAGCACAACGCCGAGGACTTCCTCCTCACCACCGAACCCAAGGGGTGGGGATGCTTCTACGAGGCCCTCACCGAGGCCCTGGCCATCCCGGACGTGAATACGATATACTTCCTCTCGGACGGGAAACCCAGCCGCGGCCGCTACGTCTACCAGGAGAACCTCATCGAGGCCCTGCGCCGCGAGACCCGGTTTCAACGTGTCATGATCCATACCGTGCTGACGGGCGAGAAGGGAACCGACGAGCGTTTCATGAAGAACCTCGCAGCCGTGACCTGGGGCCTGAGTACGAAAGGGTGATCGGGAACCCGGGCATCCCGGTCCGACGGATTCCTGATGAGGATCGAATCCCGCCGATGCATCGAGACACGTTGAAGGACTTCGCCGCGGAAGCGGAAAATCTCAGCCGGGAGGACTTCGTCCAGAAGTATCCCCACCCCTTCCTGGTCGGCCAGGGAGCCTCCACCGTCTCCTCCCAGGCCTTCCAGACCCAGGCGGGATTCAAGGCCGCTCCCCTCGAGGATGCGGACCGGAAGGCCGAGAAGGACCTCCCCGTCCACCGCATCGTCAAGTCCGACCGGAACACCTTCGGCACCATGATCACCCTCGGTCGAAGCGACAACAACGACGTCGTGCTCGATCCCCCCTCGGTCTCCAAGTTCCACGCCTACTTCTCCGGCGACCCCGGGCAACCCGGCAGCTACAAGGTCTGCGACGCCGATTCGCGCTACGGCACCTTCAAGGGCGAGAAACGCATGCGCCCGTCCGTTCCCCAGCCCCTGAAGACCGGCGACACCCTCGTCTTCGGGAAATCCTCCCCCTTCGTGGTCTATTTCCCCGCCGACTTCTACGACTACCTCAAGGTCCTCAAGGGCCTGAAAAAACTATGACGCCCCCGGGCCATCCCCTGCGAGTCCTCCCGCGACGGCCGCACGCGCCGGTTCTGCGGAGCCTCGCCTCCTTCCTCACGCCTCGAACCCCCCTCCTGGCTTCCCTTCTCCTCCTCGGCGCCTGCGCCTCTTCGCCCGCCGCGGACCCCGAAGACCCCTCCCCCCTGAGCCGGCTCGCCGGCGAGTCCTGGATGAGCGTCTGGTTGCGGGACGAGAGGGCGGGATGGGCCCGGAGCGAGCTGCGCACCGGGCGATGGCGCGGCCGCGACGTCTGGATCCTCGCCTCGGAAAGCCACCTGCGCTTCCGCCACCGCGGGCGGCCCCTGGATTTCGACGGCGCGGACCGGACGGGCTACGAACGCCGGCCCCCCTTTCGCTTCCTCTTCCACGAATCCGAGATCCGTACCGGCGGAAGTCTCGTGAAGACCTCGATCGAACCCGAGGGCCGGGCCTTTCGCGTGGTCATCCGGCGCGGCCGGGGCGTCGAGGAACGGCGCGCGCGCTTTGGCCACACGCTCGAGGACGCGCTCGCCCCCGAGCTCCTCGCCCTCTCGCGGCCGCGTCCCGGGCAGCGCCTCGAAACCGTCCTCTTCCTCCCGGAATGCGCGGAAGAGGAGGCCGGCCGGATCGAGGTGGCCGGGGGCGAGGGGGACCGTCCGGGCGCCGAGGCCGTCCGCCTGCGCGTCCGGGGCGAGAAGACGGACCGCCGGATCCTCCTCACGGTCGAGGGCGTCCGCCTCGAGACGCAGCTCGGGCCCGGGATGGTGCTTCGGCGCGAGCCGGCGGGGCGGCGCGCGGCGAGGCGCGGCGGGGGCGCGGACCTCTCCGCCCTCTCCCTCACGCCGCCGATCGACGAACCGCTCGGCCTCGCCCCGTCCGACGTAGTCCGGATGGTGGCGGAGCTGGAGGGGCTGGATCCCGCCGCGCTGCCTTCCGGCGCGAGGCAGACGGTGGTCCCGCTCGGTCCCGAACGGGCGCGCGTGACCGTGGTGCGGGATCCCCCGCCGGGCCGGGGGGCGGGGGAAGAGCCGCTTCCGCGGTACCTGGCCTCGACGGCCCGGATGCCCCTTCACGACGAGGCGTTGCGGTCCGCGGCGGCGCGCGCGTGCGGCGGGGCGACGGACCCGCTCGAGAAGGCGCGACGGATCGCCGGCTGGGTGCACCGGAACCTGCAGAAGACGGGGCGGATCCAGCTGCCCTCGGCCGCGGACGTTCTGGCGTGCGGGAAGGGGGACTGCACGGAGCACGCGCTTCTCTGCGCGGCGATGTGCCGCGCGGCGTCGGTGCCGGCGCGGGTGGCGACGGGGCTGGTCTATGTCGGGGACGAGCGGAAGCGTTTCGGCCTCCATGCGTGGGTGGAGGCGTGGGCGGACAGGTGGCGGGCGCTGGATCCCGCTCTGGGCGAGGCGGCGGCGGACGCGACGCACATCAAGCTCGTCGAGGGCCTCGGCGCCCTGGATCTGGCGAGGATCGCGGGGGCGATCCGGGTCCGGGTGCTGGAAGCGGAGGGGGAGTAGAGGGGCTTGTGGTTGTGTCGTTGGGTGATTGAGTGGTTGAGTAGGTACGAGGGTGCCGCGGCTGCAATCTGAAATCCCTACGCGTTCCCACGCCTCTCGCGAGCGGAAGCAGGGATCTCTTCACAGCCGATCAGGGCTTGCTTTTCAGCCGCTGGGCGAGGATCTCCTTGGCGCGGTCGAAGCGGATGCGGCCTTCCCGCACCATCTGTTTGGCCACGGACGTGACCATGTCGCCGAAGGCGCCGGCGTTGACCGCGACGTTCCGGGCGTGCAGCTCCATGTGCCCCTTCTGGATCCCGTCGGTCACCAGCGCGCGGAGGGCCGCGAGATTCTGGACGAGGCCGGCGGCCGCGACGACCTCGGCCAGCTCGCGCGCGGAGGAGATCCCGAGGATCTTGCGGCAGATCCGCGCGGCGGGATGGAAGGCCGCCGCCCCTCCCACCGTGCCGATCGCGAGCGGCAGGGTCATCCGCCCCGTCAGCGTCTCCCCTTCCACGGTCCAGGAGGCGAGCGCCGTGTAGCTCCCCGCGCGGGACGCGAAGGCGTGGGCGCCGGCCTCCACCGCCCGCCAGTCGTTTCCCGTCGCGATCAGCACCGCGTCGATGCCGTTCATGACGCCCTTGTTGTGGGTCGCGGCGCGATAGGGGTCCGCCTCGGCCAGCGCGGACGCCTGGGAGATCCGCCTGGCGACCTCCGCGCCGTCGAAATCGCCCCGCGCGAGCCCTTCCCGCCGCACCGAGGCCGTCGCGTGCACCAGGCGCCGGTCCGCGAGGTTGGAGAGGATGCGGCAGAGCACCGTGCCGCCCGTGAGCGCCTCGATGGCGGGCGCGAGCGCCTCGGCCATGCTGTTGACGGCGTTGGCCCCCATGGCGTCGCGCGTGTCCACCAGCAGGTGGATGACCAGGAAGGGCCCCTCGCGCGTCTCCACGCGCCGGACCTCGACGGCGCGGGGACCGCCGCCCCTCTCCACCAGCACGGGGTCCTGTTTCGCGGCCGTCTCGAGGAGCTCGCGGGAAGCCTCTTCCACGCGGGACGCGGCGCCGTCGAGGTCCGAGGCCTCGAGGCCCGCGACCTGGATCTGGCCGATCATGAGGGGATCGTCGGCGCGGGCTTCGAGCGTGCCGTATTCCCGGACCAGCTTGGACGCGTTGCTGGAAGCCGCCACGACCGAGGATTCCTCCACCGCCATGGGGACCAGGTAGTCGCGTTCGTTGATCCGGAAGTTCACGGCCAGGCCGAGCGGAAGGCCGAAGACGCCGAGCACGTTCTCGATCATGGATTCCGCGGTCTCGAGATGGAGGTGCTCCTTCTTGAGGATCCAGCCCTCCTCGCGGGTGAGGTCCGCGAGGTTCCGGACCACCTCGATCCGCTCGCCGGGTTCCAGGCGGAAGAAATTCGGAAGACGCGACGTCTTTCCATTCTGCAGCATGACACCTCTTACGATACGGAGCGTCCGGGTTCCTTTTGCGCGGCCCTTTCCAGCCCTTCCAGCCAGGCGGGAAGGCGCGGGCCGGCGATGACGTAGCGCCCGCGCAAATCGGCGGGCGTGGGCGCGCCGGCCAGGGCCATGGCCCCTCGAAGGGATTCGACCAGCTCGTCGAGCGACGCCTTCACGGCCGCCTCCCCGCCCCTTCGCCAGGCCTTCAGGACCGGGAGGGCGAGGGCCGACGCGTCGGCGCCGAGCGCGAGGGTCTTGGCGACGTCCAGGCCGGAGCGGACGCCCCCGGACGCGATCAGCGTATCGAACCCGGTCCGGGCCGCGGTGAGCAGGCTGGCCGCGGTGGGCACGCCCCACTCCCGGAAGTCCTCTGCGCCGGGGACCGGTTCCTTCCTTCGGGCGAGTTCCACGGCGATCCAGCTGGTGCCGCCGGCGCCGGCCACGTCCAGGTGGCGGACGCCGGCCTGGTGGAGGCGCCGGGCGCATCCGGCGGAGATGCCGCATCCCGTTTCCTTGACGACGAGGGGGACGGGCAGGGCGCCGGCGAGCCGCCCGAGCGTCTCGAGGCTTCCCCGGAAATCGAGGTCGCCGCCGGGCTGGAACCATTCCTGGGCGGGGTTCAGGTGGACGCAGAGGGCGTCGGCCCCGGCCGAGGAGACCAGGTCGGCGAGGCGCCTTGGATCCGCCCCCCGCACCTGGGCGATGCCGATGTTGCCGAGCAGGAGCAGCGGGTCGCCGGGGCCCTCGCGGAGGGCGGGCCAGGGCCCGTTTCCCTCGAGGAGGGCCCGCTGGCTTCCGAGCCCCAGCCCGAGGCCTCGCTCCCGCGCGACGCGGGCGAGGGCCCGGTTCATCTCGTCGGCCTCGGCGATGCCGCCGGACATGGCCGAGATCAGCAGGGGGGCGGAGAGCCGTTTCCCGAGGATCGCGGTCGAGGCGTCGACCTCGGCGAGGGAGCCCTCCGGCAGGGCCTCGTGGATCAGGTCGACCTCCTCGAGGAGGGTGGTCTTCGCGCGGAAGGAGACGTCGGCCTGCGCGCAGATCGCGAGGTGGTCCATTTTCCGCGTTTTGGTGGGGTCGGCCATGAGCAAGGGCCCGTCCATCTCGACGCGATCGAGCGCACCGCGGGCGCAGGGAGGCTACACCCGGCGCGGGGCGGACCGCAACGTTTTTTTACGCCGGGGGGGCGCGCGGAGGTCCGCCCGGGCGCGCGCCGTTTCACTTCCCGAAACGCCGCACCCTCTGCTGGTACAACCGCAGGGCCCTCAGGAAGTCGATCTTCCGGAAGGCCGGGAAGTAGGCCTCGGCGAAGTAGAGCTCGGAATAGGCGGACTGCCAGAGGAGGAAGCCGGAGAGGCGCATCTCGCCGGAGGTGCGGATGATCATGTCGGGGTCGGGCATGTCCTCCCGGTAGAGGTGCTGGCTCATGGTCTCCTCGTCGACGTCCTCGACGTCGAGCTCGCCGGCCCGCACCTTTCCGTAGATCCGCTTGATGGCGTCGATGATCTCGGCCCGTCCCCCGTAGGCGAGGGCCACGTTGAGGTGGAAGTGTTCGTAGTCCTCCGTGGACTCCTCCATGGCCCGGATCGCCTGCTGGAGCCTTTCGGGGAGGAGGTTCGTCCGGCCGATGGCGCGGACGCGGACGTGGTTGTCGTGGATTTCGGGGTCGGTGCGGATCCGGTCGCAGGCCTTGACGAGCAGGTCCATGAGGGCCTCCACTTCCTCGGGGGTCCTTCGGAAGTTCTCGGTGGAGAAGGAGTAGAGGGTCAGTTCCCGGATGCCGAGATCGAGGCACCAGTGGAGCAGTTTTTCCACGTTCTCGTAGCCCTTCTCGTGGCCCCAGACGTGGTTCATCTGTTTTTCCTTGGCGAACCGGCGGTTCCCGTCGAGAATGACGGCGAGGTGCTCGGGCCGGGTGCCCTCCTTGATTTCGCGCTGGAGGCGCCGCTCGTAGATCCGGTAGAGAAGGGACTTGAAGACATTCACGGGGATGCGTACCTCCGTCCGGGGGGAAAGGGGGCGCGCCCCGCGAGCGCTCCCCGGAGGAGGGATTCAAGCAGAGTTTCCGGATCCGGGCAAGGGAAAAGGGCGCCGGATTGCCCGTTTTGTTTTTCCGCCGACAGCAGCTTTGCCGAACGGCGGACGCGCGGCTATAATGGCGGACTTCCCGAATCGAGGAACGAGACGCGAGATGGCGAAGCTCAAGGTCAAGATCACGCCGAAGATCGTCGAATCCTACGAGGTGGAAGACGGCATGACGATCGGGCGCGGCGCCGGCAACAGCATCGTGCTGCTCGACAAGTCGATCTCCCGCCTGCACGCCCTGGTCCACATCGAGGGCGACCGCGTCGTCATCGAGGACAACGACTCGAGCAACGGCGTCGTGATCGACGGCAAGAAGGTGGACCGGAAGGTCCTCAGCGAGGGCGACGTCCTCAAGATGGGCAACAAGGACCTCCTCTTCACGGTGGAATCGCCGGTCAAGGAGGAGCCGGACAAGATCGTGGACCTCACGGTGAAACCGCTGGCCAGCTACCCCATGGAGGAGATCATCGCCTCCTCCGACGTCCTCCTGATCATCCCCACCATCGAGCCCCTCATGGAGATGATCTACGAGATCGCCGCCCAGCTCGTCCTCGCCAGCGCCCTGCAGGACGAGGACCGCGAGAAGATGATCTTCGCCGTGCAGGAAGCGATGCGGAACGCCGCCAAGCACGGAAACGAGTTCGACCCCACGAAGATCCTGCGCTATCGCTTCGCCCGCGACCCCTACAAGACCGTCGCCCTCATCGAGGACCAGGGGCCCGGCTTCGACTACAAGGCGGAGCTGGAAAAGGCCAAGGAGGTGGGGCGCAGGACCGAGGAGCGCGAACGCATCCTCCAGAGCGGCGAGAAGGGCGCCGGCGTCGTCCTCATGCTCTCCAACGTCGACAGCGTCGAGTACAACCGCGAAGGCAACCAGGTCATCCTCACCAAGTACATCGCGGCCGACGATGCGGAAGCACGGCGCCGCGCCCAGGAGAAATGGCGGCGCAAGGAAAAGCCTTCCTGAGAACCTGAGAAAAACCCCGGCCGGGGCTGAGCAAGGGATTTTTCCACAGCCTCTCAGATCTCCCCCAGGGATCGCGTCTCGGCATCCGGCGATGCCATCTCTCTCGTCCCGGCGTCCTTCGTCGATCGGGGCGCGGCGTCCGGGTCCACCCCCAGCGCACGGGCCGAGGAAAGAAGCGTGTCCAGGAGCTCGGTGGGCGTGCCGGGACGGTCCTGGCGCTTCTTTCTCAGCAGGGCCCCGATCGTCTCCGAAAGGCCGGACGGTACATCCTCCCGCAACGCCTGCACGGACGGCGGTACATCCCGGATGTGGCGCGCCACCGCTCCCGCCGGAGACGCGGACGCGAACGGCGCGTACCCGGCAAGCAGCTCGTAGAAGGTCACCCCGAGGGAGTAGAGGTCGGACCGGGCGTCCAGGTCCCTCCGCCCGAGAATCTGCTCCGGAGACATGTACTCGGGCGAGCCGAGGATGACGCCCGCCCTCGTCCGGCGCGCATCGTCTCGCACCTGCCTCGCGATGCCGAAGTCGCTGATCTTGACCGTGTCGTCCGCCGTCACCAGCAGGTTGTCGGGCTTGATGTCACGGTGGACCGTCCCGAATTCCTCCCACAGGTACGCGAGCCCCCGCGCCGCCCCGATCATCCAGAACAGGGCGAGGTCCACGGGCAGCGTCCCGTGGAACTTCAGGTGACGCAGGACGCTTCCGAGCGGGCAGTACTCCAGCACCATGTAGATGACCCCGTCCTCGCCCTGGCCCGCCTGGTACGTGTGCACGATGTTCGGATGGTCCAGCTTCAGCGAGAACCCGAGCTCGTGCCGGAACCGGTCGATCCGGCCCTTCTCGACGAGGATCTCCTCGTTCAAGACCTTGAGGGCGAAGAAACGCCCCTGCTCGTCCTTCACCAGGTAGACGCTGCCCATGCCTCCCGAACCCAGGAGGCGCACACGTCTGAAGCCGGTCAGGTCCTCCGGCCAGTCCCGCTCCCCCACCACCGACTCGTACCGCCCGCTGCGCGACACCTCGCTCGCCTGCCGGAAGTGGAGCGCCGTGTAGTCGCGACCCTCCAGCGGGAACCTGGAACCCACCACGTCGAACTTGTAGGACGTCTTCCCCTCCGGCGTGTCCGTGACGAGCTTGTACGCGGTCCGGGCCGTCCCTTCCGTGCGAGCGCGCTCGAACGCCTCGAGCGCCCCGCAGAACCGGCACGCGATTCCCGACGTGCACCCGTCGGGGCGCGCGTGGGCGCACTTCAGCACTTCGCCCGGACGCTTCCCCAGAAGGTCCTCCGGATCCGACCGCCGGACGGGGTCCGGAAGGCGGTCGCTCGTCGCCATGACCCGCCGGTCCTCGTCCAGGACCATCACGTACCCTTCCGTCCAGTCGAGCAGAGCCCGCACCAGGGGATGCCTGCGGATCTCCGTTTCGTCCGCCGGCATCCCGCCCCCCGATCCGGAGGAGGCATCGAACGCATCGTGAACTTCTTTCATGGCCGACAAGGTCACGCAAATCGCGGGCCGTTGGCTTCCAAGGCGGGACGGGTACGGGAAACCCCGGAAGCTGTTGTGCCCGGGCCACTTGGGCAGGCTTCCGGGCGGGGCGGGGGTGCGGCCCGGCGGAGCCCCGTCTCCTGCGTATCCGACGGACAGGCGGAAACGAAGCCGTCGGCTATGCGCAAGCTCCCCCGGGCCCAGGACCACCGGGCTTTTGCACCGCCGCTCACCCCCCGCCCCGCAGGTGCCGCAACGCGACAAGCGCCATCGCCGTGCCCAGGTGCGGGCCGATCATCGGGTTGTCCACGTAGCTGCCGTCCTTGCGGCGTGCGTCGAGGACCGTGTCCAGCAGGATCCCGCGGAAGGCCATCCGCTCCACCTCGGGAAGTGCGGACAGCGCGATCGCCGCATGCGCGTAGTCGAAGAGGAGATAGTGCGAGCCCTGGCCCCCCAGGCCCGCGTGCATCAGCGTCTTCCCCTTCTCGCGCATGTACCGGTCCCGGTGGTCGGCGAAGAGGGCGAGCGCTTGCCGGATCGCGTCGAGGTCGCCCCGGCCCCAGCGCTCCAGGGTCAGCGCGCACAGCGGGCCGCGCCCCGCCGACCCCTCCAGGTTCGGCTTCCTCGGCGCGTCCTTTTGCCCGTGGAAGAGCATGTACGCGAAGGTTCCGTCGGGGTTCTTCATCCTCTCGAGGCAGGAGAGCGGCACGTCCACCGTCGCCGCCGGTACGACGACGCCGATTTCCCTGGCTTCCCGAAGCGCGAGCAGCGCAGCGGCGGTGCAGAAGCTGATGGTCTGCTCGCTGGGCTCGTGGATCTCGTCGATCCGGCGCGCCACGTAGTAGCTCCACCCCCCGCCCGGCTTCCTCAGCCCCTCGAGGTCCGACACCAGCCTCGCCAGCGGCGCCTCCATCTCTTGCTTCTCCGCGATCCCCGCCTCGACGGCCGCGCACAGGAACTGCAGCGCGTAAGCCTTGCGCCACACCCCGTAGTCCATGAAGTGGGTCTTCCGTCCCACCGCCCTCTCGATCGCCTCCGCCTGGAGCACGTAGCCCACCGCCAGGTGGACGGCGCGGAGCGCGCGCGCGTTCTCGCGATACGGAAGCAGGCTCAGCCCGGCGACGGAGGTGACCGCGACGGTGAAATCGTGCGGCACGCGTTGCGTGGACGCAGACACCTCCGAGGAGCAGATCCAGGAACCGTCGGGACGCTGGTTCTCGAGCAGGTAGCCGAGCGCTTCCCTCTCGGCCTGTCCGGCCTTCTCGACCGGGAGGGTCTCGAAGGCCCTGGGGGCCAGAAGCGCGAGCACCTCCGGCGCGGGCCAGGAAGCGCTCCGGCCGATGCCGAGGGCGAAGGCCGGTCCGACGAGGATCGCGGACGCGCGCCGGGCCCAGCGGCTGCCGGGGTGCTCGTCCACGAGCCGCGTCCAGACGCGTCCGGCGGCGAGGGCGCTGGCGCGGTGGAAGGCGCAGGTGCCGAGGCGGAAGAGGGCTTCGGGGACGCGGGCGTGTTCCGGGAAGCGGTGGAGGAGGCGCGTCAGGTGGGAGTAGGCCTCGGCGGTCTTTCCCATGCGGATCAGCACGACGGCGCGCCGGAGGTCCACCTCCGCGTCCATCGTCCCGTCGGCGGCGGATTGCGCGCGGTCGAGTTCGCGCAGGGCTTCCGGGCCCGTGCGGAGCCTGCGGAGGAGGTCGGCTTTCAGGAGGTGTTCGCGGGCGGAGCCGGGGTGTTGCAGGAGGCCGGAGGCGCGTTCGAGCGCGCCCCGCTCGAGGCACCACGTCGCGAGATCGGCGCCGCCGAGGCCGTCGGGGGGATCGATGCCGCAGAGATCCCGGTGGTTTGCGAGCGTGCGGACGAGGAGGTCGTGGAGGGAGGCGGGCTCGTAGCTGAAGGTGTCGCCGATCACCTCGCCGCCGGGGGTCGCGACGAGGAGCGAGGTGCCGAAGGTGGAGGGGCCCAGCCCGTAGACATCGTGGGACTCGAAGGGCGCGCCCATGCCTTTGCGGAAGCGGAGCGGGACGAAGCGGTGTCGCACGAGGTCGTAGAGGTCGGGTTCCATGAGCGACACGGTGAGGAACGCGTTGGCGGTCTCGAAACCTCCCGCTTCCCGCACGAGGACGAGGATCAGCCGGCGCTCCCTTCCGGCCCGCTCGGAAGCCTCTTTCCACGACGACGCCCACGGGAGGTCTTGCCCGCACCGGGAGGCGAGTTCGAGCCGTTTCCGTTGCTTCCGCGTGTCGGGGTCGGGCTCGACGAACCGGAACGTCTCGAGGATGCGCTGGAAGGCGGGCAAGCGGGAGGCGAACCGGTCCGCGGGCGCGTGGTAGCCGACGGTGAAGGCGCACCCCTTTTCGACGAGGTAGGCCTGGTGGACGCGGAAGGTCTGTCCGGAGACGGTCTGTTCGATGGAGAGGGCGGCCGCGTCCCGCCCGGCGACGGCCAGGGTGATCTTTTCCTGGTGGGCGTACGCGGGCTTGCCTTCGGACCAGGCGAGGACCTGGTCCCGGAGCGAGGCGGGCGTGCCGGAGGCGGCGGTCTGGAAGCTCGCGCGGACGGTGACCTGGACGAGGCCTTTCCGGTTCTTCGGGTAGAGGGCGAGGACGTACTTCCCGTTCGCGGGGTCGCCTTTCTCCTCGAAGGCCCATCCGGCGTCGGGCCGCTCGATCCGGAATCCGGCGGCCACGGACACGAAGACCTTCCGATCCTCCTTGTCCGTCTTCTCTTCGCCCCGGGCTGCTGAGGCGAGGAGGGCTGCAGCGAGGGCGAGGCAGGCGAGCGTCGATCGCGCGGTCATGCGGAGCGTCCTCCAAGGGGCGAGGGGGCATCGATTGTAGAACGAGGGAGGGAATTCCTCCATTCCTGCTCCGAAAATTCGGGAAAAACCATGATCGACGACCGCCTTGGAGGGCGAACCTCTCCTCCTTCGCTTGCAGGTGGTTGCGAGAGCTACGGAGGACCCTACGTAGC
>CAZDSO010000086.1:0-20346 GCA_964508045.1 uncultured Planctomycetia bacterium | reverse complement strand
AAACGAAGGACTGACCCCATTCCTGTTGACGTGAGCGAATCTCAGACACCACCGAAGAGGGCCGTTTTACAAAAATCAAGCGCGGTTGTTTACAACCCGTATGTCTTGGGCTATCCTTGCAAATCTCGATCGCACCGGCCCGGAAAAACGCGTGCCGGAGACGTCCGTACGCCTGATGGGAGGAGAAGGAACGCCGTGATCCCGTTCCATGCCATCCGATTCCTCACCCACGGCGCGGGAGCCCTGGGCATCATCCTGCTCGCGGCCCTGGCCGCGGGATGCAACGGGGGGCCCGAAGCCCAGGTCGAACTTCCCGCCGACTACGGAGCCCGCGTCAACCCGGACGGGCAGGTCGTCGTTCTCGTGATCGACCGCTCCCTCAGCATGACCCAGAAGGACCCCCACAACTTCAACATCGCCGGCGCCCAGATCGCCCTGTCGGTGATGGACGACGAGGACAACGCCGCCGTGGCGACCTTCGCGGCGGAGGGCGACATCGTCCAGGCCACCCGGGCACTCGAATCCGCCCAGGGAAGGATCGAGTTCCGCGACAAGCTGGAATCCATCAAGATCACCGGGAAACGCACCGACTTCTCCAAGGGGCTGGGCGCCGCCAAGGCCCTCCTCGAGCCCCTGAAGGGCAAGGCCAGGGCCTTCACCGTCGTCTTCCTCACCGACGGCGAGCACAGCGTGCCGGACACCCGCGACGACATCCCCCCCCTCATCCAGGCGTTCGCCGAGAACGAGTGGAAGATCTTCACCATCGACCTCGCGGCACGGACCGCCAAGACCGAGCTGCTGCGGGACATGGCCTCGAAGACCCGCGGCGCCTACTTCAAGATCGAGAAGGCCGAGGACCTGCCCCGGGCCTTCATCGAGATCTTCTCCGACATCAAGGATTTCTGGGAGTACGGAAGCAAGGGGCCGGTCCGCGTCCAGCCCCCGATGAAGAAACTCATGTACCTCCTGATCCGCGGCGTCGCCGGTGGCCACTTCACCGGCATCCGGAGAAACGGCGACGTCGTCAGCCTCGACGCCGAGAACCTCTATCATTATCCCGACCGCAAGACCGCGAGCCGCTCCCGGCGCTACTGGTTCGAGATCGCGGCCCTCTCGAAACCCGAGGCGGGCACCTACAGCTATACCACGGCCAAGACCCCCGAGGTCTGGACCCTCGCCACCTTCCCCGTGAGCCTCACCCTCCTCGAGAACGCCCCCAGGAAATCCTACCGCGAGGACGAGGCCGTCGAACTGGGCATCCGGGCGGACTGCCGCTCCCAGGAGGTCGCCGACATGGTCCGCAAGGCCGCCTTCGTGCGCGCCTTCATCACCTCCGCGGCCGGAGAGGAGGAACCCCGCGAGGTCGTGCTCTCACACGCACCCGCGGAAGAAGGCGGCGATCCCCTCTCCCTGGTCTTCCGGGGCAAGACCTACATCCAGCTCTCCCAAAAGGGCGAGGCCGAAGATTTCACCGCACGCATCCGCTTCGCCATCCGCGACGAGGAGGGCGGGCAGTGGTTCGCGGGCAAGCTCGCCACCTTCCGCGTGGAACCCGGCCTGCCCAAGGTGCTCATGGTCGATCCCCCGCAGGCGATGTTCGGCCGGACGTGGATCGATCAGGGCGGGCTCTCGGCCTCGATCACCGCTTCCACCGAGATCGAATCCGGCGCCGTCCAGGTGACCGCCGAGACGGAGAGCGAGGGCCTCGCCGTGACCCCCGCCTCCGCCTCCCTCACGCCGGGCGCGACCGCGCGTTTCACCCTCTCGGTGGACCCGAAGGCCCATTTTCCCCCGGGCGGCGATTTCCAGGAGAAAATCCGGCTCAAGGCGACCGGGCCCGACGGCCGTTCCATGGACCTGGACGTGCCGGTCCTCTTCGGCGTCTTCGCCTTCGAGGGCCCCGAGACCGTGAAGACCCCCACTGCGCCGCCGGGATACCAGATCGCCCACGCGTTCGAATTCACCGTCACGCCCGCCGTCCGCCCCGTCGAGGTCCGCTGCGAAAAGGTTTCCGGCTCGGGACGCGACGTCCGGGTGATGATCCGCCACGAGGAGATCGAGACGGTTGCGCCTCCCGCCGACGGAAACGGGGAAGACGGCGAGGAGACCGGCGCGGAGGGTGCCGAGGAAAGCGGCGAGGAAGACGGCGGGGAGGACGCCGAGACGAGCGGGCAGGAAGAGGGTGAAGAAGGGGCCGCGGAGAAGGAACCGCCTCCGCCCCCCGAACCCGCGTCCTTCCGCGTCCGGATCGACATCCCCACCCAGCGGGGGCTTCCCGAGGGGACCTACAACGGCGTGATCGAGGTGGCGGGCACGGGGGAGCCTCCCCTGGTCCGGGAGATCCCCCTCGAAGTGAACATGGCCGTCCCCGAGCCCGAGGTGAAGATCGAGCCGGAAGCGATCGAGGTCACGGCGGAGGAGACCGGATGGCGGGAGGTTCCCGTGGAACTCTCCCTGGCGTCGACGTTCGCGGTCGACTTCGCCATGCAGGCGCAGAACCTCGATCTCGAAGCGGCCTCGGGAAAGAAGGGCCGGGTCTCGAAGACATTCGACGTCCGCCTGGTCCCGGAAGAAGGATGGCGCGGCGATCGTCTCGAGCACGGAAAACGATACCGCTTTCTCTACCGCGTCTACGTGTCGCCCAACCTCCACCGGGGCGTGTATCGGGGAGGACTCGTGATGGTCCTGTCGGGAGCGGCGAAGAGCTCGAAGATCCGGGTCCCCGTCGTCCTGACGGTCGAGTGAAGCCGGCGCCGTGAAGGGGGAGCTTCCGTCTCTTGCATCCTTTCGAGAACAACATGGAACGGCCGGCGAATCCGGGGGACGTTCGTCCTTCCGGGGGCATCCATGGGGGAGTGCGAACCATGAAACGGTCGATTGCTGGATGCATCGCCGTCGCCCTCTTCGCTTCCCTGGCGGGCGGGGCGAGGGCCCAGGACGGGAAGGCGGATCTCCTCTGGCTGGTCGACGCCTCGGTCAGCGCCGGCCGGGACGGAGGCGCTGACCGGGCGAAATCGTTCATCGTGGCCTCCACGGCCCTGATGAGCGGGACCGTGTCCAGGGTCGCCGTCCTGCAGTACGGCGGATGGATGGAAACCCTCCAGGCGGGGATTTCGGTCTTTCCGCCCGCCGGGATGCCTCCCGCCGGCCCCGAGAGGGACGCGTTCCTCGCAGGGATGGAGTCCACGCTCGCCGCGTCCCTCTCCTTCGAGTTCTCCGGTTCGGATCCCTCCGTCCCCTTCGACCTGGAAGACGGCGTCCTGAAAACGGTGGAAACGTGGCGGGAGGCCGGCCCGGCCCGGCCCGTGGTCGTCGTGATGCTGACCGGAGGCGGCGTCCAGGGCGTGGAAACCCTCCTCTCCGAGGGGAAGGTCCGCGTCGTGGCCCGCATGGAGTACGTCAAAGGCGCCATCAAGCATTCCGGAGACGCGAACCGCGAGTCCGTCAACGCCGAGACCCTGCGGCATTTCCGGGAGACCACGGGGCCGGCCGTTCGCGCCGTGGAGAACATGACCGTGCTTCCGGTGTTCCTCGGCTCGGCCACGGAGGATCTCGCGGAGGCCCTTGCGCCCCTCGCCGGCCCCGCCGGCGTTGTCGAGATGGCCTCCGCGCCCCTGGGATCGATCTTCGAGGCCTTCCGGAAGACCTTTCCCGATTCCCCGAAGACGGCCCGGGCGCTCGAGCCGTTCACCGTGGGGACGGTCTCTCCCGGCCCGGACGGCCGGGGGAATTCCGTGCTTCCCGTCGTGCAGGGGACGCGGAGCATCACCCTGTTCGTGTCGGCCCCTTCCGCCCCGGCGATCCGTTGCCCGGCGACCGGGGAAGACGGAACCGGCACGGGCGCCGTCTTCGGCTCCTTCGGGGGGCGCGGGACCTTCCGCCTGTTCCGCTTCGCGTCCCCGGAGCCGGGGACCCTCGCGGCGGCGTTCCAGTGGCCTGCGGACGCGGCCGGAGCCGGGGCGGACGTCGCGGCGTTCCGCGCGCTTTCCTACCGGCTCGCCCTCGCCGTTCCGAGACCGGAGGGCTCCTTCTATTCCGGGGACACGGTTCCCCTGCGGATCGACGTCACCCACGGGGACCCGCCCTCGGCGGTCACGGAACCGGCGGCCCTGGCGGAATTGGAGACGGTGGTCACCCTCAAGGGTCCCGAAGGGCGCGAGGTGACGAAGAAGCCGGGCTTTTCCGACCTGGAGACGTCGAGCGTGGCGCTTCCCGTCCAGCTGGGCACGGGGACGTGGGACGGGGCGGTGGAGATCCGCGCGGAGCTGAGGGCTTTCGAGAAGGAGGACGGCTCCTTCGAGTTCGTGTCGGAACCCGTGGAGGTCGTGATCGAGGTGAAACCGGGTGGGTCGGTGGTCCGGGTCGCCTTCGAGAAGGCCTCGGTCCTGGCGAACCAGGCGATCGGCCTGGAAGGCGAGATCACGCGGGGACGGGTGCCGGCGGAGGCGGTGGAGGTGACGATCGCGGGGGAGGACGGCGGTCCGGAGAAGACCGTTTCCCTCTACCGGACGGAGGATCCGAAGCGGCTGTCGGGAGAGATCCGTTTCTTCGAGCCGGGAACATGGCGCGTGGTGCCCTCGCATGGCGGCGCCCGGACGCCGGCCGTGGAACCCGGAGCGAAATCCACGGTGGAGGTGAAGGAGAGGTCCATCGCCGTGGAAGTCAAGAAGGGAACCGGCTTCGAGACGGTGGACGAGGCGGCCCTGGCCTACTTCCTCACGCTTCCCGAGGGCGAGGAGCAGGGCGCGTATGTCTTCGTGCGGCCCGATCTCGTCCCCGGCGAGACGGCCCGTCTTCGATTCGAGACCGGACAGCTGAAGGGCGGATGGACGCTGGACATTCTCGCGGACGGCGAGGCGATTCCGGAAGAAGGCCTGGAGGTCACGGGCGACACCGACCGGGTCGAGATCCGCCTCGTGGCGAAACCGAAGAGCGGCTCCCCCGACACGGGGGAGACCCCGCTCGGGAAGGTGAACGTCGTGCTGGTCGTCCCGGGCGAGGGGGAGGAGGGGGGCCTTCTGGAAGTCTCGACGGCGTTGGCCGTCTCCGCCGACGTCAAGACGGGTCCCCGGCCCTGGTACATGAACCCGATCCTCTGGGCGCTCGCCGGCGCCGGGCTCCTGTTGCTCCTTCTTCTGGTCTACCTGGTCACCGGACCGCGGTTCGACTACCAGAACCTCACCCTCGAGGGAGAGGAGGGCGTGGGGAGGCCGCCGCAGTTCTTCGTGGACAACGTCTACGGCATCAAGAAGAGGAAATCCACCGGCACCGAGGAGCTGGAAAACGCCGTGAAGATCCGCGTCAAGCGGGGGGGCCGGTGCTTCATCTCCGCTTTGGAGAAGGACGTCGAGGTCCGCGTCAACGGCCGGAAGATCTCCGGGGCCCTCGCCCTCAACGACGGGAACCTGGTGGAGATCATGCGCGGAGATCAGACCCGCACCTACCGCTACCACGACCGCCCCGCCTCTCCCGTGGATCTCGAGGAGGACGAGTTCGTCCTCATGGAATTCGACGAGGATGACGATTTCGTCATCGCCGACGAAGAAAACGTCCCCGAGTTCGAACAGGCGCCGCAGGAGGACGCCGCGCCGGAACCGGCGGAGACGGCGGCGGCCCCTCACGGCTGGGTAGGCGAGGAGACGGGAGGCGCGGAACCCGGGGCGCTCGAGGAAGTGGCGCCCGAGGCCGAGGAGGACCTGGACGACCTGGTGACCCAAAAGCCCCCCTCGGAGCTGGTCACGGCCGATCCCCTTCCCATGCCCGACGTCTCCGGGGAGGACGAAGTCCGCGGGCGTCCCCCGGAGGAGCAGACGTCCTTCGACGACGCCGTGACCCTGATGGGCGTGTCGTCGACGGGCGAGGTCACGCACGAGGAAGAACAGGAGCCGGAAGCTCCCGCGCCGCCGGAGGGCGACGACGCCGGGGCGGCCTTCGACGAGGCCGCCACGATGCTCGGACTGACGCCCCCCCCGGCCGGCCAGGAAGCGCCCCCGGAAGAAGCGGGAGCGGACGAAGAGGAACCGCAAGCGGATGCGGAGGAGGAGGCGCCGCCCGCCGTGACCCTTTCGGACATGGAGACCTTCCTCGGTTCCCTGGACGAAAAGGAGGAGGGGGACGAGAAGAAGGAAGACGAGGAGGAGGAGGAGGAGGAGTAAGAGACACCGCCCTTGGAGAGGGCTCGGAGAGGGTCCCAAGACCAAGGTCGAAAGGCCAAAGACAAAAGGCCAAAGGCCGCAAGCAGCGGGCTTCGGACTTCGGACTTTGGACCCTGGACTTTCTTGCCGTTGTCATCGTGCGGCGAGGCGCTCATGCCGGAATCATCGAGACCGCTGTGGCCGGCGGCGTTGACGTTTTGCTGCTCCATCCTGGGCGCGATGGGCCAGGCCTTCTTCAAGACGGCTTCCGAGAAGGTCACCCTGACCGATCCCCTGACGTGGATCGGCAACGTCAAGCTCATCGTGGGGCTCGCGTTCTACGGGCTCGCCACGGTGCTCTTCGTCTTCGCCCTGAAGCACGGGAACCTCTCCCTCCTCTACCCCATCATCGCCATGTCCTACGTCTGGGTGATGCTCATCTCCGTCTTCTACTTCAAGGAAGACGTCGTGGCCCTGAACTGGCTCGGCATCGGCCTCATCATCCTCGGCGTGGCGCTGACCCAGCGCTGATCCCGCGCCTCCTGCTCACACACCCAACCACCCAACGACACAACCACCCATCGCCCATCCCCCATCGGCACGTCGAAGCCCGGCGGGGGACGGGCTGACGTTCGTCGTGAGCCACGAAGCCCGAAGTCCTCCGTAGCTCATGCAAGTGCAAAACAAGCGAAGGAGGAGAGGCGGAGTGGCGGAGCAGCGCAGTCGATGGCGGCGTGGCAGGACCTGCAGGTGCGGACAGGATGTCCGCGGTCCGCGCAACGTGCGCGGGCGGGATTCGCCTCGGCCGCGAATGGCTCGAATTGGGTTGAACCTCCCCCGCCCCGCGGAGGTATACTGAAAGGTTGGGTTTTTTGTTTCACAGGAACGGATTCTTGAGGACACGATCATGAGTTCCAGCGGGGATTACGACAAGGACTACCGGAAGGCTCTCGAGGTGGGGCGGCCGCCGAACGTGGCGGCTCTCTTCCCCCATTCGCAGGCGCTGATCGTGAGCGGCAAGGTGATCGACCGCGCGCTGACGGCCAAGGGCAAGGCGATGACGATCGCGGCGAACGGCCGGAACAGCTTCGTGGTCCGCGGGGCGCTCCGGGCGGCCCAGCGGGCGAAGGCCGCGATCATCATCGAGATCGCCAAGTCCGAAGGCGGCCCTTCGGCCTACTGCGCGGTGAACTTCTGGAACCTCGCGCGCCTGGTGGACCAGGCGTGCAACGAGATGGGCATCACCGTGCCCGTGGCCATCCACGCCGACCACTACGGCATCAAGAAGGGGGCCGACGCGGACACGGCCGAGATCGAGATCCCGACCCTCTTCGACGCGGGGATCACCTCCATCGCGGTGGACGCCTCCCACCTTCCCGACGAGAAGAATCTCCTGACGAACCTCCGCCTCCACCCCTACATCCCTTCCTGGGCGGGCTACGAGACGGAGGTGGGGGAGATCAAGGGCAAGGAGGGGCTGTCCACCGTGGAGGAGGCCCTCTTCCTCATCCAGGGGTTGAACGCGAACGGCATCTTCCCCGACTGGATCGCCCTCAACAACGGGACGACCCACGGCATCGAGGCCAGCGACGCGGGCATCCAGGTCGACCTCACCCGCGAGATCCACGAGGCCCTGGAGCCCTACAAGGTCTCGGGTGCGCAGCACGGCACCTCGGGAAACAGCTCGGACCGGCTCCGCGCCATCGCCGAGCACACGCGCACGACCAAGGCCAACGTGGCCACGGCGTTGCAGATGATCTCCTGGGGGCTCGATGTGAACGACTACGGAAACGCCCAGCTCGACGCGGACGAGAACTTCATCAAGCGCGAGAACGAGGGCGTGACCGAGACGATGTGGGCCGAGATGAAGGCCTACGCCGACGGGAAGGGGTTGAAGAAGGGCGACTACAAGAAGATCAACCTGCCCTTCGAGAACAAGCTGCTCGGCCAGCCCCGGGAGGTGCGCGAGCGCATGATCCGGGCGGTCGAGGACTTCGTCTACGGCCTGCTGGCGGACGTCTTCAACGCCGCCGACACCGCGCCGCTGGCCGTCCAGGCGATCCTCGAGGCGAACAGCCACGACCTCGGCCCCAAGGGCGAGCGCATCGAGGACCCGGGCGCATGGACGGAAGCGAAAATCAAGGAAAAGGCCGCATCTCTCGGCGGGGACAAGGGAAGCGCGGGCGATTTCGACGATTGAACCGCGGACTCGACCCCCGGTCCCGGATCCAACGGAAGGTTTCTCTAGCGAGGTGACAAGTATGACCACATCGGCGATCGGAACGACCCTGACCAAGCACCTGCTCGAGCAGCAGGCCGAGCACCCCGGCGCCTCCGGGGAACTCTCGGAACTCCTCTCCGGCATCACGACCGCGGGAAAGATCATCTCCCACGACGTCACCAAGGCGGGCCTGGCGGACGTCCTCGGGCTCACCGGCAAGAAGAACGTCCAGGGCGAGAAGGTGATGAAACTGGACGAGTACGCGAACTACGTCATGAAGGAGTTCCTGGGCCACACCGCGGAACTCTGCGCCATGGCCTCCGAGGAGGACGAGGAGATCTATCACACGCCCGAGCAGTTTCCCAAGGGCAAGTACGTCCTCTCCATGGACCCCCTCGACGGATCCTCGAACATCGACGCCAACGTGAGCATCGGCACCATCTTCTCCATCCACCGCAAGGTGAGCGAGGGGAAGGACGGAACCCTCGAGGACTTCCTCCAGCCCGGCCGCAAGCAGGTCGCCGCCGGCTACATCCTCTACGGCTCCAGCACCATGCTCGTCTACTCCACCGGCGACGGCGTCCACGGCTTCACCCTGGACCCCGGCATCGGCGAGTTCCTCCTCTCCCATCCCGACATCCAGACCCCCAAGCGGGGGAAGATCGTCTCGGCCAACATGGGGAACTTCTCCAAGTGGTCCGACGGCGTGAAGAAATACATCAACCATCTCCAGGAAACCGACAAGGAGACCCGCCGGCCCTACTCGAGCCGCTACATCGGCTCCCTCGTCTCGGACTTCCACCGCAACCTGCTCTACGGCGGCATCTTCCTCTATCCCGCCGACAAGAAGAACCCCAGCGGCAAGCTGCGGCTCCTCTACGAGGGCTCGCCGCTCTCCTTCATCGCCGAGCAGGCGGGTGGGCTGGGCAGCACCGGTCCGGAACGGATCCTGGACATCCAGCCCACCGAGCTGCACCAGCGCATCCCCATCATCATCGGAAGCTACGAGGACGTGGAGGAAGCCGAGAAATTCATCGCCGAGGGATAAGGGCACCGGACGCATCCCGTGAACGGCTCCCGGTGGGAGGGGTGTGTCCCGGACCGCCGGCCCGGAACCACGGCGATCCCGCCAGCTCCATCAGGAAGAACATCCGATGGAATCGCCGGGGACGGACGCCGGAGCCCGCCCCCAGCTTGTCGCAGAGGACGTGAAACAACCCCTTGCGCATCGGCGACCGGGGATGTCTTCACGGCCTCTCAGTCCCACGCGAGCGCCACGTACCGGGAATGCTCCCGGTCCCGCACCAGCAGGAGCGCCTGCTTCTCCTCCGACGACGCCAGCGCTTCCTCGAAATCCTCCACCGTCTTCACCTCCCGACGGTTCACCTCCTCCACCAGCATCCCCTTCCTCAGGCCCGCCAGCGACGCCGGGCTTCCCGCACGCACCGAGGAGATCACCACGCCCTCCCGGCCCTCGAAACCCAGCGAACGGGCCAGCGCCGGCGTCAACGTCTGCACAGCGAAGCCGAGCTTCCCCGCCACGTCGAGCTTCCTGCGTTCCGTCTCCGGCCCCGTCGCCGCGCCCTCCTCGGGCAGCTCGCCGATCTTCACCGTCAGGATCCGCGGCGTCCCGTCGCGCATCACCTGGATGGGCACGGAACGGCCCACCGGCGTGTCGGCCACCAGGTTCCGGAGCCGCCCGATGTTCTTCACCGGCTTGCCGTTGAAGTTCACGATCACGTCCCCCTGCTTCAGGCCGCCCTCGTCCGCCGGACTCCCCGGCGAGACCTCCGCCACCAGCACACCCTGCGTTTCCTCCAGATCGAACGATTCCTTCAGGGGCGCCGTCAGCTCCTGGATCACCACGCCCAGGTAGCCCCGGGTCACCTCGCCCGTCTCGACCAGCTGGTCCTTGATGGACTGGACCATGTTCGAGGGAATCGCGAACCCGATCCCCATGTACCCCCCGCTGCGCGAAAAGATCGCCGTCGCCAGGCCCACCACCTTCCCGTCGAGATTCAGCAAGGGACCCCCCGAGTTGCCGGGATTGATCGCGGCGTCCGTCTGGATGAAGTCCTCGTAGTCCGTGAACGGGCTGAACGGATCCCGGGAGTCGCCTCCCAAACCCGGAAAGGGGATCCCCTGCGCCTCCACCGTCTTCTCCACCTCGATGAAGACCACCGCCGGCTTCGCCTCGCGCGCCACCCGCGTGAACGCGTTCGAGATCTGCTTGGCCGACGCCACGTCCTCCTCGGCGAGGAGGGAAGCGGACGAAAAGGCCAGCCCGATCGACAGGATGATTGCCAGGATGACAGGCTTGGATCGTGTCAACTCGCCATGCATATTGGAGCCTCCTTTCTATGCAAGTCCATGCAAGCGAAATTTCCTCGTTTTCCGGACCCCGGGAAGGTCTGGAGGGAAAATTCGCAAAACCCATGCCGGAAGCAGGAGCGCACCGGGTGGGAGGCCCGTTCGAGGTGTCCGAGCGACCGCAACGGAGAGCATTCGGTCCGGCGCCGGAATCACCGGATCCACGAGGAAGCGTGGGCCACGCAGTCCTTCAGCTCCCGCATGGCTTCCTCCACCGCCGTCCGGCAGGCGCCCCACGAGTCCTCGTCGAGCCGGCACAGGGCGTGGAACCGGGCCCGGGCCGCGCGATTTGCGTCCATCGCCTCGTCCAGGGCGCGGAGAACCGGTTCGGCGGGGCGGTCCTCCTCCTTCTTCGGCGTCCACCGACGGACCTGCCGGATCTGGCTTTCCAGGAGTTCCAACGTCTGCCGCGTTCTGGACTGGTAGGTTTCCCTTTCGCTACCCTCGGTCTTCATCGCCAGGAGCGTCATGGCTTCGCCTCTCGAATAAACGGGTCGCGGGGTTTGACCTTGCTGCTGTACGATGCAAACACCAGGCCCAAAACGACGAGGTTTCGCGAGGATGCGGAAGTTCCCCGGCCGCAAGAAGATGCAGTAGCCTCTCCCGCACGGGGCGGGCGCGGGGCCAAGGAGACCCTCTACACCGGACAGGGTCCGGGAGAGGAGGCATAGCCATGGGCGAGGATGCGGAGGCGGTCCTGCGGCGCCTCGGAAACGGCGCGCGGCGTTGCCGCGCCTGCCCTCTCTGGAAAGGGCGCATCCGGGCGGTCCCGGGCGAGGGCCCTTCGAGGCCCCTGTTCGTCCTGGTGGGCGAGGCGCCCGGCAGGCGCGAGGACGAGAGGGGCCTCCCGTTCTGCGGCGCCTCGGGACGGCTTCTCGACGGCTTGCTCGCGGAGGCGGGGCTCGAGCGGGAAGCCCTGTTCGTCACCAGCGCGGTGAAGTGCCGCCCGCCGAAGAACCGCAACCCGCGCAAGGACGAGCTTTGTACCTGCACGGAGCGCTGGCTCTTTCCGCAGCTCGAGGCGCTGGCGCCCGCGCCGGTGGTGCTGCTCGGCCGCGTGGCCATGGAGGCGGTTCTGGGGATCCGCGAGGCCCTGACTTCCGTCCGCGGCAAGGTCCGCCGGCGCGAGGGGAGGGCCTTCCTCGTCACCTACCACCCCGCGGCGGCCCTGCGCGATCCGAGGCGCAAGGCGCCCCTGGTGCGCGACCTGAAAAAGGCCGAATTCCTCAATTCGTAACCCCTCCATCCAATTTCCCCTTTCCCCTCCCCCCTCCCCTCTCTACCCTGGAGGCGGAGGCTTTTTCATGGAAAACACCGAGATCGCGTCCGTCTTCGACGAGATCGCCGACATCCTGGAGATCCAGGGGGAGAACGAGTTCCGGGTCCGCTCCTACCGCCGGGCCGCGCGGACGATCCGCGACCATCCCCGCCGCATGGAGGACCTGGCGGCGGAGGGGCAGGACTTCAAGAAGCTTCCCGGCATCGGCAAGAGCATCGCCGACCACGTCGCGGAACTTCTCGAGACGGGGAAGCTGAAAAGGCTCGAGGAGGTGCGGGAGGGCTTTCCCGAGCACCTGCGGGAGCTGATGAAAGTGCCGGGGCTGGGGCCGAAGAAGGTCAAGCTCCTCCACGAGGCGCTCGGCCTGGAAAGCCTCGAGGATCTCGAAAAGGCCGCGAAGGAGGGGCGCATCCGCGGCCTGGAGGGCATGGGCGAAAAGACGGAGGAGAACATCCTGGAAGGCCTTAAAACGGTGGCTTCCGGAGCGGGGCGGACCTTCCTCAAGATCGCCTCGGACCGGGTGGAGTCGCTGGGGCGCCTGCTGGACGGCCTGGAGGCGGTGAAGCGATGGACGGTCGCGGGATCCTTCAGGCGCCGCAAGGAGACGGTGGGGGATCTGGACATCCTCGTGGAGGCCTCCGACCGGGAGGCGGCGACGGAGGGCCTGCTCGCCTACGAGGGGGTCGCGGAAGTGGTGCAGCGGGGCGTGGAGAAGGTGACGGTGCGGATGAACACGGGGCTGCAGGTGGATTTCCGCTTTTTCGAGTCGTCGTCCTTCGGGGCGGCCTCCATGTACTTCACGGGCTCCAAGGCCCACAACATCCGCCTGAGGACGATCGCGCGGGACCGGGGCTGGAAGATCAACGAGTACGGGCTGTTCAAGGGGGAGAGGCTGCTGGCGGGCAGGACGGAGGAGGCCATCTACCGCCGGCTGGGGCTCGACTGGGTCCCGCCGGAGCTGCGCGAGGACCGGGGGGAGGTGGAGGCCGCTTCCGAGGACGCGTTGCCCGATCTGGTGGGCCGCGACGCGATCCGGGGCGATCTCCACATGCACACGGTGGAGACGGACGGGCGGAACACCCTTTCGGAGATGGTGGAAGCCGCCCGGAAGCGCGGCTACGACTACGTGGCGATCACGGACCATTCCAAGGCCGTGGCCGTGGCGCGCGGCATGGACGAGAAGCGCCTGCAAAAGCGCGCCGACGTGATCCGCGATCTCGACCGCGACGTCGAGGACATCCGCGTCTTCCCGGGCGTCGAGGTGGACATCCTGAAGTCGGGGCGCCTCGACCTGGACGAGGATCTCCTCGCGGAGCTCGACTGGGTCACGGCGAGCGTCCACTCCCATTTCGATCTCCCCGAGAAGGCGATGACGGCCCGCGTCCTCTCGGCGATCGAGAGCGGCGTGGTCCACGCGATCTCGCATCCCACGGGCCGGGAGATCGGAAAGCGCGAGCCGATCGCGCTGGATCTGGACCGCGTCTTCGAGGCGGCGGCCGCTTCCCACGTCTGCCTGGAGATCAACGCCTACCCCAACCGGCTCGATCTTCCCGACATCTATTGCAAGCGGGCCGCGGAAGCCGGCGTGACGCTGGTGATCTGCACCGACGCCCACAGCCTGGCGGGCCTCTCCTTCATGCCCTACGGGGTGGACGTGGCCCGCCGGGGCTGGCTCGAGCGCAAGGACGTCCTCAACACGCGCACCCTGAAACAGGTCGAGAAGCACATCGCGAAGATTGGAAGGTAGAGGCTCAGAACCGCCGTTCCGTCTTCCGTTTTCCCGCCTTTCTCGCGCCGCCCCGGCCCGCCTCCGCTTCCGCCACCTTCTCCCTCACCGCCGCGAGGCTGTCCGGCTCCACCGAGATCGAATCGATCTCCGCCTCCACCAGGAACCGGGCGAAATCCGGGTCGTCCGAGGGCGCCTGGCCGCACAGCCCCACCGGGGTCTCCTCGGCGTGCGCCTCCTCGATCAGGCGCCGGATGAGATCCTTCACCGCCGGGTTCTTCTCCGAGAAGAGGTGGGACAGGACCTCCGCGTCGCGGTCCACCCCCAGCGTCAGCTGGGTGAGGTCGTTCGAGCCGATGGAGAAGCCGTCGAAGCGTTGCGCGAAGGCGCGGGCCAGCACCACGTTCGAGGGGATCTCGGCCATCACGTAGACCTCGAAGCCCCCTTTTCCGCGTTCGAGCCCGTTGCGTGAGAGCGCCTCCAGAACGCCGTCCGCCTCCTCCAGCGTCCGGCAGAACGGCACCATCGCCTTGATGTTCTCCAGCCCGATCTCCTCGCGCGCCGTCTTCACCGCCCGGCATTCCAGCGCGAAGGCGTCGCGGTATCGCTCGCTCGTGTAGCGGGAGGCCCCGCGGAAACCGAGCATGGGGTTCTCCTCCGCGGGCTCGAATCCCCGGCCGCCGATCAGCCCTGCGTACTCGTTCGTCTTGAAATCGCTGAAACGGACGATGCACGGCCGCGGGTGCACCGAGGCTGCGATCTTCGCAAGACCCCGCGCCAGACGCTCGACGAAGAATCCCCCCTTGTCCTCACGGCCCCCTGTGATCCTCTCGATGCGCTCCCGCGCCTCCTCGTCCTCGACCTCGTCGAAGCGGAGAAGCGCAAGCGGGTGCACCCGGATCGCGTTGTTCACGATGAACTCCATCCGCGCAAGACCGATCCCGTCCGAGGGAAGCGCCCACCAGCGGAACGCCCCCTCCGGCGAGGCCAGGTTCATCATCACCGCCGTCTTCGTCTCCGGCGCCTCCCCCGCCTCGATCGGCTCCTCCTCGAAGGGCAGCGACCCCCGGTACACGAAACCCGTCTCACCTTCCGCGCAGGAGACCGTCACGCTCCCGGCGTCCGCCAGCGTCTTCGTCGCGTCCTCCGCCCCCACCACTGCCGGCACGCCCAGCTCGCGGCTCACGATCGCCGCGTGGCTCGTCCGGCCCCCGTGCTCCGTCACCACCGCCCCCGCACGCTTCATCAAAGGTACCCAGTCCGGGTCCGTCATCTCCGTCACCAGGATCGATCCCCGCTTGAATCCTTCCGGCGACGCCAGGTCCGTTCGCACCGACGCCTCCCCGCTCGCCACCGCGTCTCCGACGGCCAGGCCCTCCGCCAGCACCTCCCCCCGCTCCTTGAGCGTGTACACCGTCCTCGACGACGCCTTGCGCCGCGATTGCACCGTCTCCGGGCGGGCCTGCACCACGAAGAGATCCCCCGTCTCCCCGTCCTTCGCCCACTCGATGTCCATCGGCGTCCCGTAGTGCTCCTCGATCCGCACCGCCCACCGCGAAAGCCGAAGCGCCTCCTCTTCCGAAAGCACGAATCGGGACCGCTCCGCCGGCGGCGTCTCCACCTCCCGCGTGCCGCCCTCCTCCGCGTACACGATCTTCGTCTCCTTGGAGCCCGCCTCCCTCTCCAGCACCGGCCGGAGATCCGAACGCCCCAGCAGCGGCTTGAACACCCGGTACTCGTCCGGAATCACCGTCCCCTGCACCACGCTCTCCCCCAGCCCATGCGCCGCGTTCACGATCACCACGTCCGGAAACCCCGTCTCCGTGTCCAGCGTGAACATCACGCCCGCCCCCGCCTTGTCGGAGCGCACCATCGTCTGCACGCCCACCGACAGCGCCACCTCCAGGTGGTCGAAGCCGTTCCTGCGCCGGTAGCTGATCGCCCGGTCCGTGAACAGCGAGGCGAAGCATTTCCGGCACGCCTCGAGAAGCGCCTCCGAACCGCGCACGTTCAGAAACGTCTCCTGCTGCCCCGCGAAACTGGCCCCCGGTAGATCCTCCGCCGTGGCGCTGCTGCGCACCGCCACCGCCGCCGACTCCCGCGCCTCCGACCGGCAGAGATCCGCGTAGCCCTCCCGGATCGCCGCCTCCACCGCCTCCGGAAAGGCGGATTCCAGGATGGCGCTCCGCACCGACTCGCCCACCGACGCCAGATCCGTCTCCGAACCCTCCAGCCGGGACAGCGCCTCGCGGATCCGCGGCTCGAGGTCGTTTTCCGAGAGAAAGGACCGGTAGGCCTTCGCCGTCGTGGCGAATCCCGGCGGCACGCGCACCCCCTCCGCCTTGAGGTTGCGGATCATCTCCCCCAGCGAGGCGTTCTTGCCCCCCACCAGCGATCCGTCGTCCCGCCCGATCTCGTCGAACGTCAGGACGAGGGCCTCTTGCTCGTTCATGCCTCCTCCTTCTCCACACCGGTCTCGGGAAAAGCACGCGCCCGCATCGCGGGCTTGCGCGTTCAAGCGTGCAAGTTCCATGCCCGGCGCGGGGATGCGGAAAAACGGCGGCGGAGCGGGCAGGGCGTTGCAGGCGGACAGGGTCCGGGCCCGTGGGCGTCGCCTTCGGCTACGGCAGGATCAGAGCCAGAGGCTCAGGACCAGGAAGCCCGCGCCGTACGCGAGCAGCATCAAGACGCTCTCGAAACCGATGTTCGCCGGACCCGCCCGCTGGCGGTAGAGAAGGCCCAAAAGCAGCGTGGCGTTGAGAAGGATCGCGAGCCCCACCAGGAACCCCTCGCGCAGGCCGACGCCCGGCGCGTGATAGAGGGACCCCTGGACATAGACGAAATCGGCCGCGAAGACGAACAGCACGTCGAAGAAGTTCCCCCCCACGATGTCGCTCACCGCGAGCGTCAGTGCGCCGCGCCGCACCGCCCCCATCGTGGTGAACAGCTCCGGAAGCGAGGTGGCCACGCCGGAGAAGAGCCCCCCCGTCAGCGTGTCCGACATCCCCGTCTGCTCCGCGATGTTGCCGGTCGTGTGGGCCACGAGGGCCCCGGCGGCCGTGACGAACACCGCGCTGACCGCCACCCACGCCAGGAGCCAGGCCAGGCTCTCGCGGAGGTGCGCCTTCTTCGGGACGTCCTCCACCGTCTGCGACGTCCTCTTCGGCCGCCACATGGGCTTGCTGCTGCTGGAGACGGCGAGCCAGAACCCCGCCCCCGCCGCCAGGAACAGGACCAGCGTGAGGGGATGGACGTGGGCGACCGTCGCCCCGGGGCCCGTGAGCCCCAGGAGCACAAGCGCAAGGAGCACGATGAGGACGGCCGTCTGGATCATGTTGGTGACGGAGGCCGCGGCATGCTCGAGGTTGGCCTTCCGGTAGATCAGATCCGCGGCGGGGAGGAACGCCGTCTGGATCGCGATGCCGCCCAGCGCGTTGCTGATGGCAAGCCCCGGGTGGCCGTCCAGCGCGGCCGTGATCGAGGCCGCCAGGCCGGGAAGCGCCGTGATGAAGCCCAGGAAGATCGTTCCCGTGACCGCCTCCCCGAGCCCCGTGCGGTCCGCGAGGCGGTCGCCCAGCGACGCCAGCCGCGTCCCGAAGAAGGCGATGACCAGCGCCGAGGCCAGGAAGACGCCGAGGTTGACCGCCAGGGGGGACGCCGACAGGTCGATCATCCGGCACCTTCTTTCCGGTCCGGGATGGCTCCTCCCGGAGCGGTCCTCTCAGCCGTCCAGCGCGGCGCGCACCCGGCGGCCCAGCTCGTCCCTGGAAAAGGGCTTTTCCAGGTGGACGGCGTCCTCGACGCGGGGAAGGCCCTGGAGGTTCACGTCCTTTTCCGCGTACCCGGACATGTAGAGCGCCTTCAGACCGGGCCGGATGCGCCGGATCGCCTCGCCGGCCTGGGGACCGTTCATCATCGGAAGGACCACGTCGCTGAGGAGGAGGTCGATGGGCCCCTCCGTCTCCGAGGCCCTCTTCAAGGCCTCCGCCGGGTCGCGCGCCTCCAGGACGCGGTAGCCCGTCTCCCTCAGATCGGAGGCGAGCAGCTCGCGAAGGGCGTCCTCGTCCTCCAGCAGGAGAATCGTCTCTTCGCCGCCGGGCGCGGCGCTGTCCGGGGCCTCGGCGGCCGGCCGCGTCTGCGCCTCGCCCCCCGCCGCGGGAAAGAAGAGGCGGAAGACGGTCCCCTCGCCCGGTGCGCTCTCCACCTCGAGGTGTCCCCCGCTCTGCTTCACCGTGCCGAAGACCATGGGCAGGCCGAGTCCCGTCCCCTCCCCCGCCGCCTTGGTCGTGAAGAACGGCTCGAAGATGTGCGACCGCGTCGCCTCGTCCATGCCCGTTCCGGAATCCGCCACCGTGAACAGCACGTACCGTCCCGGCGACACGTCCTCGTGCCCGCTCGCCTTCGCCTTCTCGATGACCGCCGGCGCCACCGTGATCCGCAGCGAGCCCCCCTCCGGCATGGCGTCGCGCGCGTTCATCACGAGGTTCATGAGGATCTGGTCGACCTGGACGGGATCCAGGCGGACCGTGCCCGCCGCTTCGTCGTAGCGCGTCTCGATCCGGACGTTCTCCCCCACCGCCCCCTCGATGATCTCCCGCATCTCCTCGATCCTCTCGCGGAGGTCCATCTCCACGGGCCGCATGATCTGACGCCGCCCGAACGCCAGCAGCTGGCGCGTCAGCGCCGCGGACCGGCTCCCCGCCTCCAGGATCCGTTCCAGGATGTCGTGAAGGGCGGAACCGGCCTTCGCCTTGCGAAGGCCCCGGCGGGCGTAGCCCGTGACCACGTGCATCATGTTGTTGAAGTCGTGCGCGACCCCCCCGGCCAGCCGGCCCACCGCCTCCAGCTTCTGCGCATGCTGGAGCTGCCGACGCAGGGCCGCCTTCTCCCGCTCCGCTTCCCGCTGGCCGGAAAGGTCCGTCAGCACCATCCCCACCGCCTCGTCCTTCCCCCCCCCCGGGGCCAGGGAGACGAGCGCCGGAAGCGTCTCGCCGCCCGGCGTGAGGACGTCGATCTCCCCGCGGACCGGCGTCTCGCGCGCCTCCCGGAGCAGCGAGAGGAACCGATCCCTCTGCGATTCCGCCACCCGCAGGCGGAACGAGGTCCCGACAAGGTCCTCCAGCGGCGTCCCCAGCATCCCGGCCAGGCGGGCGTTGCCGTAGCTGAGATCCCCCTGGGCCGTGAGGACGGCCGCCCCCTCGTTCATGGTCTCCACCAGAATCCTGTAGGGGGTTTCCGAGCCCTCCAGGGAATAGACCTTGTCGCCTCGGGCGTCCGAAACCACCACGGCGTCGATGGCCCCCCGGCGGATCGCGGCCAGTGCCTGGCGCGCTTCCTCGAGCTGCCGGCGGGTCTCCTCGTGACTCGGTTCCTTTCCGGCCATCACGCTGTCTGCATCCATCCCGTCTCCGCTCGCGGCGAAGGCCCCCCGGAACGCTCGCGCCGCCTCAGGGGGAGCCTTCCGGCTCGAGCCCCAGCGCATGCGCCAGGGCGTCCGTCCTCGACAAATCCCCGATGAACCGCCGTACGGGTTCCGGCGCCACCTTGATCAGCGTCGGCGCCGCCACGATCCGCGCCTCCCGGGCCAGCCCCCGCTGCTGGTAGACGTCCACCACCCTCAGGTCGACGCGCCCGGCGAGTCGGCGCCGGCAGAAGTCCTTGAGGTTGCGGATCGCCGTCAGGGACCGCGGCGTCATGCCGGCCACGTAGAGGCGCAGCGTCCATCGCGGGCCCGCCTCCCCGCCGGCGTCCGGCGACGGGGGGAAGGCCGTGTGATCCTCTTGGGTCGAAGTCATCGTCTACATCGAGCGCAGCATGGTCCGCTCGCCCGCGTTGATCAGATCGGAAAGCGGATCGAACGCCACGTGCGCCGGGTCGAGCCGGAGGATCTCGTCCTGGAATTCCATGAGGTGGCTCTCGAGGCCGAGGTGCGTGGGACGGATCGACCGCACGGTGAGGAGCCCCTTCTCCTTCAGCCAGCGGAAGAGGCGCCGCAGCTCCGAGCGGATCACCGTCTCGTTGGGAAGCGTGGAGAACAGGGATTCCATCGTGTCGAGGGCGATGCGCCGCGCCCCCACGGTCTCGACCGCGTCCTCGATGCGGAGGAACAGGGCCTCCAGGTCGAAGTCGCCCGTCTCGATCACCTCCGAGCGCTCGATGTGGACGTGGTCGAAGGCCAGGCGCCTCGCCTCGACCATGCCCTGGAGATCGAAGCCGAGCGAGCGGAAGTTCTCCTTCAGCTCCGCCTCCGATTCCTCGAACGAGAAAAAGACGCCGGGCTCGCCGAAGGCCTCCGCGCCGTGGACGAGGAACTCCATGGCCAGGAACGTCTTCCCGCAACCGGGGCCCCCGCAGACCAGGGCGGTCCGGCCGCGGGGAAGGCCCCCGCCGGTGATCTCGTCCAGCCCCCGGATGCCCGTGGGGCACTTGCCCAGTTCCCCGGCTTCCTGCATGATGCCCATCCTTTCGATCCGGGCCCGCGCTCTCGACCCGAAGAAAAGGTGATATCCGTATCTCATCGACCCTAGTGGCTTCCCGGCTTCCCGTCAACACGAAACCGAAGTGAGCGTTTCGCGGTGTACGTAGGTCATGTCCCTCCCTTCCTTTTCGTAGCTCA